>DKXD01000186.1:20869-21562 GCA_002492075.1 Ruminococcaceae bacterium UBA7135
GGGCAAGCTCCAGATAAAACTCCCCGCCATATATGCGTTTATACTCGTTCGCCGCCGCGAGTGCCTCCGCTTCGCCGCCGCTTTCAAGCAGCCGAGCGATCTCTCCGCCCGCGCAGCAGCACACCGCGATAAGCCCCTCCGAATGTTCCGAGAGACTGTCCATATCTGTAATCGGCGAACCGCAGCCGCTGTTCTGCTCCGAAATAATGCGGCACAAGCTGCAGTAGCCGTTTTCGTTTTTGCACAAAAGCAGCAGCTTATACGGCTTGAGATCGGGGTGCTGTCTTGCATTTCGGCTGCCCTCGGCAATGGACACTTCGCACCCGATTATCGGCTTTATACCGTTTTCACGGCACGCGTCAAAAAACTCCACTGCGCCGTAAAGCGCTCCGCTGTCCGTTATCGCAAGAGCGTTCTGCCCCAGCTCGCGAGCCTTTGCGGCAAGCTCTTTTATACGGCAGGCGCCCTCCAGCAGGCTGTACGCCGTATGAACATTCAAATGAACAAATCGACCCACTCTTAACTCCTTAATTCGGTTATTTGTTGTTTTCTCCCGCCTGCGGCGGGGGAAAACAACAAAGCAGCTTACAGAAAAGGTGTTTTTTCCGCCTAACAAAAACAGGCTCGGCAACGCGCCAAGCCTATCCTTGTATCAATTACTTAATAGATCAATCTGCTTCCTTTGCGATAACG
>DKXD01000186.1:21886-22020 GCA_002492075.1 Ruminococcaceae bacterium UBA7135
CCCTGCCGTTATAATAACCGCAATTTCCGCATACTCTGTGAGCCGGCTTCAGCTCTCCGCAATTCTTGCAGCGCGAAAAGTTGGGAGCATCTATCTTCCATACCGCCGAGCGTCTTTTATCACGTCTTGCACGA
>DKXD01000186.1:22348-22510 GCA_002492075.1 Ruminococcaceae bacterium UBA7135
CGTCTTTTATCACGTCTTGCACGAGATACTTTTCTCTTAGGAACCGCCATTGTTATCCCTCCTCAGCACAAAATAAGTCAAACAGGGGCATAAAACTCCCGTTATTATCGAACTATAATATTATAGCATAACACTCGAAGTTTGTCAAGGGGTTTTTGAAAA
>DKXD01000186.1:22821-23959 GCA_002492075.1 Ruminococcaceae bacterium UBA7135
TTTGTCAAGGGGTTTTTGAAAAAAGTTTGCAAAACCGCTTTTCCATTCAAAGCAAACGCATTATCTTCTTTTCTCTCCCCGCTTCACGGGGAAGAAAACGAAAATAATCAATATTAAGCTCCTATCCCTTATCGTGATCGGCGCGGAGCTGCCCGCAGGCGGCTTTTAAGTCTGCCCCGAACTCGCGGCGCTTGGTGGCGATAACCCCGTTTTCCTTAAGTATCCCGCAAAATCTTGAAAGCTTTTCCGAATCCGATTTGCCGAACTCGCTTTCCGTGAAGTTATACGGAATAAGATTTACATAAAAATCGCGTCCGTCAATAACCTTTGCAAGCTGCTTTGCACATTCGTCCGAATCGTTCACGCCGTCCAGCATAATATACTCCAGCGCGACACGATGGTGTGTTTTTTTGGAATAGTACTCGGCGGCTTTCAGCACCTCGTCTATCGAATATTTTTTGTTTATGGGCATAAGCTCGCTTCTAAGCTCGTCGGTCGGAGCGTGCAGGCTTATCGCCAGCGAGCACGGCAGCGGCAAGTCGGCATACTCATATATTTTCGGAACTATCCCGCAGGTGGACACCGTAACGTGCCGTCTTCCCACAGCAAGCCCCTTGTCGTCGGACACTGTCGAAATGAAATCGGCGGTGTTTTGAAAGTTATCGAACGGCTCTCCGATACCCATGACCGATACGCCGTCTATTTTACAGGAAAACTCACGCGAGATCGCAAGCACCTGCCCGACGATCTCCTCGACCTTAAGATCGCGCCGCTTTTTCATCTGACCGCTTTGACAAAACTTGCAGCCCATATTGCAGCCCACCTGTGTGGAAACGCATACACAATTCCCAAAGCGCTGACGCATAAGCACTGTCTCGATAAACTCGCCGTCGCACAGCTCCAGCAGCAGCTTCGCAGCGTCGGCGCTCTCGCGCTTTTCGACTACCGCGGGTAATCCAAACTCGAATGTGTTCTCCAATTTTTCCGCGATACGCTCCGCAAATCCGAACCCGCGAAAACCTCGCTCTCCGTTTTTGTAAACGCCGCTGAAAACAATGTCCGCCTTCGCGGGATTTTCGTCCAAACTCTCAAATTGCCGCCGCAGCCGCGGCAAAGTATACCCGAATATATTCATTTT
>DKXD01000186.1:24234-25148 GCA_002492075.1 Ruminococcaceae bacterium UBA7135
GTTTCATCTCCCCGCTTCCCACATTATTATACAACAATTCCCGGGCGATGTCAACCCACGCGGCGGACAGTCTCGGCGCGCTGTGCGTTTTATTAAGTTATTACGCAAACGACTTTATAATAACATTCACTCACCTCACTCGCTTGGAAAGCTATAAAAACAACACGCCTTTTTTATAGCCGCACGGCGCTTTGCAATGCACAAATTGAAGAAATAACGGTTTTCGGGCAAGCCGCCTTGTTAAGTTATTACGCAAACAGCGCTTAATAACGGCGTTTTCTCTCCAAATGTGCGAAGAAGTTCCGTATAAATGGGGCTTTGCGGTTCCATAATAATGCAGACAAACACTTTAAAGGCTAACTGTCCGAATTTCTGTTAGCTTATTTTTTAAGTCAATATATACTAAAAATAAATACAATATTTAGCCAAAAACACTATTGAAAAATCAAAACAAATTTGATATAATATTATAAAGGTTAAATCGACCTTAAAGAATCAAAATTTGAGAGGTGCTGCAAATGAGCTTAGAAATCGTAAACGGGGTAAGTATCCCCAATATGCCGTGGCAAGACCGCCCGGCAGGCTGCAAAGACGTTGTATGGCGCTATAACGCAAACCCCATCATCCCGCGCGACCTGCTTCCCACAAGCAATTCTATCTTCAACTCCGCCGTTGTTCCCTTTAACGGCAAATTCGCGGGAGTTTTCCGCGTTGACGACAAGGAAAGAAATATGGCTATCCACGCGGGTTTCTCCGATGACGGCATTCATTGGAACATCAACCCCGAAAAGGTAGAGTGGATAAACGACGATCCCAAGACCGCCGAGGCTAATCCGTGGCAGTACGGCTACGATCCCCGCTGTGTATGGATCGAGGACAGATACTGGATCACATGGTGCAACGCTTACGGCTGG
>DKXD01000186.1:25473-28778 GCA_002492075.1 Ruminococcaceae bacterium UBA7135
ATCGGCGTGGGCTGGACAAAGGACTTCAAGGAGTTCCACCAATGCGAAAACGCGTTCCTGCCGTTCAACAGAAACGGCGTGCTGTTCCCGCGCAAGATAGACGGCAAGTACGTTATGTTCAGCCGTCCGTCCGACAGCGGTCACACCCCGTTCGGCGATATGTATCTTTCGCAGTCTCCCGATATGAAATACTGGGGTGAACACAGACACGTTATGGCTCCCGATAAGGGCTGGGAGTCCAAGAAGATAGGCGCGGGTCCTATCCCGATCGAGACCTCCGAGGGCTGGCTTGTGTTCTATCACGGCGTTCTTGAAAGCTGCAACGGCTTCGTTTACAGTTTCGGCGCTTGCATACTCGACAAAGACGAGCCGTGGAAGGTAAAGTATCGCTGCAAGGAATACCTCATCAACCCGCGCGAGTACTACGAGTGCGTCGGCGACGTTCAGAACGTGACGTTCCCCTGCGCGGCGCTCTGCGACAAGGACACCGGACGTATCGCTATCTACTACGGCTGCGCCGATACCGTTGTTTCGATGGCATTCTGCTACGCGGAAGAGGTCGTAGAATATATCAAGGCTCATTCCAATAAATATTGATTTTAGAACTTGTTTTGAAATTTTATCCCCCGCTTGTGAAAGCGGGGGATATTTTCATTGTTTGAAATTTCTTGATATCCGAACCGAAGCGTCGTCAGCTTATATACCCCGACCCGTTACAATTGCTGCACGTACCTGAATAGCCTGTTCCGTTACATTCCGTGCAGCGACCGTCAGTTATGCCGTAGCAGTGAGTACAGGTTGCGTACATACCGCCAATGGTGGTGCTGTTTTTCATCACACCCGTTCCCTTGCACCAAACGCAGCGTCCGTTGCCGCCACAGGATTCGCACTTTATGTGCCCCGTGCCGTCGCAGGTGCTGCATTTTTCTCCCTCGACCGTGCTGCCGTTCAGTGTTTTGATCTGCCGACCCGTTCCGTTGCAATTGGGGCAAGCAACAGTGCCGTTGCTGTGAGTGCAGCGAAAGCGTCCTTCCGTGCAGAATGTGCATTTTTCTTTTCCCAAATAGCAGGCGTCACATTTACCGACGATTCCGATGCCGTTGCACGTTGTACATGTCCAACAAATTTTGCCATTGCATTTCCAACATACTCTCCCATTTATTTTGCCGTTGCCATTACATGCGGCACACCTTTCTAAAAATGTGCCCTTACAGGTCGGGCATGTGTGTCCCTGATAATTTCCGTTACACTTGGTGCATGTTTTGCCATAAATATAACCATATCCGTTGCATTTGGGACATCCTATATACTTGGTTTCGCTTGTGGTGGGATATTTGCAGTACTCACATACTTGTCCGACGCCCTCGCAGCGAGTGCAGGGGACATAAGTCACAGACGGTTTGGGCTGCGCCTCGGGTACGCTGAACACCGTGGGTTGGCTCGACGGCTTGGACGAGCTTACCGGCTTGGACGAGCTTGCCGGCGTGGACGAGCTTACCGGCGCGGACGAGCTTGCCGGCTTGGACGAGCTTGCCGGCTTGGACGAGCTTACCGGCGCGGACGAGCTTACCGGCGCGGACGAACTCGACGACTTAAATGAGCTTGAAGATTTGGAAGAGCTTATCGCCGCTGAAGAACTTGACGAAGTTTCAGGCTGCGAAACATCGGAATTATCCGATATGTACTCCAAACTGCTTTCGGCAGGCTTCGAGGGCTGTTCATCGGGTTCGGAACTTCCCAAAGGCGCGCCGGTATCGCTTTCGTGCGAGTGAACGTCGCTTGTTATACTAAACGCGGAGCTTTCGGCGGCAGATATGCCATCGACCTTTTCTTGAGATTCGTTGCAGCCGCTCAAAAGACAAGTTGCCGCCAACACCAGCGCCAAAATTTTCTTTTTCAATTTTATTCCTCCTGTTCATAAAAAATTTCATACGGCTATTCAGCTCTATATTATAACCGTGTCGTAATCTTTTGGTGCAAATACGCCCAAAAATTCTATATCAACATTATATCATATTTAAATTAAAAATTGGTATGCAAAATTGCATTATTTTGAAAAAATGAACCTACTTTCTCGTTTTTTTAAAGAAATCCTTTCCAAGCACTTCTTCAAAGCGCGGCTTTATACCTGTTTTCTCGTCTATGTGACCGTAATTCTGAACCATATCGTAACTTGGCAGCGTGTTTCCCTCTACCAGCACAGGGCACTCGGGAGTTATCGCCACGTCCCAGCCTATGTATGCGGCTTTGGGATAAACGCAGGCGGCTTTTTTGCACAGCTCCACGGCTTCCGCGAACATCGGTATCTCAAAGCCGCTGAACTCGGTCTTGGTGAACGGGTGAGCCGTATAATACTCGCCCGTGGCGTCACAATAGGCGGGCTTGCGTATCACACCGTCATTGCATATTGAAACATACATTCCGCCGCTGCAGATGTTATCCACACAAGTCGTACCGTTGCTCATGCGGACAAGCGCGTACATAAAATGCGCTTCATCATTATAATAGAGAGTGACTATCCGTATGGTGTTCACCGAAGACGGCGAGAGCGCGTTCATTTTTTCGTGCTGAACAAGCTCCTCCTCGACAAGGAACTGTTTGTTTTCACAAAGGCGATCGTACAGCGCGTCAAAGTCGGTGTTTTCGGTTATCTCCTCACGGGAAATACCGCTGCCGCCGAAATCGTTCGTATGCTTTGCGAACACGGTGCTTTTCCCCTCGCAGAACGCTTTCAGAGCCGCCGCGTCGGCGTTTCGAAGGTCAATAAACTCCCGTCCGATAAACTCGCTGAAATTCTCATCAAACAGAGCCTTGTCGTCGAAGTACTTGAAATACTCGCGGGAATTCAGCGCGTGAGATATCGCGGAGTTGTCGTTCATCGTCATAAACGTGCGGCGCTTTTTTCCCTTTATCTTCGCAAATCCGAAAACGTGATAATCCATATATCCCACACCATAACGAAATATGCACCATATCATATCAAAAAACATCGGAAACCGCGCCGCGCCCGTTTCCTTGTGGATAAGCGCCATTTGCTTGAACATACGCCTGAAGCTGCCGCCGAACAGTCGGCGAAAAAAAATCTTTATCTTATTCATTTCCCTTTTCTCTCCTTGTCGAGGTATGCCTTCCAATATGTGGAATATCTGTCGCAAAACCGCACGGTAGTGATATCCGAAAACGGTATCTTTATCTTTGGCTGCCAAACGCCGTTGCCATCAAAGGACTTGAAAACCACGCTCTTTTTCTTCACGCGTTTGATTTTCCCGATACGGAAAAATCCGCAGTATTCGTTTTCAATTATG
>DKXD01000153.1:0-4948 GCA_002492075.1 Ruminococcaceae bacterium UBA7135
GGATTATTTGTTGATCTGCGCGGAGAAATAGAAAAATATCTGAATTCAGAGCAGCGGTAAACCGTGCAAACCCGGCTTCTGTGCCACGCGTTTTCAAAGCTGTTCTTTTGGCACAGAAACGGGGAACATTTGCGGCGCGGCAGAGTTAAGAGGTGCTGTTATGAAACGTTATTTGTATGTTTTGCTCCAATGTACATGGGGAGCGCCGCAGTCGCTTGTTGGAGCTGTATTGTACTTGTTTCATAGACGCAGCCAACATCTAAATTTTCACGGAGCGGCGGCTACCTTGTGGGAACATCGGTCGAGCGTTTCGTTGGGAGCGTTTGTGTTCGCCGCAAAGGAACCATATTTCGATGAAAGCGTAAACGGCGAACATTCCCGAAATGAATGTACGGAAAGATTGCTTGTGCATGAATACGGTCACACGATACAGTCGCTTATTCTCGGACCGCTTTATCTTATCGTTATCGGACTGCCTTCTTTGTTGTGGGCATGGCTGCCAATCTTTGAAAAAAAGCGCAGAGATAAGGGAATATCGTATTATTGGCTGTATACTGAAAAATGGGCGAATATTTTAGGCGAGGCAGTAACAAAGCAGCGCTCTATTGGCTGAATGGATATAGACAAATAGGAGGTTACGATGAGAACTATCGCATTAGGCGCGACTTCAAAGCAGATACCTGTCATCGCGGTGGGTTGTATGCGTATAGATTCGTTGGACGTAAAACGGCGAGGTAGCCGAGAGTTTTCTCATTTTAAAAGAGTAAGGTAAAGTATTTCATTTCGGAGTTTCAAACCATAAGCCCATGCAGATAGAGCTTTTGCAGAAATATCTTGATGAAAAGCTTGTAGTGGATCAATTACAGCTGAGTATTCCGTTTTCCAATATGATAGCAAACGGCATGGAAGTGAATATGCTCACCGAAGGCTTGGTTGACAGAGACGGCAGTGTGCTTGATTATTGCCGTCTGAATAATATCACTATCCAAACATGGTCTCCGTTTCAGTATGGTTTTTTGAGGGTGTGTTCATAGGAAACGAAAAGTTCTCTGAACCGAATAAGCTGTTAAACGAGCTTGCGGAAAAGTACAGCGTAACTCCCACTGCCATTGCCGACGCGTGGATACTTTGTCATCCGGCGCAAATGCAGCTTATTGCGGGTTCGACTAACACACAGCGTCTTAAAGAGATCGCCGCTGCGGCGGACATTACTCTAACACGGGAAGAGCGGTATAGGCTGTATCTTTCGGCAGGACATATTCTTCCGTAAAAGTATGCTTATCGGATGAGACTCGGCGAACAACACAAACATAACGTGGTGTTCTTCTAATCGGAGAGCGCCGTTTTTTGTTCTGCTCGGCAAAACAAGGGGGGTTCATATAGCCCGGTAAATTTTTTTGTATTTTGCACAAAAATATGCCTTGACGAAAAAGAATTTTTGTGTTATAATATATATGTATAGTTATGTCAAAATGCAAGAATGATCGGTGGTGAGCGGATATGAACAAGATAAGAAAAGCGGCAGCGACAGCGATCACAGTGGCAGCAGTACTGTTCTGTGGCTGTGATAACGGAAGTTCAAACGCTGTTTCCGCGGTAAGTTCATCGATAGCTCACAGCGGCTCCGCTGAGCAGGCGTTTACCGTCCCAAATACTAACTCGTTTTCCTCGAATGATCAGTCGAACGACATAACTTATTTCGGGAGCCGCGATATAAGCGAGATTTCCGAGCTTTACGCGAAAAATAGCGGCGGCACTATAACCGTAGAGACCTCGGGCGCCGATTATATCAATAAGCTGTCGGAAAAAGTATCCGCCGACACATCCCCCGATCTATGTGATAAGGTGGACAGCACATATCCTTATCAAATTTCGATGAACCTTTATGAGGATCTCACCGATTATATTGACACAACATCTCCGCAGTGGGCGGATATGACCGATGTGATCGAGCACTATTCGTTTAAGGGCGGGCGGTACTTCTATCCAACAACGATAAAGATAATGCCGCAGTTTTTGATATATATTAAATCAACGTATATCCAATGTGGGAACATTCCTGATCCGGAAATGCTGTGGCGTAATGACAATTGGACGTGGCAGTCGTTCGGCGAGGGAGCAAGCGGTATTATTTCAAGTGAGGCGAGCAGCGCCGATACATTGATAAGCGGAAGCGGAGTTTTTGTTGATTTTCTTGCAAGTTCGGGAGTTCCGCTGTTTTCTCAGAGCGGCAGCAGATTTGTAAACGGTTTGGCTTCGGAAAATGCCGTCAGAGTTTACGAACTCTTATCGCCCTATAAGATCGATCATTCCTCCGTGATTTCCGCGGAGAAAGAAATACAAGGTTCCGTGTTCGTTTCGGGAGATGAAAAGACTTTAGCTAAGCTTCGCAGCACTAACTTGACCGTTGGCGTTGTGCCGTATCCCCGTGACAAGAACGCCGACAAATACTATTGCAAAGCAACGGCGGAGGGCTTTTTGGTTCCAAAGGGCGCGAAAAATATCCAAGGTGCTGCAAGTTTTATAAACTGCTCTCGAATAGTTGACGCTTCTGTGGAACATAGGGAAAAGGAAAACAAGAAACTTATCCAAAGCGGACTGCTGCGTTCAGACGTAGAGTGGTTGGAAAGCTTGCGCGGCTCCGGGAAAATGACGCCGTTGTTTGTGGATGAGAATTGCTTTGACAGCTCGGTGAACGCCGATATCCGAAATCTGCTGATTTATGATGGGGATTCGTGGGATGAGGCATTGAGCGAGTATTCGGTGAAAATAGACGGCGCTCTTGAAAGCATAAACGCCGTGATCGAATAAGCGAGTGAAATATGTTGAGATAGGGGGAGCTTATCTTGAATAACGAACAGAAAATGCACGATAAATGCGAATACGATCCGCTTCGCCCTGACCGCGTTATGAAAATGTATCGCGGCAGCAAAAGCGCGTTTGGAACAAAAAAGCTATTTGTTATCGGCATAGGGCAAAGCGGCGTAGATTGTCTTATCCGTGCAAAACACATTGCCGAAAACCGTTTTCAGAAGGACAGATCGCGCATACGTTTCTTGGGGATAGATGTGAACGATTTTGTGAACGGCGCGGAATTTTGCGGATCTGTACTTGAAGACGAGGAAAAGCTCGCTATCGATCCCGATACCGCGATTTATAAATATCTGAACGACCCCGATAAGATGACGGAATATGAAAAGGATTGGTTTGACGAGGGACTAAAAAACTATACTCCCAACAAACCCGTATACGGACTTCGCAAGCGGCAGTGCGGCAGATTGGCTCTGTTCCGCTGCTTCGGTTCGATAATGAAAACTCTTGGGGCTGCGGTGACGAGCTTTGGAGCGAACGACCGCCCATTGGAGATAGCCGTAGTAGGCAGTCTCGGCGATGCGTTCTTCGGCGGAATGATGATAGATATCGGATATTTGTTGCGAACGTTGTTTGAAACGGCGACCTATCCCGTGACGGTAGTCGCTTATATGTTTGCTGGGGATACGTCGGAATTTATCGAGAAAGAGGGCAGAGACCTTGCAAACGCTTACGCGAATACGATAGTCGCAAAATCTGAGCTGGATCTGTTTCAAAGCAGAAAAAAGCGTTTCTGGCAGCAGTATTCCGACGCTATCGAGATAAGCTCCGATAAACCGCCGTATACCGCGTGTTACATTGCGCAGGCGGAGGCTGATTACGAGCAGACGCTGGAGAAGACGGCTCTGAAAATAATGTGCGAGCCGGGTAATATCTTCGCGAAAAACGACGACGCGGAAAAGCTGATGTCTCATAATATGCTGGATAAGGACGGCTCTCACGCATTCAGGTATCTGGCTTTTTCTTCGGCAGTGAACGAGATACCGCTGGGAAAGATCGTTTCTTATGTTTCGCTTAAGATACTCGGGAAATATATCGGAGATCTGCGTAAACGATCTATAGGTGAAATGGAACTCGGCAAGATAGCGGGGAAGGTAACTCCAAACGCCGCGCTTTTGGCGTCAAAAGCGGGAAGTATGCCGAAGTTTGAGTTCGATGAGAACCTTAATCCTCTGTTTTCGCTGCGTTCGCTGAAAAATGGCGGCGAGGCTTCAAAACGCTATGTAAACGAGCGGCTTGACGAAACGGCAGAGATGTGCCGTAAGGGAGCGGAGATCGTGCTTCCCGAGCTTGCCGGGCAGATAAAGAAGCTTTGCGAAAACGCCGTGTGCGACCGCAAAAAGGGACCGTATTACGCTTTGGAGATCATCAAGACGTGCGTTTCAAAACTTGCCTCCGCTTCAAAGAAAATTGAGCAGCAAACGATGAATATCGGCGACGATGTCGCGCGGGAAGAACGAATGATGGAAGCGTCATATAAGAAGATCAAAATGACGCCCGGCTTTATGGCTAAGGGTTTGGTGGAGTATTATGTTGATACCGTTAAGGGATATATGAAGTGCAGGTATGATCAGCTTACAAGCAGAATCGTAAAGGATTTTTATGACCGCTTGTCCGATGATCTTAACAAATACGCCGAGGAAAATCTGCGCTCCAAATCAAAGGTGTTCGACCTTATATCAGAGCATACCGACGATATTCTATATGGCAAATCGCCGTATGTGGGGTTCGGCGTTAAGGAAGCATTTGATCCGCTGGCTCCCGAAAGTTCGGAGATACGCGCGATATTGGATAATATGGTGGATTCCATTCCCAAAGACAAAATGGAGCTTGCGTTAAAACGCGCCGATCTTCTTTCGGCGGCGCAAAAGGGGGTGGCCGAGTTTATCAGCGAGCTTTTGGTGCTTGTGGATATATGCGTTGGAGAGTTTACCGAAAAGGGCTATGACGAGATCTGTGAGTATTTCAAAATTGAGAACTCGCTGGCGTCGGGCATTGAGGATTGCTTCGGGCGCGTGGATATTGCCACACCGACCACGGGAGATATGCCGCTGACGCGCGTTATTTGCCCGCATAC
>DKXD01000153.1:5243-11031 GCA_002492075.1 Ruminococcaceae bacterium UBA7135
ATTTGCCCGCATACCGCAAAGCCCGCCGATATAGCGCCGCTGCGCTCCCTCCATAAAGAGCTTAACGATATCTGGAACGCTTCCGCCTCATCGTATTCGGTAAGTATAGTGCGGATACAGGGCGCGGTAAAGCTTGAGGACTTCAGGAATTACGAGCAATGGGAAAATATGCGCTATGCGTATGTAAACGATTCGCTTAAAAAGCACGGAATACACATTTTTGGATAAATTTCGGAATAAATATGAGAAAAAATAAAACTAAAGAAACCACATTAAATAAAACCACAGCGCTTGTGTTTGATCGTTATTACGGGAATAATACAAACGCCGCCGCAGTTATCGCAGGACGGCTTGTGATTGCGGCGGCGCTGTCGTTTTTTTGCATGAGCTATATCTTTTTGATATACGATCTTCCCGTTGTAAATGTTCCGTTTGCGCTCATTTCTATGGGCTTTGCCATTGTGTTTTCGCTGCTGTTTGCGGCAGTGGGAAGGTGCGCCGGGATATTGTCCGTCACGTTAATAGGTGGGTTTGTGATACTGTGCAGCTTCAACTCTTTTTGGCAGCGCTTTTCATATTTCGTGGATGCGCTGGTGCTGCAATGCGACGGCAGACTGTTTGCTACGACCGATTATACCACTCACCCTTTTTATATGATAATGTTCGGCGGAAAATATACCGATATGTATACGAACGGAGTGGTTTTCGGCGGCGTTATTCTGTGTGCGGTTTTCGCGCTGATAACGGCGGCGGGACTTATCGGGAAACCGAATATCATACCGTCCCTTGCGATGTTTGTGATCCTGTGCTCGCCCGTGCTTGCCGCCGAAAGATTGAAGTTTGGCTGGGAGCTTATCCCGATAACAGCGCTTTATGCGGGATTTGCCGCTATCGGCACATATTACCGCGACGGCTTGGCGATACGCCACGTTTATGCGGCAGGCGGATATCGCCGCAAGGTCGCGATGGATCAAAAGCGCTTCAATTCTTCGCTTAGGGCTCAAAGCGCTGATAAGCGTATTGCTTCGCGCGGACTTTACTATTCAAAATACTTTGCTTCGGCAATGAGCGCCGCAGCGATGTTCGCCGTTTTGGGAGTTGTGCTAAGCTTTGTTTTTAAGAACAGCGCCGGGATAAATTACGATGAATTTTTTGAAAAAATTCAGAATATCAATATAGGAACGTTCTTCGGCGTCGGGTCACCGTTCAAAAGCGGTTCTCCCTCGAATTATTTCGCAAGTCCCATGGGTTCGATATTCAAGAATAACGACCGCCTGCGTCTGACTTCTCCGTCAAACAGCACCAAGGAGATACTTCGCATTACAAAGCCCGTGACATCTAAACCGATTTATCTGCGCGGCGATATTGGCATAGAGTTTGACGGCACCTCATGGTCGTCGCCGGTAGTTGAAGAACCTGCCGATTGGCGCGGCAGCGGTCTTGACAACAGATGGCTGCCCGTGGAGCTGCCGACGCTTGTTGACGCAAGCGAGATAGCGTTCGATTTCGGCTTCAGCACGGTGGGAGTCAGTGCGAACGTGGGCGTAGAGTATCTGTGCGATACCGACGTTGTGTTCGCGCCCGCTTATGATGTGCAGTATAAAGCTTTTACAGACCCCGACCTTGATGTCTTCGGGGATTACGCCGCACGACGTAAAACGGACACCGCCGAGGGAGAGATATTGCGATACAACGCGCTGGTGCCGTTGTATTCCACACCCACTTCCGATCTGGATATCCATAATTTTAACTCCGTTTTTGTCGCTTATAACCAATACGATAATTTTTACACCGACGGCGGCACTATCACCGACGGCATGAACCGAATGCTGTCCTCCGATTTATATGATTACACGGGCGTCCTCCTTGCCGATGATGACGCTTACCACAAATACAAGGAGTATGTGAACTCTCACTATCTTTCGGTTCCCGAAAGCCTTCGCCTTGAGCTTTCCGAGTATATCACAACATCCGGATTGAATAAAGAGATACGGAATATCAAGGGGCGGTATTCGGCATTGTTTGAGCGATATTACGATAACGAATATTCATACGACACACGGATTTTGATCGAGCGTTTCTTAAGCGCGAAAGCCGTGTCCGATTTCTTAAAGGATAATTATACTTATTCGCTTGACGCAAGAATAGACCGCCGCGATCCCGTTATGAGTTTTCTGAACGACGCAAAGGAGGGTCACTGCTCTCTTTATGCAAGCGCAATGACGCTTATTCTTCGCGAAATGGGAATACCGGCGCGGTATTGCACGGGATTTGCCGCAAATGCGGATTCGACGATGCAGGTTCTGCGTTCTAAAGACCTTCACGCTTGGTGCGAGGTCTACCTTGACGAGCTAGGCTGGGTGACGTTCGATCCGACTGCCGTCGCTATTGGCATCTCGGGAGGAACCGCTTCAAACACTTCAAGCGATATCAGCAGCTCCACAACTGTTTCAAGCACTGTAAGCTTGGAACAAAGTGTAACGTCAAGCGAGGCTCAAAGCTCCGATACCCACGATCCTTCCTCGGACGGTTCAAGCGGCACGGGAATCGGAAACAGCGGCAATTCGTCAACGCCCGCAGCGCCTGAGGAACACCTGACGTTCGCGCAGGTTCTGCCGTATATCCTGACGATTTTGGGAATATGCGCCGGCATTGCGCTTATCGTGTTGATCGTGGCAGCGTATAACAATCTGCGAAAACACGCTTATAAACAAGTTCAAACATATCACCGCTCCGAGAATTCCGATTATGTATACGCAAAGCTGCTTGCGGTGCTGCGTCTTTGCGGGCTCGTTCCGCAAAATGGCGAGCAGCCGCACACGTTCTTTGAAAGAGCCGAGATAACGCTTGGCTGCTCTGTTTGCGACAATTACGAGATACTTCAGCGGTTGGCGTTCGGCAATGCGGAGTTTGATACGTCAGAACGCGCAATGCTTGGAAGAATATTCGAGCAGATTTACAGATCCGCCGAAAAGAGCCGCCGTATCATTGGAAAGATCAGGCTGCGTTTGCTTGTGTTAAGCAAAAAGGTCTAACACATTTATTTATTGATCCGCCAATAAATGTATCATGTGATTTGTATTTTCCTTTGTTGTTTCCCGCCGCAGGCGGGGAACAACAAAATTTTGGAAATATTTAATTGGATCATCAATAGCATGGCAAAAAACACAAAAATGTCCAAAAAACACTTGATTTTTGTAAAATTATGTGATATAATTAAGAAAACGTTGATCTATTTGCGGCTTTCCGTTTTGGAGAGAAAACAGCAATCAATACTAATTTCTCTTTAAAAGCAGACAGATTATCTTTTTCTCTCCCCCGCGGAGCGGGGGAGAGAAAATAAAATTAGTACTCTTTCTATTGAGAATTGGTATAAAAGACTGTTTGTTCATCGTTTTCTTTGAGAAATAAAATATTATTCAGAGAGGGAACTGCTATGGCAATGAGATTGATTACACGTTCGGATTTTGACGGATTGGCTTGCGGAGCGCTTTTGCTTAGCGCAGGCGTTGTGGATTCGTGGACATTTGCTCATCCCAAGGATCTTCAGGATGGGCTTGTTCCGGTAACGGAAAACGACTGCTTGGCGAATGTTCCGTTTGTTGAGGGCTGCGGACTGTGGTTCGATCATCACTCCAGCGAGGAGGAGCGTAACCGCTATAAGGGCAAATACAAGGGCGAGAGCCGCATTACTCCCAGTTGCGCAAGAATAATATACGAGTATTACGGCGGCAAGGAGCGCTTCCCCAATTTTGATGATCTTATGGTCGCTGTTGATAAAGTGGACAGCGGAAACCTTACGCGTGACGAGATACTTAACCCCAAGGGTTGGATACTTGTCGGATTTCTTATGGATCCGCGCACCGGTCTCGGACGGTTCCGCAATTTCACTATCAGTAACTATCAGTTAATGGAAAAGCTGCTTAGATGCTGCGCGTATATGAGCACCGAGGAAATACTCGCAATGCCGGATATACAGGAGCGTATCGAGCTTTATAACGAGCAGACCGAGCATTTTAAGGATATGGTACACAAGTATACGCGCGTTGAGGGCGATGTTATCATCACCGATCTGCGCGGCGTAAGCCCCATCTACACCGGCAACCGTTTCCTTATCTACTCGCTCTATCCCGAGCAGAACATAAGCTGTTGGATAGTTGACGGCAAGGGCGGCAAGGGTTGTTCCTGCGCGGTCGGTTATTCGATACTCAACCGCACCTCGCATGTAAACGTTGGCTCTACTATGCTGAAATACGGCGGCGGCGGACATATGGCGGTAGGCACTTGCCAGTTCACCGATGAAACCGCGCCGACAAAGGTACCGGAGCTTCTTAACGAGCTTGTAAATTACGATAAGATACATAACATCGGCTGAGGGGTGCGCCTGTGACACAACAAATATCGTTAAATTCGCGTATTGACACGATTTGTTCGCCAATCAGTATGCCCGCGCCACTTGACTTTGGCTTTGAGGAAATGGTGAAGATGAAGGCAGAGTTGGATAGTTCAATGCTTGAAAACGCGGAGGAGCTTATGAAAATTCTCCTGAAAACGCCGCGCACTCAAGAACCGTCTGCCGCAGAGTCTTTGGCGGAGAGTTCCTTTGAATATCCCTATGGAGTTATGGGAAGATATGACATTGCCGAAGAGCTGGCGGAACTGAAACGAAGAAAAAACAAAAGATAAATAGAAGCGCGGTTTGCGAAACCGCGCTTTTTGTTATTATTTGACGTCAACCACCGTCAAAAGTTCTCCGTCAACTCGGAATGAAACTTCCCGTTTTCCGAATGTAAACGTGTAAATTCGTTCGGGGTCGTTTTGATATTGCGGGCGCGGGTCTTGTGAAAGCAACTTAATAAGTCCGCGGCGGTTTTCCTCGGAAATTAACCATAAAAGCTTTTCGGGGAACTCCACTTGCAGAACGCCGCTATGCTCCGCTAAAGCCCAGCCGTTCGACGCGTCGGGAATGCTGTCAACATAGGGAAGATACGGCTTTATATCATAGATAGGTGTTCCGTTCATCAGATCCGCGTCCGATACCATGATAACACCGCGTTCTATGCGTTCGAGTTTAACGACCGACAGCCCCAAGGGATTTGGGCGAAATGGCGAGCGCGTTGCGAATACTCCCTTGCGGACATTGCCGCCGAGCCGCGGAGGTCGCACGGTAGGAGAAAATCCCGCGTTTGCTTCGGAAAATTCCCAGATGAGCCAGATGTGCGTGAAATCCTCCAGCCCGCGAAGAGCGTTTTCGTCGGAATACTTGTCAACGAAAACTATCCGCGATGGTAGTTCTACAAGTCCGCTTTGGCGAGGTATCCCGAATTTCTCGGTATAGTCATTCTCAATGAACGCGATGGGTTCAATTTCCATTACATTTCCTCCAGAATTTTCCTGATGTTTTCCATTACCTCGTCCACCTCGAACTTGAATTCCCGTGCGGATACGCGAAACGCGCCCTGCCCGAGGATTATCACCTGCTCCGTGCCGTCGGAGGTTGCAACGCGAACGCGATTGCTCCGCGCCAGCTTGTGCGCGGCGCGTTCAATGTAATTGTCGGCAGTTTCGGCGTGTTTTGTGTAAACGACGGTTATGTCACCGTATTTTTCGATCTCGCGGTCGCTTTTGACCTTATACGCGTCGAACACCAAAATAAGGTTGCAGCGCTTAAAGCCTTGGTAATTGCACATCAGATTGATAAGCCGCGAACGCGCCATGTCGAGATTATCACGGGCAAGCGCCGCGAGCTCTTCCCATGAGAAGATGATGTTGTAGCCGTCCACCAGCA
>DKXD01000153.1:11407-14589 GCA_002492075.1 Ruminococcaceae bacterium UBA7135
TGCCGCAGATCGGCTCGTGCTATTTGTAGCTTTGCTCGGACGGCTTGTCCCGCCGCATGGCGGAGCGCTCGGGGCGCTTTATTTTGCCATAGGTGCGCTCAAATATCTCCATAAGCTCCTTGTCGGTGGCGGCTCGCTGCTTGTAGGAGGATACCTCGCTTTGCGTGACGGACTCACACCGTTTTTGGATAACGCTTGGGATATGCATTTTACGCGGAACTTCATCCCACTTTACAAGAACTCCCGCGCCGTGTGAGCAAAAAACGCTGTCTGCGGAGTTTTCGACATCGGCGTTAAAGTCGTAGCCGATTTTTTTGATGACCTCCTCGGAGTTGTGACAAGGAAAATACCCTTCAAGCAGAGTGGAAAGCTTTCCCGCGCCGTGAGTGCAGCTCATTATCTCGTCGGAGCAGCTCTGCATTTCGGATACTGGGCAGCGCCCCTTGATTGTTGAGTTTTCGCCGACCGTATCGGGCTGCGAGAACTCCGCGCCGATGCGCTGTAAAACCGTCATTGCGTGTCCGATGGAGCTTGCGGGTATTTCGAGCTTGAAGCGGTAAAACGGTTCAAGAAGAACGCTCTCCGCGCTTGCCAGACCTTGCCGCACCGCTCTCAAAGCCGCTTGAGCGAAATCGCCGCCCTCGGTGTGCTTTGGTTGATCGCGTCCCGCAGCAAGCGTTATCTTGACGTCCGTTATTGGCGAACCCGTCAAAACGCCTATATGCTGCCGTTCGCGCAGAAAGGAGAGTATTTGACGCTGTCGGTTTTCATCGAGATCGCGGCAATCCCGCGCGAACACCACGCCGCTTCCCGGCGGCAGGGGCTCAAGCAGCAAATGAACCTCGGCGTAGTGTCGAAGCGGTTCATAATGTCCCACGCCCTCGACCGCCGCGTTTATTGTCTCGCGGTACGATATTTCGCCCTCTCCAAATTCAACGCTCACGCCGAAGCGCTCCGCAATAACACTTTGCAGCACTTCCATTTGTATGCTGCCCATGATAGATGCATGAATAGCTCCGTTGTTCCATGAGAGTTTGAGAGACGGCTCTTCCTCTTCAAGCGGCTTAATGCGGCGGTAAAAATCTGCAGCGTCAACGCCATCGGGCGTGATAAGCTTATAGTTTAACGGCGCTTCAGTAAGCGCGAAGTTTTCCTCCGCTTCTCCGAGAGCCTGTCCCGCGAATGTCTTTGTAAGCCCTGTCACGGCGACTATCTGTCCCGATTCGGCAATGTCCGCAGCGGTGAACTTCGCGCCGCTGTATATGCGTATTTGTGTTATCTTTTCCTCGGAATTGTCAATAATGGAACGGTTTTTAAGTTCTCCGCCAAGTATTTTCATATGTGTTAAGCGAGCGCCGCTCGGGTCGGTGGATATTTTGTGCACCAAAGCACTGAAATTTTCATAACGAACGCCCTCGGCGGAAAACTCCTCAAGCACTCTCAAAAATTCCGCCGTGCCGATGTTTTTTAAAGCAGACCCGAACATCACGGGGAACAAATGCCTTTTCATGATCGCTTGCGAGATGAGTTGGGAGGTAACGCCGCCCGTACCGATAAGCGCGTTCATGCAGTTCTCGTCGTATTCGGCGGCGGTTTCGGCGCGGTTTTCGGTGAAGTCGGCAAAAACGGGTGAGAGCCGCCGCAGGTCATTTAAAATCTCGTCCTTGGAGCGTTGCGAAATATCCATTTTGTTTACAAATGTGAATATCGGAACGCGGTATCTTTTCAAAAGCTCCCACAGTGTTTCGGTATGCGGTTGAACGCCGTCCGTGCCGCTTATCACCAATATCGCGCAGTCCGCGACAGAAAATGCGCGTTCGGTCTCCGCGGAAAAATCAATGTGTCCGGGTGTATCGAGGAGTGTAAATTCGGCTGCTTCCGTGCGCATAACGGCTTGCTTCGAGAAGATAGTTATCCCGCGAGAGCGCTCCCGCGCGTCTGTATCAAGAAAACAGTCGCCGTTGTCTACACGTCCTGTTCGGCGCAGCGCTCCGGCATTATACAGCAGCGATTCCGAAAGCGTTGTTTTGCCCGCGTCAACATGCGCCGCCATTACCGCCGTTATCCGCTTCATTTGGTTCGCCTCCTTTTAAAACAAGCGCAAAAAATCCGCTTTAAAGCAGCAAAACCTGCGTAAGCAAGTCACCGCCTTAAATCGGATAAAGAATTTTTTATTTATTGATGATAACGCTTGCCACCGCATATTCTTTGCAGTGATCGACAGAAACGTTTATCACGTATCCCTCGCGTTCTTCAAGCATTTTTGCGTACCCCTCCGCTATAACAAAAGGGCTGCCAAGCCTGTCACGCAGTACCGAGATGTCCTGCGCCCGAATAACGCGCATACCCGTGCCGATAGCTTTCGCAAAGGCTACCTTTACACAGTAGTTTTCAGCGATAAGTGCCGTAGAAAGTTTGTGTTTCACAAAAAAACGTATCTCGTCCGCAGAGAAATACTGTGACAAAAAGCGCTTGTTTTCGCAGCTTTTGCGTATACGAGACATCTCTATTATAGCGGTTCCCGTGCGTATAAACAAATTATTCGCCATTGTGTTTCAATCTCGCGCTTAGGGAGTTTGGGAACTCCTGCACGATTGCCTCCCTTATTTTTTCGTTTGGGTTAAATATCACTTTCACTTTTCCGTAATCCTTGTGCTGAACAAGCAGATAATGCGCGTTTTTTTCAAGACCTGTCGTTGCGTGCACTGTAGTATCGGATTCGATGTTTTTTTCGGGCGGATATTTGCCAAAATCATCGGCTTTGGAAAGATCGACCGTTATCATGCGTTTGCGCTTGCGCCTCCCGATTATCTTGTCGATATCCATTTCGTTGTTGGTGACGATGTACTCATATTCAACGTTCATTCCGGAAACCAGCCATACGCCCAGCGCCAGCAGTCCCACCGCGATAACCACCAGAAATGTGATCCCCAGGTACATTGACGCCAGCATACACGCCGCAGCTCCCAATATCAATCCCAGCGAAAGTGTTATCATTTTAACGATATCTGCCGTTGTCTTTTTTTTCTCCACCAATTGTTCACAAATATTATCCATTTGACATCTCCTAAATCACATCATTATTGATAGTATAACATAATCGAACAAGAAAATCAAGGGGTATTTTATCTATTTTACATAAAATTTAAAGACCCTTTTGGCAAAATATATCGTCTTAATAA
>DKXD01000163.1:0-1220 GCA_002492075.1 Ruminococcaceae bacterium UBA7135
CACATTTCGGATATGAGTATGCTCCCGCCGCTCGTGAGGGAGATGCCCGATACCGCAAAATCACTTGCGGAGCGTTTCTGGAGCGGACCGCTTACTATGATATTGCCCAAATCGGATAAGATACCAAACGTTACAAGCGGCGGACTTGATACCGTGGCAGTGAGAATGCCCGCAAACAGCGCCGCTCGTGAGATAATTGAAAAGTGCGGTTTTCCGCTTGCCGCTCCCTCGGCTAATCTTTCGGGAAAGCCAAGTCCAACAACGGCACAGCACGTTTTTGAGGATATGAACGGAAAGATACCGCTTATAATTGACGGCGGCGAGTGTGCTGTCGGGGTGGAAAGCACGGTCGTTTGTTTTAATAACGGCAAGATACACATTTTGCGTCCGGGAGGAATTACGGCGGAAATGCTGTCGGAGTTCGGAGCGGTTGAAGTCGATAAGGCGGTCACGGCGCAGCCCGAAAGGGATGATCGCGTGCTCTCTCCGGGAATGAAGTACAAGCACTATTCGCCCAAAGCGGACGTTTACATCGTAAACGCGCACGGTGAAAGGTTCGCGGAGTATTGCGGCGAACGTTCGCGGCGCGAAACCGGTCTGATAGTTCTCGGCGCGGGGGTGAGCGAAAAAGGCTGCTTTCTGGATTACGGCAAAACTCCCGAAATACAGGCACAGCGGCTGTTTGCGCTTTTGCGTCACGCCGACGAGTTGGGCGCGAAAACAGTCCTTGTGGAGATGCCGAACACGGATGGTATCGGATTGGCGGTGTATAATCGCCTTTTGAGAGCAGCTGCGTTCAGAATTGTCGAATTATAGCAACCGCTTCAGAGGTATAATAATGGTAGATTTGCCAAATATTATGATAATAGGGCTGACGGGGCAGAGCGGCGCGGGGAAGTCAACGGTATGCCGTGTGTTCGCGGAGTGCGGCTTCAGCGTTATCGATTGTGATGCCATTGCGCGAAAGACTGCCGATAACCCTCGATTTCTTGATGAGGTGTTACGGCGTTTTACTGAGGAACTGATTACTTCCGAAGGCGCTTTGGACCGCAAGGCTGTCGCAAAGCTTATCTTCACGGACAGCGAAAAGCGCGAACGCTATCAGCGAATTATTTTTCCGTACATTGTAAACGAAATAATGCGCGAAATAACTAGCGCCGGCGGAAATATTCTGATAGACGCGCCGACGCTTTTCGAAGCAAAGCTTGATATGCTTTGCG
>DKXD01000163.1:1528-1765 GCA_002492075.1 Ruminococcaceae bacterium UBA7135
CGATAAGATAGTGAGCGTTACGGCGAATTTGGATAAATGCGCGGAGCGTATTATCAAGCGTGACAAAATGCTGCCTGAACAAGCCTATGAGCGGCTTTCTTCGCAGCACAGCGCGGACTTTTTCAAGGAGCGTTCCGATTATACCATAGAAAATAACGGTACGCTTGAGGACCTTATTTCAAGCGCGAAACAAATAACAGAGAAACTAAAAGCAGGGGCAGACAATGATTAGAAACG
>DKXD01000163.1:2055-3472 GCA_002492075.1 Ruminococcaceae bacterium UBA7135
TAAAAGCAGGTGCAGACAATGATTAGAAACAGACGTAAACGAAGCAAGGCACCCATAATAATCGCAGGCATACTGATATTTGCATTGCTAATAGGGATTGCCGGATTTTTCGGGTATAGATATTATCTTTCCAATACTTATCCTCTGGAATACCAAGAGTATGTAGAGCGCTACGCGAAAGAGAACAATATCGATAAGTATCTGGTATACGCGGTGATAAAGACCGAAAGCGGTTTTCGTCCCGATGCGGTATCGAACGTCGGAGCGCGTGGGCTTATGCAGATAATGGAGGATACGTTCGAGTGGATAAAGTTTAAATCGGGAGATGATGACGCGGTCTATTACGATATGTACGACGCGGAGAACAATATCAAATACGGCTGCCGCCTTTTGGGATATCTTACGGAGGAGTTTGGCAACGTTGAAGCGGTGGCGGCGGCATACCACGCGGGGCGCGGGAATGTCAACGAGTGGCTCGCCGATAAGCGCTATTCGGCGGATGGGATTCATTTGGATAAGATACCCATATCCGACACCGCGCATTATGTCGGCAAGATCAAAAAGGCTATGAACAAATACGTCAAGTTGTATGATAAATAATATGTCTGTTTCGCAATGCGAAACAAATCACAAATATAATTTTTTGAAAGGAAGATAATTACTATGGCAAAGAAAACCGAAACTACTGCAAAGGAACTTAAGGAGAAGCTTTTTTATCAAAAGAAGAATGCGTATCTGCGCATGACCGACGCGGAGGTAAAGAAATGCGACAAGTTCTGCGAGGGCTACAAGGCGTTTCTGAACTCCTGCAAGACGGAACGCGAAGCGACGGCTTTTGTGGAAACGGAAGCCAAGAAAGCGGGTTTTGTGCCGTTTGATAAGAACAAGACCTACAAGGCGGGAGACAAGGTTTACCAAGTGAACAGAGAAAAGGCGATCATTCTGGCGGTCGTCGGCAAAGAGCCGATAGCGAACGGCGTGAATATCGTAGCGGCACATATCGACTCTCCGCGTCTAGATATGAAACAGAATCCGCTGTTTGAAAAGGATGAGGTGGGTTACTTTAAGACGCACTACTACGGTGGTATTAAAAAATATCAGTGGCCGACTGTTCCGATGTCATTGCACGGAGTTATCGTAAAAGCCGACGGTTCTAAGATAACTGTAAATATCGGCGAGGACGAAAGCGATCCCGTTTTCTGCGTGTCCGATCTTCTTCCGCACCTTGCAAACGCGCAGATGAAGCGCCCCGCGACTGAGATAGTCCGCGGTGAGGAGCTGAACATTATCGTCGGTTCCCGTCCGTTCAAGGACGACGAGGCAAGCGAAGCGGTGAAGCTTAATCTGATGATGATACTCAACGAGAAATACGGCATTGTGGAGAGCGATTTTCTCTCCGCCGAGCTGGAGGCCGTTC
>DKXD01000163.1:3786-4217 GCA_002492075.1 Ruminococcaceae bacterium UBA7135
TCTCCGCCGAGCTGGAGGCCGTTCCCGCGTTCAAGGTAAAGGATATCGGATTTGACAGAAGTCTTGTTGGCGGGTATGGTCAGGACGACAGAGTATGCGCTTACCCCGAGTTTATGGCAATAATGGGAGCTAAGAATATCCGCAGAACGGCTGTGTGTGTTCTCACCGATAAGGAGGAAATAGGCTCTGACGGAAACACGGGGCTTAACTCCGCTTATATGAAGTACTTTATCGCCGATCTGGCGGCGACATTCGGCGTTAAGTGCAGAGATGTGCTTTCTAAGTCCAAGTGCTTGAGTGCGGACGTGAACGCGGCTTATGATCCCACTTTCCCGGACGTTTTTGAGAAGAACAATGTAAGTGTGCTCAACGGAGGCGTTTGCGTTACAAAATACACCGGCTCCCGCGGAAAGAGCGGCACCTCAGACGCT
>DKXD01000163.1:4468-12986 GCA_002492075.1 Ruminococcaceae bacterium UBA7135
GAGCGGCACCTCAGACGCTTCGGCGGAGTTTGTTGGCGAGATACGCGCTATGCTCGACAAAAACGGCGTTATCTGGCAAACGGGCGAGCTTGGTAAAGTGGATAACGGCGGCGGCGGAACGGTCGCGATGTATGTCGCCAATCTCAATATAGATACGATAGATGTGGGCGTTCCCGTTATGAGTATGCACGCGCCGTTTGAAATAACTGCGAAAGCGGATATCTGGGCGGCGTTCAGGGCGTTTGAATCCTTTATTAAAAACTAATTTGCGGACAAAGCCATAATTCACCTATTTATTCAATAAACATATATTGAACAGAGAGGGTGAACATATGACCAAAAGCAGAAAATTCTTGAATAAGCTGGGCTTGAAGCTGATAGCGGTTGCGCTGATATTGGTAGGGGTGTTTCTTATAGCCGAGGCAAGCTTTCGCCCGATGATAGAGGAGATAAACGCTTATGAGTGCCACGAGACCGTATCGCGGATCATCAACGACGCGGTTCTGTCCGAGTTGGAGCAAAACAACACGGATTATTCCACGCTTGTGACGCTCACAAGAAACGGAGACGGTGAGGTTACCTCCGTGCAAAGCAACGCAGTGAATATCAACAAACTCAAAACCAATGTAAACGAACGTGTGGAACGCGAAATTGAACGATTGGCGGCGGTCGATATTCAAATACCCATAGGAACTCTTTTGGGACTGCAATTGTTGCATGGTAAAGGTTTTACTGTCGGAATGACCGTTGAACCGTTGGGATACGCCACAACAACGATAATCAGCGAGTTCACCGAGGCGGGGATAAATCAAACGCTTCATCGTATAATCATAGAGATCAGCGCGGACGTTGACGCGCTTATACCGGGTTATCAGACGCGAGTTCCCGTCAAGACGTCGATAGTCGCGGCGGAAACGGTAATTGTGGGAAGAGTGCCCGACGCGTACACGCATGTTGTCACAGAATCGGGTGATCTTGCGGGAACGCTGAACGACTACGGAGCGGAAAATTACATTCAGGAGAATTGATATGGACATAAATGAAGCGAAAAAAAGACTTGATGAGCTAAAAACGGTTATCGAAAAGGCAAACCGAAACTACTACGACCTTGACGCTCCGACTTTGGAGGACGATGAGTATGACGCTTTAATGCGCGAATTGCGTGATATCGAACAGCAATACCCCGAGCTGCTGACAGCGGACAGTCCATCGCAGCGTGTGGGCGGAACGGCGCAGACAACATTTGAGAAAGTTACGCACACCGTTCAGATGGGCAGTTTGCAGGATGTGTTTGATGTTTCGGAGGTTCGCGATTACTATGATCGGGTGAAAGCGGAGGGCGCTTCGGAATTTACCGTAGAACCGAAGATAGACGGTCTTTCCGTATCGCTTGTGTATGAGAACGGCGTGCTCGTGCAAGGTTCAACGCGCGGTGACGGATTTATAGGCGAGGACATCACCCCGAATATCAAGACTATACGCTCAATTCCGCTGAACATCCCCGAAAAGCTGCCGCTTTTGGAAGTGCGCGGGGAGGTTTATATGCCCAAAAAGAGCTTCGGAGAGCTGTGCGAGCTTCAAGAAAAGAACGGCGAGCCTCTCCCGAAAAATCCGAGAAACGCGGCGGCGGGTTCGCTGCGGCAAAAGGACAGCAAGATAACCGCTTCAAGAAAGCTGGACATATTCTGCTTTAACATTCAGCGCGTCGAGGGGAAAGAGTTCAAAACGCACTCCGAGAGCTTGGAATTTATCGAAAAAGCGGGATTTCGCGTGATACCCGATATTCGGGTCTGCCACACGGTTGACGAGATAATCGAGCGCATAAACGAGATAGGGCAAATGAGACAGTCGCTCCCGTTCGATATTGACGGCGCTGTTGTGAAAGTAAACGATCTCGCGCTTCGTACCGAGATAGGCGCGACGGCTAAAGTGCCGAAATGGGCTGTGGCGTTCAAATATCCGCCCGAGGAAAAGGAGACCATTCTGCGATCTATTGAGATAAACGTCGGGCGCACGGGAGCGCTTACTCCCGTGGCGGTGTTTGATCCCGTGCAGTTGGCGGGAACGAGCGTTGCGCGGGCCGTTCTTCATAATCAGGACTTCATCACGGAGCGCGATGTTCGGGTAGGCGATACAATAATTGTCCGCAAGGCGGGCGACATAATCCCCGAGGTGGTGAGGAGCGTTAAACACGCGGAGAACTCCGAGCCGTATTTTATTCCCGACAAGTGCCCCGTATGCGGAGCGGCGGCGGTCCGCGACGAGGACGAGGCGGTCATTCGCTGTCAGAATCCAGATTGCCCCGCGCAGCTTTTGCGTTCGCTTGAACATTTCGCAAGCCGCGGCGCTATGAACATAGACGGTCTTGGAGAGGCTGTCGTGGAGCAGCTGGTAAGCGCGGACTTGGTGCATATGGTCGCGGACTTGTACACGCTGACCTTGCAGGACTTGACGGCTTTGGAGCGTTTCGGTGAAAAGTCGGCGGTAAATCTTTTGAAAGCTATTGAAAACTCCAAGCAAAACGAGCCGGACAGACTTATTTTTGCGTTGGGAATACGCGGGATAGGGCAAAAGGCGGCAACGCTGCTTATGCAGAAATTCGGCTCTGTTGACAGCGTTATGGAGGCAAGCGCCGAGGATATCGCGGCGATAGACGGTTTCGGGGAGATACTCGCTAATTCCGTTTACAACGCAATGCGTGAGCCTCACCGCGTAAAGCTTATTGAGCGCTTAAAGAAACTCGGCTTGAAGATGACGTATTCGAGCAAGCAGGTGTCGGACAAGCTGAACGGCTTGACGTTCGTGCTTACGGGAACGCTCCCAACGCTGAAACGCGACCAAGCCAAAGAGATGATAGAGCAGCGCGGCGGCAAGGTGAGCGGTTCGGTGTCGAAAAAGACAAGCTACGTTGTCGCTGGCGAGGAAGCGGGGAGTAAGCTCACAAAGGCAAACGAGCTGGGCATTACCGTGCTCACGGAGGAGCAGTTTTTGCAGATGATTGGAGAGTGACATAATGAAAAAGGCTTTATGTCTGGGTTTGGCGGCGGCTTTGGCTTGCGGTCTGTGCGGTTGCGCGAAAAAAGAGGAAAGCTCTTTGCAGACAAGCGCTCCGCAGAGCGCATCTCAAACCACTTCCACGGAAACATTGTCAAGCGAAACAACATCAAGCAGTGAAATTCCAACGGGCAGCTTTGATTGGGATAAGGCAATGAGCGATTTCTACATTGACGGAATAAAAATGAAATATCCGTTTTCGGAAAGCGTTCTTGGCGAAAAATTCATTTTTAATGTTGATGAAGCGCGATATACGTCGGGTGACGAATACGGCGACGGTTGGCTGACTATTGTTGTGGACCATAAAGATCACACCAGTTGGTGGATTTTTGAAGCAAGATACAATGGTGTGACAAAAGAAACATATAAGCCCGACCTTGCTCCCGATAAAATTTACAGCATTCCCGAACCTGTTATTCAAGGAATAAAAGAGGGAACATTAATGGAGGATGTCTATGCCTTGTGGGGTAAACCCGATGAAACCGAAGAAACGGTTATTTCGTCTCCCCGCACCAAAGTCTATTATTACGGTAAAGAGGACGGACAGAGGCTATGTTTACGGTATGACAACACAACAAATAAAGTGGAGTCGATTGAGATATATTTCAGAAATTATGAACTGATGAGGGAGGATTTTTAATGAGCATTGAGGAGCAGTTCTTGCAGATGATCGGAGGAGAGAGTGAATGAAAGTGAAAAAGGCGCTCTGTGTGATAATGGCGGCGGTCATGCTGTTTGCGCTCACCGCGTGCAAAAGCGGAGGTGGCGAGGTAAAAGAGCTGACGGTAACGCTCAACGGAGTGACGGTTTCCGCGCCGCTTACCATTGAAAAACTGGGCAGTGATTACAGCGTTAAGTTTGATCCTGACATTAAAATCGGTGAGCTCTTTTACAAAGATCAGAACCTTGCATCGTTGGTTACATTTGATGAAAATACAACGGAAAACGATTATCGAAAAAAGAATATCAAAACGCTTAACGGAAGAAAAAATGTTTCTGTAAACGGAATTACGTATGGCTCTTCTAAGTCAGATGTAAAAAATGCGATAGGTTCGCCAACTGAAACAGAAAAAATAAAAGGTGGGTTGTGGACAGAGAGTTGGCTTTACCTCAAGGGCGGAAAGGCAAAAGGCGAAAGATATTTATTGATAATGTTTGATAAAAACGACAAGGTTTCTAACCTGGAAGTTGATCTTGAGTTGTTATGAATTATATTAGGAGGACGAATATGAGCATTGATGTACAGCACTTAGCAAAGCTTGCTCGTCTGCGTATTGAGGACGACAAGCTGGCGAAATTCGAGAAAGACATGGAGAGTATAGTCGCGATGGTGGAGCAGCTCCCCGAGGTGAGCGGCGACGCGTCGGGTCTTGACCCCGATCACCCGATGAAGCTGCGTGAGGACATTGAAGGCACGGACAAGCTCTCGCGAAACGAGCTTCTTGCGAACGCTCCGAAAATGCAGGCAGGGTGCGTTGTCGTACCTAAGACAGTAGAATGAGAAAGGAACACTGAACAATGGAACTTTACGAATATTCGGCTCACGAGCTGTCGAAAATGCTTTCCGAAAAGAAGTGCAGCAGCGAGGAGCTTACAAAGTCGGTGCTCGACAGAGCGGCGGCAACGGAGGACAAGGTCGGCGCGTACCTCACGATATGCGGCGAGGAGGCGCTCAAAAAGGCGCGCGAGGTGGACGAAAAGCGGGTTAAGGAAACGCTTCACCCGCTTGCGGGAATACCTATCGGAATTAAGGATAACATCAGCACAAAGGGCTTGCTTACTACCTGCGCGTCCAAAATGCTGTACAACTATGTGCCGCCGTTTGACGCGTTCGTTATGAAAAAGGTGAACGCAGCGGATATGGTAGTCACGGGCAAGCTGAATATGGACGAGTTCGCCATGGGCTCGTCGACGGAGAATTCTTACTTTAAGAAAACGCATAATCCACATAACCTCGACTGCGTACCGGGCGGCTCTTCGGGCGGTTCGGCGGCGGCTGTCGCGGCGGGGAGCGCGGTCATCTCGCTCGGCTCCGATACGGGCGGTTCTATTCGTATGCCGGCGGCGTATTGCGGAGTTGTGGGTCTTAAGCCTACTTACGGTAGCGTTTCGAGATACGGACTTGTAGCGTTCGCAAGTTCTCTCGACCAAATAGGACCGCTTGCTCGTAATGTTCGTGACGCAGCTATGCTGTACTCCGTTATCTGCGGTCACGACAATATGGACGCGACCTCGCAGGAGCGCGAATATCCCGATTTCACAAAGCTCTTGAACAGCGATGTTAAGGGCTTGAAGATCGGTATTCCGGAGGAATATTACGGCGAGGGCGTGGATAATTCCGTAAAAGAAACCGTTATGAACGCAGTTCGTGAGCTTGAAAAGAACGGCGCGGAGATAGTAAATATCAGTTTGCCGAGTACAAAATACGCTCTGAACGCGTACTACATCATCAGCTCCGCCGAAGCAAGCTCAAACCTCGCGCGCTTTGACGGCGTGAAGTACGGATACAGAGCCGAAAACTTCACAGACCTTACCGATATGTACGAGAAAACGCGCTCGGAGGGCTTTGGTGACGAGGTAAAGCGCCGCATTATGTTGGGAACATTCGTGCTGTCAAGTGGATTTTTCGACGCATATTACAAGAAAGCGAAATTGGTCGCTCTTGAGATCGTCAAGGAATTCAACGCGGCGTTCGAGAAATGCGACGTGATAGCCACTCCCGCAACTCCCGCAACAGCGTTCAGGCTCGGCGAGAATATCGGCGATCCCACAAAAATGTACGCCGCCGACATCTGCACCGTAACGGTGAATATCGCGGGTCTGCCCGCTATAAGCGTACCTTGCAGCAAGGTAAACGGAATGCCCGCGGGATTGCAGTTTATTGGGAAGAAATTTGGCGAGCAAACGCTTCTTAACGCGGCTCTTGCCATTGAAGAGCTGAACGGCGAGGTGAAGCCCGTCAATGTTTGAGATACGAAAAGTCAACCCGAACGAGGTTGACGAGGCGTTAGAGCTTGCTCTCGAAGTTTTTCTGGAGTTTGAAGCTCCCGATTACAAGCCGCAGGGCGTTGAAACTTTTAAAGGCTTTATAGGCGATGAAAAGATCATTCAGGGCTTTATGTCGGGGAGATGTCCGATGTTTGCGGCGTTCGAAAACGGAAAGATGGCAGGGCTTATCGGAATGAGGGAAAACAAAACGCATATCAACCTTGTATTTGTCAAAAAGGAATACCAACGCAAGGGAATTGCGACGGAGCTTTTTCGCTATTTGCTTTCGGAGCTGCGCCGGGAAAACCCCGAACTTTCGGAAATAACGCTGAATTCCTCGCCTTACGGATTGCCGTTTTATCTGCGTTTGGGATTTGTGCCGCAGTCCGAGGAGCTTGAAGAAGACGGGATAAGATACACTCCAATGAAGTTTTTTATCAAATAAGGAGATAACAATGGAATATGAAACGATAGTAGGTCTTGAGGTTCACGCGGAGCTTAACACCAAGACCAAAATATACTGCAACTGTAAAAACGCGTTTGGGCTTGAGGTCAACACGCAAATTTGCCCTATATGTACGGGTATGCCCGGAACTCTGCCGACGCTGAACGAAAAAGTAGTCGAGTACGCTGTGAAAATGGGTCACGCTACAAATTGTTCGATAAACAACGTCTGCAAGCAGGACAGAAAGAACTATTTCTATCCCGACCTGCCCAAAGCGTATCAGATAAGCCAAGCCGACATTCCGCTTTGCGAGCACGGTTATGTCGATATTATGCTGAACGGCGAGGAAAAGCGCATTGGTATCACGCGCATACACATCGAGGAGGACGCGGGCAAAATGCTCCATAACGACGCTTTCCAAGGTTCGCTCGTGGACTTTAACCGCTGCGGAGTGCCGCTTATCGAGATAGTGTCCGAGCCGGATATGCGCTCCAGTGCCGAGGCTAAGGCGTATCTTGACACGCTGAAATCAATTCTGCAATACATCGACATCTCCGACTGCAAAATGGAGCAAGGCTCTATTCGCTGCGACGTGAACGTTTCCGTTCGTCCGAAAGGCTCAACGGAGTTTGGCAAGCGCGTGGAGATGAAGAACGTAAACAGCTTTTCGGGAGCTATGCGCGCTATCGACTACGAAAGCAACCGCCAGATAGAAGCCTTGGAACGCGGCGAGGAAATAAATCAGGAAACGCGCCGTTGGGATGATCAAAAGGGCGTGAATGTTCTTTTGCGTACAAAAGAGGACGCTCAGGATTACCGCTATTTCCCCGAGCCCGACTTGACGACTATCTACGTTCCTATGGAAAAGGTCGAGGAACTGAAAAAGCAGATACCCGAACTCCCGAACGCTAAGATAAAACGCTACGTCAAGGAACTGGGTCTTAATCAAACGGACGCGGAGCTTATCGCGGAAAACCTGCCGCGCTGCCGCCTGTTCGACGAGTGCGTGAAAATTTGCGGCTATTACGGCAAGGACAGCGTTAAACCTAAAGTTATCGCAAATTGGGTTCTCGCGGACGTATCGAAATATATGAACGAAACGGGCAAGGACATCGCCGACACGCCTCTCACTGCCGATCTGCTCTGCAAAATAATCGAGCTTATCGAAACCAAGATGATCTCCAACACCTCGGGCAAGGTGATCTTCGAGGAAATTATGAACGGCAACACCGACATTGACAAGATCATTGAGGAAAAGGGTTTAAAGCAGATTTCCGACGACAGTGCTATCGAGAAGATAGTAAACGACGTGCTTGCCGCGAACCAAAAGTCCGTGGACGACTACCGCGGCGGCAAGACCAACGCGCTCGGCTTCCTTGTGGGTCAGTGTATGAAAGCCTCAAAGGGGCAGGCTAACCCCGCAAAGTGCAAGGAGCTTGTATTGAAGTATCTGGAGCAGTAAAATATCCGCCCGCGTGAGGGTCGCGCGGGCGTTTGATCGTCAAAAGGAGGACGGTTATGTGGGGAGTTTGCCTTGATATAAACGAGTCCAAGCTATTCCAGATCGTTGTTCAATACGAAGAGGATGAGCAGAGCGGCAAGGCTGTGATATTCTCGCCGCAAAACGTTTGCAGCCTTGATTTGGAGCGCATAATGCCGTTGTCCGCTACGCCCGAATTTGTTTACGAGGCGCGGGTATCTCCGTTGGATAACCCGAATATCAAGGGAAATATTTCGAGGATTTTTTGGCATTTCGATAAAAACCGCTATTATTATAAAATCAAGATAAACGGAAAGCTTAAAAGTAGGCGGTATTTTGCGGAGGAGCTTGCAGCAGCGAATATTCAAGGAGATGACTGTATGAGCTTGATAGGATTAAGTCCCGTTTTCCCGTGCGGCGATATTGAACGCACCGCCGAATATTACGAGTGCGTTTTGGGGTTCAGGGCGGTGAAATATCTCGATGTGAGCGAGCCGCATATCTGCCTGTACCGTGACAATATTGAGATAATTCTCACCAAAGCAGATCGG
>DKXD01000220.1:0-1724 GCA_002492075.1 Ruminococcaceae bacterium UBA7135
GTGCTGCGCAAAACTATAATTTTATTGATAACATATCTCTACCGCGTGCGAAATTCCGGGAATGGTTCCGCCTTGCTGCACCATGGTCGGCGACATCAGCGCCCCTGTCGCAGCATAGAGTATTCTCTTCAGTTCGCCGCTCTTTACACGCTTCAGGAAATGCCCGCACATCATAGAAGCCGAACATCCGCAGCCGCTGCCGCCCGCGTGAACGTCCTGGCTCTCGCGGTCGTACAGCAGCAAGCCGCAATCGTTGTGCCACTTCTTGATATCCACTCCGTCACGCTTGAATAGATCGTAAAGCAGATCGCTGCCTACCTGTCCGAGATCGCCCGTAATAATAAGATCGTAGCTCTCCGGATGAGTGCCCATGTGCTTAAAGTGCCTTGACAGCGTATCATACGCCGCGCCCGCCATTGCCGCGCCCATATTGTTGAGGTCGTTTATCCCCATATCCTGCACCTTCCCGACGGTCGCCGCGCGGATATACGGAGGCTCGGTCGCCGCCGCGACTATCGCCGCACCCGAAGCTGTAGCCGTCCACTGAGCCGTAGGCGTGCGAACCCCGCCGTAGTTCAGCGGAAAACGGAACTGACGCTCTGCCGAAGAAAAATGCGAGCTTGTTACCGCCGCGCAATTATCGACGTACCCCGCGTTCACCATGGAAGCGGACAAAAGTAGCGCTTCGGCAAACGTGGAACACGCGCCGTATATTCCCAAAAACGGGATATAGAAATCCTTCAGCCCATAACTTGACCCCGTGCATTGATTAAGCAGATCTCCCGCGAATATCAAGTCCATATTTTCTGGAATAAGCTCCGCCTTATCCATGGCGTGCTGAAGCGCCTTTGTCTGGAGCATCGCCTCCGCCTGCTCCCAGGTTTCCGCGCCGCCCTTGTTGTCCTCTACAACCTCGTCAAACTCGTCTCCGTAAGGACCCTCGCTTTCGATCTTTCCGACGACGCTTGCGAAGCTCGTTATCGACGCGTTGCCGAACTTGAACGTTTTTCCCTCACATACAGCCATTTTTCTTCCCCCTTAAACGTCCCATCGAACGTAATATTGTATCCCGCCGAAATGCATAAGCTCTGCCGAACGCGCGAATTCTTCTTCGTTTTCCGGATCCTCCGGCGTTCCGCTTTTCTTTTTTGTATCCATAATTGATCCTCCGCATTTAAAATAACGTTGTGATATAATAAATTATGCCGTAAACAATAGACGCGGAGATACCGTAAACGATAACGGGTCCCGCAATAACGAACATTTTCGCGCCCAATCCCAGCACATAGCCCTCGCTTTTAAAATCCAGCGCGGGAGACACCACCGAGTTCGCGAAGCCAGTTATCGGCACGAGAGTACCCGCGCCTGCGTGCTGCGCGATACGGTCATAAAGCTTTAGCCCCGTCAGCAGCGCCGAAAGGAAAATAAGCGTTATTGAGGTCCACGCGCCCGCTTGATCCTCGGGAAGCCCAAACGCCCCATACATATTCAAAAGCCCCTCGCCTAAGCAGCAGATAAGCCCGCCGATAACAAACGCCATAGGAATGGTTTTATACATTGCGGAAGCGGGCGAACGGCGCTTGGCAAGCTCGCTGTATTCTTGATTGGAAATATTCATAATTATCCCTTTCCCGACGTCCCGTGACATCGTTTAACTTTTTCTTTATATATTTTGAGAACCGAAAGCGTTAAAATTCGTGGTAATTTTTGCATAAAAAAGCGGT
>DKXD01000220.1:1999-22655 GCA_002492075.1 Ruminococcaceae bacterium UBA7135
GGTGGCTTAAAATGCCGCCGCCGTTCAAATTATGTCCAATATCATCTCGATATGCTCTATGCCGTCGTCCATGAACGGCTCGGAACACTGCCGAAATCCGAGCTTTTCATAAAAACCCCGCGCGTACACCTGCGCTTCTATCCGTATTTTTTCCGCACCGAGCTTTTCTTCGGCGAACTTTATCCCCTCACTGACTATACGCGCTCCCAGACCCTCGCCCCGCCGAGTTGTGAGTATCCGTCCAAGCGCGGGTTCGGGAAACGAAACGCCGCTTTTCAATACGCGCAGATAAGCAGCTATGCCGTGCTCGTCGCGCAACACCATATGATACGCGTCCTTGTCCTTGCCGTCTATTTCCGGGTAAGGACATTTTTGCTCTACCACGAAAACGTCCACGCGGGCTTTCAGAATATCGTAAAGCTCTCCGTTTGTGAGTTCGTTAAAATGCTTTATCACAAGCTCCATTTTCAAATTCATCCTTGTATATTCTGTACCCTTTTTCTGTCTCGCCCCGAATTTGCGGTCTCATTCCACATTCAAGAAGCTCCTTGTGATAGACCTTACCGTCTGCGCTTATGCAGACGGTATCGTTTTCTTTGAAGAAAAAACCGAATATCGCAATAAGAGCCTCGCCTAAAAATCCATGCCGCCAGCCCTCATCTATTTTGAGTTTGAGAGATACAAACCCTTTTATTTCCGACCGCTCAAAAAGTATCGTTCCGACAGGCTCTCCAAGCGAGCGCGGAACTATCTCCCAGCCGTTTTCAAGACAGCAAAGCCGAAGCCGCTCCGTTTCAAGACCGAGCATTATAGTCCTCTCTTATCAGCCCGTAAACCGACGTATCGCACAGCCCCGTATTGTTGCGGTCCGCCTGCCGGAGAGTTCCCTCGTATTTCATTCCGCACTTCAGCATTACCTTACCGGAATTGGGATTGTTTACGTCGTGCTCCGAATAAACGCGGTTGACGCCGACTTCTTCAAAAAAGAACTTCATCACCGCAGCAAGAGCCTCGCTCATATAGCCGCAATGCCACCATTTCTCTCCGATACAATAACCGATCTCAACTGCACCAATCTCCTCCTTTATATCGACCACCCCGATAGTTCCGATAGGCGCTTCGATCTCTTTAAGCTCTATCGCCCAATTATAATAGTCGGTCTTATCGTAGTTGTCCAAATTAAAATTTATGTAATCACGCGTAATGATAATATCCTTATGTGCTTGCCAACGGAGATATTTTGTTACCGTGTCGCTTGAAGTCCAATTTTTAAACGCGGCTTCCGCGTCGCCAACCGTAAATCTACGCAAAATCAGCCGCCCCGTTTCAAGTGTTATTGTGCCTTTGTGTTCCATAATTCCTCCGATGATTTTATGCTGTTTTCCCCGTCTGCGGCGTGGAAAACAGCGGGTCGATATACAAACTGAATTTCCCTCCGCTCTCGCACAGAGGGAAATTTCGTTATACGTTTGCACGCGCCTCGTTAAGTATTCTCGCGAATTTCTCCATTTGTATTTTGGAAATGACCTCTCCGCGGTCATAGCTGTTAAGGAAACTTAAAAGCTCCTTGCTTCCCAGACAAACATAGTCGTTCTCGCGAAGATTGAGTCTGAGCTTCGTGTTGGAGTTCGAGAAATACAAGACCGAATCTATCCACACTTCTTCTCCCGCCGCATTGAGTATGCTTTTTACAATATCACGCTGACGGCGCATCTGCTTTATCGGGTTGTCCATTTCCCGTGCGGTGTGCTGTCCGTTTTTATAGTATTTGCGCTGCTCCCATTTATCGGCTTTCCAGCCGCCCTCGATCGTTCCAGAATGGTTTTTGACCTCGATGATTATTATCCCCTTATGACTTATCACCAGCATATCAAGCTCCGAGCGACCACGCTTGTAGCGCACGGGAAGATTGCAGAAAACGATGTTGTTTCCGTCCAAATGCCTTATAGCTTTATAAAGCCGCTTCTCGCCGCGCCGTCCGCTGTTGAGAACGTTATATCTGCGGGCGATGATACTGTAAGCCACATTGCACAAAAAAATAAGAGCGATCGCAACAATTGCCGTTATCTGTGTTTCGTACAATTCAAAAAGCACAAAAAACAGCAGCAGCAGCACGGGGCATACCCCCAGAAACACCTGCAAGATCAACAGCGCAAACACTTTGCGGTTGTTGTTGTTCTTGCAGCGAATTACCTTGTTCATCGCAAATTACTCCTCTTGAAGTGAGATATCCGCCGCTTTTTCGGCGTGAATTACCGTTGTATCAAAAACGGGAAGCGGCGAGCATTTTTCATCTATCAGCATTCCGATCTCGGTGCAGCCCAGAATAACACCCTGTGCGCCAAGCCGTTTAAGGTCCCCGATTATCCGCACATATTCCTCCCGCGAGAACGGCGAGACTATGCCGCGGCACAGCTCATCATATATAACACTGTTTACGGTTTCAATATCGCCGTCGTTCGGAACAAGAACGGTTATCCCGTGCTTTTCAAGTCGCTCCTTGTAGAATTCCTGCAACATCGTGTATTTTGTTCCAAGCAAGGCCGCCGTTTTAATATCAGCGTTCAGCAGAGCATCGGCTGTCGCGTCGGCAATATGTATTATCGGAATACGGATCTGCTTTTCAATCGCGGGAACGACCTTATGCATGGTGTTGGTGCAGATCACGATAAAGTCCGCGCCCGCTTTTTGCAGAGCCATAGCTGCCGCACCCAGTATTTCCGCGCTTTTGTCCCAATCTCCGCTCGCCTGACACTCCTCGATCTCTGCGAAATCGACGCTGTACATAAGTATCTTTGCCGAGTGCAGTCCGCCGAGCTCGCTTTTCACATATTCGTTTATCAGCCGATAATATGTAACCGTACTCTCCCAGCTCATACCGCCGATAAGCCCGATAATTTTCATCTTACCTCTCTCTTCTCTCTTACCTCTAAATCATACATTGAACCTAAATAGTGTCACATCGCCGTCCTGCATAACATAGTCCTTGCCCTCAAGCCGCACCAAGCCTTTTTCCTTTGCCGCCGCCATAGAACCGCAGCTTATCAGGTCGTCAAACGACACGATCTCGGCACGTATAAAGCCCTTCTCGAAATCCGTGTGTATCTTGCCCGCCGCCTGTGGAGCTTTTGTGCCTTTTGTTATCGTCCACGCGCGAACCTCGGGAGTTCCTGCCGTGAGGAACGAGATAAGTCCCAGCAAGCGATAGCCTGTCTTTATGATACGCGCAAGCCCAGAGCTTTCAAGGTGCATATCGGCAAGGAACATTGCTTTATCCTCGTCCGACATATCGGATATCTCCGCTTCTATCTGCGCGCAGATAGGCAGCACCTCGGCGTGTTCTTCTTCCGCGATCTTAACGACCGCGCGATACTCTTCGTTGGAGGTTATATCTCCCGTGAAATCCGCCTCGGACAAATTCGCCGCGTAGATAACGGGCTTATTTGAAAGCAGCGGCGTGTCCTTTAGCATAGCGCGTTCCTCGTCCGAGAAATCATAGCTTCGCGCGGACTTTCCATTTTCCATATGAGCTTTCAGCGCCTCGAAGAAATCGACCTCGGCTTGAGCCGACTTGTCGCCTTTAAGAGCCTTTTTCGCACGGTCTATTCTGCGCTCCAGAATTTCCAGATCACTGAAAATAAGCTCTAAATTTATCGTTTCGATATCTCTTGCCGCGCCTATCGAACCGTCGACGTGGATAATGTTGTCGTCCTTAAAGCAGCGCACAACATGGACGATAGCGTCCACCTCGCGGATATTCGACAAAAACTTGTTGCCCAAGCCCTCTCCTTTGGACGCGCCCTTAACAAGTCCCGCAATATCCACGAACTCCAGCGTTGCGGGCGTGAACTTCTCCGGGTGATACATCTCGGCAAGCTTGTCCAGACGCTCGTCCGGCACGGATACTATACCGACGTTCGGCTCTATTGTGCAAAACGGATAGTTGGCGCTCTCTGCGCCCGCGTTTGTTAATGCGTTAAAAAGGGTGCTTTTGCCGACGTTCGGCAGACCCACCATTCCCAGCTTCATATTGTTTGACCTCTCTTTATTTTGTCCTGCGCTTTCCGCTTCCTTCGGAAAGAACGCACGTTAATGCGCTTTCAAATAAACGTACTCTAATTATTATAGCATATTTGACCGAAAATTTCAAGGCGTTATGCGGATTTTTTTAAACCGAAAAAGCCCTCCCGCAACGGGAGGGCATAATTGCAAATCACTTCAGACAGATGTGACCATATTAAGAAACGTATTCAAGTCGCTCTTATTCAGCGAACCGAAAGTGATGCTTGCGGTATAATGGCTTTTGAAGACGGGTATCTGTATCTCATAAACCGTCGTTCCCGCTACAGTAAGCGACAGCTCGAGACAGTCGGTGCTTTTTCCCAAGAAATTAACGCTGCCCTTTTTTACGTCAGCGGTATATCCCGCCGCGTCAAACTGTGCCTTTATAAGGGCAATACCATCGGTAAAATATTCTTTCTCACTGACGCTTATGGTTTTATTGTTATCCTGAACGGTTATGTTTATGCTTGAACCGTCGTCTTTGGTCACCATCATTTCGGTTATGTACATACCCTTGTCGAAAACTGTCTGAATACTGCTTTCGGACATATCGGAAATTTTGTTGCCCTTTGCAATATCTGCGTCGGACATCATTGACCAGCCGGAGCCTGCTTGTATCTTAATCCCGAGGAACTCGGAAGTGTATGTGTTCGCGCCCACCGTACCGTGCTTGAATGGCGTGTTGTCTTTTTTACACGCGGACATTAAAAGCATTAAAACACACACCGGGATCACCAAAAAAACTTTTCCTACTTTTCTCCTTAATGGTTTAGTTTTGCAAAACGCTTTTGCGCCTTGACCAATCTTCATTATACCACTTTCCCGCGGAAAAATCAATAGCTGTTCAAACAATTTTTACCCTGCACGGGAAACCGCTATACTTGCAGTTCAATACATTTTTTTACAAAATCTGAATATATTCCATAATTTAGGCAAAACTGTTAAGGTAAACGACAAAGGGTTTCGGAAAGCCGAGCCTTTTGCCGTAAATATCCCCATCCATACAAAAAACCGAAAGGAATGTTACTATGAAAAGAAAAAACAACTCCGATAAGAAGTGGGCGATCATCGCGGCTTCGGGCGCTGCGGCGGTCGCGGTCACAATGTTCGCGGCGTATCGTTCCACAGTAAACAGACTTGTTCCGACAAACATGTCCGCCACAAGCCAACAGACGTACACGTTCTCCGCTCCGCAAAAATCCGATGTTCCCGTACAAAACAACGTTTCAAACGTGCCGAAGCCCGAGAACTCTCAAAACAGCTCGACTAAGCCGAAACCGTCCGACACCTCCTCGGACGCCGTTGAGACCAACAAGCCGATCATTGCGGACGTGGGCAACATTATGCCCGTCACGGGAGAGATATCTCACCCGTTCAGCAACGGTGAGCTTGTAAAGTCAGAAACGCTCGGCGTGTGGAAAACACATGACGGCTGCGATATCCTCTGCGATCTCGGCACAGAAGTGAAGTCGATGTCCGAGGGCGTAGTCAAAGAGATAAAGGAAGACCCGCTGTGGGGCGTTTACGTTATCGTAGAGCAGGGCAACGGGCTGGACGTACAGTACTGCGGCTTAGCAAAGGAACTAAACGTAAAAGCGGGACAGGAGGTCAAACAGGGAGAGATACTCGGCAAGACCTCCGATACCAATCAGTGCGAGATAGTGCAGCAGCCGCATTTGCATCTGGGCGTTAAACAGGGCGGCAAATGGATCGATCCGATGTCCGTTATAGATAAGCAAGCAGAATGATATAATTATTTGCTCCCCTGCTCCGCGGGGGAGCAAATATTGTTACGGGGGAGAGGACGTTATTTTAAAGCGCTGTTTTGCGTTTACATATTATTCCGCAAATTTCCCCTTGACAAAACGGTAAAAATATGAGAAAATATAATTAAGGAAAAGCGCATAAAAATAACTATGTTACCCACAACTGTCAACACGGAGTGTGAAAAATGAGGCTGTTCAAAAAAATAACATCGCTGCTGACAGCGGTCTTTCTGGCAGGCGCTTTGGCGCTGCCGCCCACGGCAGACCCCGCGTTCGCCGAATCGAATGTAACAAGCGGCGCTAATAACACCGCGAACTCAACAAGCGCGGAATATATCCCCGCCGATACCGCGGGATATGTGCGATGGACAGGCTCCGCAAAGCTTGCCGAAAACCGCAATTACTACATAGATAAACCCGTAAAGATCACCGATGAAAAGAGCGTAACTCTGCCAAAGAGCAGTAAGCTGCTTATAAAAGACGGCGGTTCGCTTACCGTGTTTACGGACAGCTCTATGCTCATAAAAGGCGAGCTTACCGTTGAACCGTCCGCAAGAATGAACGTTTCGGGAGAGCTTGCCGCGGTCAAGGATTCCGCGATATACAATTACGGAACGTTTGCGAGCACCAATCTTTCCACGCTGCACCTGTCCTCTGTTTTTCTTACGGGAAGCAAGGGGCTTACCGCGCTCTCGGGAGAGGTATACATTTACAAAAACGGAACACTTGAAAATCACAACCGACTGACGCTCTCCGAAACCTCCGACGTCACGCTTACGGGAAAAGCCGTTTGCGAAAAAAACGGTCTGCTGTTTCTAAAGGGCAGATTTGTCGTAACGATGAACGGCGAGCTTACCTCAAACGGCGCTTTGTATCTTTATACAAACGCCGCGTGTGGAGGCGAGATAACGCTGGGCGCAGGCTCCAAGCTGTTCAAGGATCACGGCGGACGCTTTACGCTTACAAAAGCGGGAGAATTTAACGATAACAGAAAACGCGAAGTTCCCGAAAACACCGCTCCCCCCGACGCTCCCTCAGAATATGATTCCGAGCCCGAGTCCGTAAACTGGCTTGGCGTTGATGTTTCGCGATATCAGGGCGCTATCGACTGGAAGAGAGTGAAAGCGTCGGGAGTGGATTTCGTGCTGCTGCGTTCCTCTATCGGCGACGGTTCGGACATCATTTCGGGCGAGGATATTCGCTTCTCGAAAAACGTTGTTCAGGCTAAAGAAGCGGGACTTATGGTCGGCGCTTATCACTATCTCTGGGCTGAAACCGTCGAGGATGCAAGAAAAGAGGCGAGGTTTTTCATCAAGACTATTTCGCCTTATGCGCTGGATTTCCCCGCGATACTCGACTTTGAAGAGCCGTCACAGCAGCAAAATCTCACCAATGCCGAACGCACAAGAATAGCCAAGGCATTTCTGGAAGAAGTAAAGAACGCGGGGTATTACCCCATGCTTTACACTAACAAAAGCTGGGCTGTGACCTATCTTGATATGGACGAGCTTTCCGAATACGAGATCTGGCTTGCGGAATGGTTCCCTCAGCCCTCCTACACGGGAGACTTCGGTATCTGGCAATATACGCCATACGGAGAGGTTTCGGGCATATCGGGCAGCGTAGACCTTGACGTGTGCTATAAAAATTACCGAAAGCTTATTTTGAACGGCGGATATAATCACTTAAAATAAACTTTTCACCGATCTCACAAAAAACGCCGAATATACAAAAGAGGTGAATATCATGGGCGACGCCCAAAAACCTAAACGCGCTTTTTTCCACGCCGACACCACAGGCTATTCCATCGCCCTTCGGCATACGCTGACTATCGTTGTGATACCGCTTATCGCGGTGTGCATTTTCTGCACAGTGAACATCGTTCTGCACTATGACCTCGGGTTTACTCGGCTGTTGATCTATGTCATAGCGGGGTGCGTTTTTTTCGGAATGGCGTTCACGTTCTCGGCGGTATATATCACCGAAAAAAGGAAACGCCGACACGCGCGATTTACCTTTTTTGATATTCTTCCGCAGGGAATGATATTCAGCGAATACGCGGGCGAGTTTATACGCTATGGTGACCGCATTATACTTCGGCGGCTGTATTATATCCCGTTTTCCGATTTTGAAAGCGTTTCGCGCGACCCGAAGAAAACGCCCCGCGAACTTACGATAAAGGGAGCCGTTCGTGCTTATTTTTTCGAAGATACAAGGCTGGGATATCATGTTGACGAAAACGGAAATGTAATCTTTGACTCCGTTGTACTCAACATGGGTATGTTCGAGCCGATTTCGGAATTTACGATCAAAAAGCGCTTTGGCAACACCAAGGCTCTGGAAGCGTCCATACTTTTTTACAAGGAAAAGTTCGATAATATGCCCGAAAAGAAGCCGTTCGACATCTCCGACTTTGTTCCCGTGCGCCGCAAACGCAGGCTGCACACCTCAAATCCCGCATTGGAGGCGCCAAGCTTTAACAGGAACTGGAAGTGATTCCCGAATAAAAATCCCCTTATTATGGGGAGAAAAACAGACTATAAAAATTCCCTCCCCGTATGGGGAGGGAATAATTTTATTATCAAATGATCAATCCTTGATAAGCTCAATGACTGCCATTTCCGCAGCGTCGCCGCGGCGCGGACCGAGCTTATAAATTCTCGTGTAACCGCTGTTTCTGGAAGCGTACTTGTTCTCCGCAACATCGGTAAAGAGCTGCTTTGCAACTGTTTCCTTGGTGATGTAGGAATAAACCTGACGCTTTGTGTGCAGGGTATTTGCCTTGCTAAGAGTGATCATCTTCTCCGCTTCCGCGCGAACTTCCTTTGCGCGCGTTACGGTAGTTTCGATCTTTCCGTTCTCAAACAGAAAAGTAACCATACCTCTGAGCATTGCTTTTCTGTGATCGCTTGCGCGACCGAGTTTTCTTGTACCGGGCATTTCTTTTTCTCCTTTCGGTAGAATTTTTAAGACCGCATCGGCTCAAAACGTTTTACCGCCAAGCCTGCGTTTATCATTATCAGTTACTCTCTTCCGAGGACATAAGGTCGCAGCCCAAAGACTGGAGCTTTGCCTTTACCTCGTCGAAGGACTTCTTTCCGAGATTTCTCACCTTCATCATATCCTCCGGAGACTTGTTCACCAAGTCCTCAACGGTGTTGATGCCCGCTCTCTTCAAGCAGTTGAACGAACGAACGGAAAGTTCAAGTTCTTCGATGGTCATTTCAAGTACCTTGTCCTTGCGGCTTTCTTCCTTCGTTTCCATCAGCTCCTGAGGATTGGTCTCATCGGAAAGCTCCGCAAAAAGCTGAAGTCTTTCAATGAGTATCTTCGCAGCATAGGACACCGCTTCTTTCGCGGATATCGTGCCATTTGTCCAAATTTCGATGATGAGCTTCTCGTAATCCGTTCTTTGACCGACACGCGTATTCTCAACGGTGTAGTTGCATTTCAGAACGGGAGTGTAAATGCTGTCTATCGGGATCGTATCGTGACCGGGCTGAAGCTGCATTTTGTTCTGTTCCGCCGAAACATAACCTCTGCCTCTGTCGAGTGTTATCGTCACGAAAAGCTTTGCGCCGGCACCCAATGTTGCAATGTGCATACCGGGATCGAGTATCTCGACCTCGCTGTCGGTTTTGATGTCCGCGGCAGTGACCTCACATTCTCCCTCGGCTTCTATATAAAGCGACTTGGGAGCCTCGCCGTACATTTTTGCTCTAAGCCCTTTGATGTTAAGGATTATTTCGGTAACGTCTTCTTTAACGCCGGGAATAGTGGAAAACTCGTGCATAATACCGTCGATCTTAACGGAAGTCGCAGCAACTCCCGGCAATGAGGAGAGTAACACCCTTCTGAGGCTGTTGCCCAAGGTGTTTCCATATCCGCTCTGGAGAGGTTCCAGAACGAACATTCCATAAGTTCCGTCTGACCTCAGCTTCGAGGTCTCTATGTTGAGCTTTTCAAATTTTTCAAGCATTGGTAACCCTCCCACCAGCTAGAACCTTCGGGATCTTGCTCCCTCGGGTCAATTATCCTGTGCACGGATCGGCAAATGCCGACCCTATCGGCAGCCGCGCCGCCGATACTGTTTGCCGCTTTCGGCAAACAATGCCGTATTCCTGTTAATTTTAACTCACACCGCGCCTTATTATCAGTATTGACGGCTTTTGCCCCGCGTAAACACCGCATGAGCACTGCCGGTATGAATTAAAAATAACTGCACTAAATATCTGTATGCAATATGCGTTCCCGAAACGCTCTTCAAAAAACGATATTCGGGGACTGCTCTGCTGTTATTTAGAATACAGCTCGATAATCAGATGCTCTGCGATCTCATAATCCAGATCATCACGCTGGAACGGGCGCGTTACTTTTGCGGACTGCTTTTCCTTATCGACTTCAAGCCACATGGGTGTGAGTCTGTCGCCTGCGATCTCCGCTATCTGCTCAAACTTCTTGCTCTTCTTGCTCTTCTCGCGAAGAGTAACCGTGTCGCCAACTTTTACTCTGTAAGAGGGAATATCAACTCTCTTGCCGTTCACACAGAAATGACCGTGAGTTACAAGCTGACGTGCCTCGCGGCGTGTTGTCGCCATACCCATTCTGAATACGATGTTGTCAAGTCTGCTTTCAAGAAGTCTTATCAGGTTCTCACCGGCGATACCTTCTTCCTTGGTAGCCAGCTCGTAATAGTGATAAAACTGCTTTTCAAGAACGCCATAGATAAATTTCAGCTTCTGCTTTTCTTTCAGCTGCAAGCCGTACTCGGACTGTTTCTTGCGGCGATTAGCCTCGGGGTGCTTTCTTTTGGATACTTTCTTCTCCGAGTAGCCCAAAACAGCGGGGCTGATATCAAGCGTTCTGCACTTATTGGAGATCGGGTCGCGATTTACTGCCATAAATAAATTTCCTCCGTTATTTCAATACAATATCGGCTTTTCATCGAATTTCTTCCGCCTATCGGAAGAAACCGTTTCGGTTTTGCCGACGTCCGGCAAACGTTGCGCCGGAGCTTTTTCTTATTGGATTGCGCCGTCATTACCGAGGCGCACAAAGTAAAGCTCTTATTTCTAAGCTCCTTACCTCTAACTCACACTCTTCTTCTCTTGGGGGGTCTGCAACCGTTGTGGGGGATAGGTGTTACATCCTTTATCATCTTGACTTCCAAACCTGCTGTCTGGAGAGCGCGGATAGCCGCCTCACGTCCCTGACCCGGACCCTTTACATAAACCTCCACAGTCTTAAGACCGTGTTCCATAGCTGCCTTTGCAGCTACCTCAGCAGCAGTCTGAGCCGCGAACGGTGTAGACTTTCTGGAGCCTCTGAAACCGAGTCCGCCTGCGGACGCCCACGAAAGTGCGTTGCCCTGAAGGTCGGTGATAGTGACGATCGTATTATTAAACGATGACTGGATATGCGCTGCGCCGTTTTCAACATTCTTGCGCTCGCGGCGTCTGCGGATAACCTGTTTTCCTTTAGCCTGTGCCATTTATTTACCGCCTTTCCTGTTACTTCTTCTTGTTTGCAATAGTCTTCTTCGGACCCTTGCGTGTTCTGGCGTTAGTCTTTGTGCGCTGACCGCGAACGGGAAGACCCTTGCGATGACGCTGACCGCGATAGCAATTGATCTCGACAAGACGCTTGATGTTAAGAGCTACCATTCTTCTGAGGTCGCCCTCTACAACGTACTCGTCACGATCGATGACTTCACGGATCTTTGCCTCTTCCTCATCGGTGAGGTCTTTAACGCGTGTATCGGGATTTACTCCCGCCTTTGCCAGAATATCATTTGCGGATTTTCTGCCAATGCCGTATACATAGGTAAGACCTATTTCTACGCGCTTCTCCTTAGGCAGATCCACGCCGGCAATTCTTGCCATACTCGTTCCTCCTTATTTTCTCTGTGCTTAGCCCTGTCTCTGCTTGTGCTTGGGTTCAACACAAATTACCATAACTTTGCCCTTGCGCTTGATAACTTTGCACTTATCGCACATGGGTTTTACCGAAGGTCTAACTTTCATTGTGTGTACCTCCTTACTGAAAGGTTAAAACCGGCTGTATTCCTCAGCCCTACTGTTTACTTGGCACGCCACGTGATCCTGCCCTTGCTGAGATCGTACGGGGACATCTCCACCGTTACCTTATCTCCCGGCAGAATGCGAATGTAATTCATCCGCAGCTTGCCGCTGATATGCGCCAAGATCTGGTGTCCGTTGGAAAGCTCCACCTTGAACTGTGCGTTCGGCAGCGCCTCCAGAATCGTTCCCTCTACTTCCAAAACGTCTTCTTTAGACAAGCTATTCACTCTCCTGTAACGTGCTAATACCAATTCCAAAACAACGTACAAACATATGTTTGATATTCCGCACCTGTCATCACATCAAATTTCATCTGCACTGTGAACGGAAATTGGTATTATCGGCTCGGCGCTCATTTTACCCAGCGTTTGCCGAAGTTTTTTATCCGTCAGCCCCTCAAGCTCTATCGAACGCCGGGTGCCTTGGACGTGCTTCAAATTTTTTTGCTTCGGGTGTTCGAGCTTGCGCTCTTTTCCATCGGCAACAAGTACCCTGTCGCCGACAGCTCCCACGACGAGCATCAACCGCCCCTTGTCGTGACCCGCGGAGCTTATCACCACTCTTCCCGCATTCATATCCATCTCAGTGGCTCTCCAATGTGAGTATCATAGGTTCACCGTTCGTTATCGCGACAGTGTGTTCAAAATGGCACGAAAGACTTCCGTCCGTCGTTACCACCGTCCACTTGTCGTTCAAGATGTTTACCTTGCTTGAGTGGGAATTTACCATAGGCTCGATAGCGATCGTCATGCCCGGCATAAGCCTCGGACCGTGACCCGCTTTCCCTTCGTTCGGAACTTCGGGATCCTCGTGCATTTCATGCCCTATACCGTGACCGATAAACTTCTCGGCACAAGCATACCCGCCGCTTTTGACGTGAGTTTCAATAGCGTGAGATATATCGCCGATACGGTTTCCCGCGACCGCCTGTTCGATACCTTTATAAAGAGCCTCTTCGGTATATTTTATTATGCGCTTCGCTTCCTCGGACACCTCGCCTACGGCAAAGGTCTTGGTGTTGTCGCCCATAAAGCCGTTAAGCTCCGCCACGATATCGCACGAAAGAATGTCACCCTCTTTGAGTATCTTCTTTTTTGACGGAATACCGTGAATGAGATTATCGTTTATCGAAAAGCAGTTATGCCCCGGAAATCCTCCGTAGCCCTTGCACGGCGAATGTCCGCCGTGCGATCTGACAAAATCATCGACGATCTTGTCAAGCTCCCACGTCGAAATTCCCGGAACAGCGTGCTTTCCCGCAAGCGCAAGCGCCTGCGCGGCAAGCTCACCCGCTTTCATCATACCCTTAAGCTCTGCTTGGTTTTTGATCTGGATCATTGCCGTTTACTCTTTTCTCAAAGATCAGCCTTTGATAGCAGCCAGAACAAGCTTCGAGGTCTCCTCTATGCTGTCCTGTCCCTTGACGCTCGTCAGCTTTCCGCGCGCTTCATAGAAATCCTTGAGCGGAGCGGTTTTCTCATGGTACGTTTTAAGGCGAGCCACAACGGTTTCGGGCTTATCGTCGGCGCGCTGTACGACTTTGCCGCCGCACGCGTCGCAGATACCCTCTACCTTAGTCGGCTTATGCTCGATATGATAAGAGTTTCCGCACTTCTCACAAACGCGTCTGCCGCTCATTCTCGCAGTGATCGCCTCGTCGGGAACGTCTATCTCAATTACCTTATCGATCTGCACGCCCATTTTCTCCAGAGCCTCCGCCTGGGGAACCGTGCGGGGAAATCCGTCAAGGATAAAGCCGTTCTTGGCGTCGTCCTGCGCTATTCTGTCTTTCAGAACGCCTATAACAACCTCATCGGGAACAAGGTCGCCCGCGTCCATATACTTCTTAGCCGCCAACCCTGCGTCTGTGCCGTTCTTAACGGCTTCACGGAGCATATTGCCCGTGGATACCGCGGGGATATTAAGCTCCTTGCAGACTACTTCAGCCTGTGTGCCTTTGCCGGCGCCGGGAGCGCCCAAAAAAATCATATTCATAAGCAATGCCTTTCTTAATTTAAAATTTGCGAACCGCGCGGCAAAGCCGTGCTAGCCGAGCTGAAATCGCTCCGTTCCGCTTACGCTCCACTACGCGCTTTCAACTCGCTTTCGCAAATTTTACACGTTGATGATACGTTGCTTTGAGCATTCGCCCTCTGTATTTACTGTTTACATCCAACATCTTAATCAAGGAAGCCCGGATGATGTCTCATCATGATCTGGCTTTCGAGAGAACGTACCGTTTCAAGCGCAACGCCGACGATGATCAGCATTGTTGTACCGCCGAGCGATACCTGCGAGAAACTCGGATTTATCCACGAAAGAATGATCGGGAATATCGCGATAACTCCAAGGAAGATAGCGCCGATAAGCGTTATCTTGTTCAAGGAATTGTAGATGAAGTCCGACGTGGGCTTGCCAGGACGATAACCCGGTATCGCGCCGTTGTTTTTCTTCAGGTTGTTCGCTATTTCCACGGGATTATAAGTTATAGCCACATAGAAGTAGTTAAAGCCCAAAATCAGCAGGAAATAGAGTATCGCGTATGCGGGAGACGTGTGCGAGAAGAACCGCACAAAGCCGTTCCAAAATCCCGTGCCGGTGCCGTCCACGCCGAAGAAATAGCAGATGGTCTGCGGCAGGCTCATCAGTGACATCGCAAAGATGATAGGCATAACGCCGCTCATCGCTACCTTTATCGGAATATGCGTGCTTTGACCGCCGTACATCTTCCGCCCTACAACGCGCTTTGCGTACTGAACGGGTATTCGGCGCTCGGCGTTCGTCATAAAGATAACGAACCATATCATTGCGACAAAAATAATTATCGTAATGAGTACGAACACGATGTTTCCGCCCAAATGCTCCTTATCGGAGGTAAGAATGCTCGCGAACGAGCCTATCGTCTGCGGAAGTCTTGCTATAATACCCGCGAAAAGTATCATCGAGATACCGTTTCCTATGCCGTGCTCGTTTATTCTGTCGCCCAGCCAAATAATCACCGATGCGCCCGCAACGAAGCAGGCAACTATCGTTATTGCCGAAAGAACTACCGAGAATGTTTCGCTTGTCGTATCATAAACGTCGCCGTATCTCAGTATCGCCCTGTGACCGTCATTGTTGTTTATGCCGTTCCTCAGCGAGAAATAGAACGCTATCGCCTGAAGCAGCGCGATACCCAAGGATACATATTTCGTGATCTTCTGTATCTTCTTCTGCCCCGTTTCGCCCTCTTTCGAGAGACGCTCCAGCGGCGGTATCGCCACCGTCAACAGTTGAATGATAATCGACGCGTTGATGTACGGCGTTATCGACATTGCAAGCAGCGTACCTTGTCCAAGCGCGCCGCCCGTCATAACGTCGAGATAATTCAACAGCGATGCTCCCGAGATCATCTCGGTTATCGCGCTGTTGTCCAAAAACGGAACAAAAATGCACGAACCCAAACGGAACAGAACGAGGATAAACAGCGTGTACAGGATCTTTTTGCGAAGCTGGGTATCTACCCATGCGTTGCGAAAGACTGTCAGCATTCCGTTCATTCGATCACCTCGGCTGTGCCGCCTGCCTTTTCAATTTTTTCCTTAGCCGCGGCAGTGAACTTTACCGCCTTAACGGTGAGGCTCTTTGTAAGCTCGCCGTTGCCGAGAATCTTAATGCCGTCTTTTGCGTTCTTCAACGCGCCACTCTCAATAAGAGCGTTTGCGTCAACTACCGCACCGCTTTCAAATCTCTTCTCAAGCTCGGAAACGTTTACCGTTGCGAACTCAAGAGCGAAGATATTGTTAAATCCGCGCTTCGGCATTCTTCTCTGAAGCGGCATCTGACCGCCCTCAAAGCCCGGTCTGATAGAGCCGCCCGAACGAGCCTTCTGACCCTTGTGCCCCTTGCCGGCGGTCTTGCCCTGTCCCGAGCCGTGACCTCTGCCTATACGCTTTACGTCCTTTACGGAACCCGCAGCGGGCTGTAATTCGTGAAGCTTCATATTGCTTTGCACCCCCATTTTTCAATTGACAATGTATAATGGATAATTGATAATTATTTAATTATCAACGCACTGCTGCCACTGTCAAAAGCTAGTGTTGTTAAACTTCTTCAACCTTTACAAGGTGAGCGATGGTCTTGATCTTACCTCTGGTCGCAGCGTTGTCGGGCTGCGTCGTTTCGGAATTGATCTTATGCAGACCGAGAGCCTTTGCGGTCGCGATCTGGTTCTTCTTGCAGCTGTTAAGAGAGCGTACAAGCTTTATTTTAAGTGCCATTTTATACTCTCCTTTCCGCAATTACAGCTCCTTAACGCTCTTACCGCGCAGAGCAGCAACCTCTTCGGCTGTTCTCAGGCTGGTGAGACCCTGCATCGTAGCGCGAACTACGTTGCACGGATTGTTTGAGCGCAAAGACTTTGTACGAATGTTCTTTATACCTGCCATCTCAATGACCGCACGCACCGGACCGCCGGCGATAACGCCGGTACCCTCGGGAGCGGGACGCATAAGCACTGCGCCTGCACCGAATTTGCCCGTGATCTCGTGTGGAATGGTCGTTCCCTTAAGAGATATCTTGTGAAGATTTTTCTTCGCGTCGTCAATTCCCTTGCGGATAGCATCGGGAACTTCGTTGGATTTACCCATACCGAAGCCGACTGTTCCGTTGCCGTCGCCGACAACTACCAGCGCGGAGAACTTCATGATACGTCCGCCCTTAACGGTCTTTGATACACGATTGATGTAAACGACTTTCTCTTGAAGCTCGTTTTCGGTCTGTTCAAAATTGTTTGCCAAGTCATTTCCCTCCTTATCAGAAATTAAGTCCGCCTTCGCGAGCGCCCTCTGCGAGAGCTGCCACACGACCGTGATATACATATCCACCTCTGTCGAAAACGACGTCGGTAATGCCGGCAGCCTTTGCCTTTTCGGCGATTGCCAGACCTACCTTTTTAGCCGCCTCAACGTTGCCGCCATACTGACCGAAGCCCTTCTCTGCGGAAGAAGCCGCCGCCAGCGTTACGCCCTTTTCATCATCGATGATCTGCGCGTAAATGTGCATCGAGGAACGGAACACGTTCAGACGCGGGCAAGCGCCCGTGCCGCTGATCTTAGAGCGAACACGCTTATGACGGCGGAGTCTGCTCTTGTTTTTATCAATAACTTTAACCATCTCTGTACGCTCCTTAAATTACTTCTTACCCTTAGCAGCTTTACCCTCTTTACGACGGATAACTTCATCTGCATACTTGATACCCTTGCCCTTGTACGGCTCGGGAGGACGCTTGCCTCTGATCTCCGAAGCAGCCTGACCGACCTTCTGCTTGTCGATACCCGTAACGATTATCTTGTTCGGTTGGGGAACTTCAAGCTTGATGTCGTCGGTGTCCTCAACCTCTACCTTGTGGGAGAAGCCGAGGTTCATAATGACCTTCTTGCCCTGCTTTTCACATCTGAAACCTACGCCGTTTATCTCAAGCTCCTTTTTGAAGCCCTCGGTAACGCCGACTACCATATTGTGAAGAAGCGTTCTGGTAAGACCATGAAGCGACTTTGAAAGATTTTCGTCATCGGGGCGGGAAACTATTAGCTCGCTGCCCTCTTGACTGATCTTCATCAAATGGTTGAACTCTTTTGTAAGAGTTCCCTTGGGACCCTTCACTGTTACTACCGGTCCGTCGATCTTTACATCGACTCCTGCGGGAACAGCAACAGGCATTCTTCCAATTCTTGACATATTACTATTCCTCCTATTACCATACAAACGCGAGGATCTCGCCGCCGACATGGTTCTCACGAGCCTTCTTGTCGGTCATGATGCCCTTGGAAGTCGATACGATCGCAATTCCAAGACCTTTCATTACTTTCGGCATATCCTTGCAGTTTGAGTAAATTCTAAGACCGGGCTTAGATACACGGCGCAGACCGGTTATAACCTGTGCGCGGCTGTCTGTGTATTTAAGAGTGATCTTGATAGTGCCCTGCTTCTTGTCGTCCTCAATTACCTTGAAGCCCTTGATATAGCCCTCGTCGAGCAGTATCTGGGCGATCTGCTTCTTGAGGTTGGAAGCGGGAACGTCAACAGTGGGGTGTTTTGCGGAGTTCGCGTTGCGAATTCTTGTAAGCATATCCGCAATAGTATCTGTGATCTGCATTTATTTACCTCCTAAACGCAAGCCGTTACGAACGCGATCTCGTTCGTCGTACTCACATAATTTCCTCAACATCGGACTTAAAAACCCGTTTCTGTTAGTCCGACGAGGTAAAACTCTAAATTCTTACTTCTTAGACTCTTACATCTAATTACCAAGAAGCTTTCTTAACGCCGGGAATCTGACCCTTGTAAGCAAGCTCTCTGAAGCAAATTCTGCAAATGCCGAACTTACGCAGGTAAGCGTGCGGTCTGCCGCAGATCTTGCATCTGTTGTAAGCGCGAGTGGAGAACTTAGGCGTTCTCTGCTGCTTCTGCTTTAAAGACGTTTTTGCCATGTTGTTCCTCCAACTAAATTACTTCTCAAAGGGAGCGCCCATAAGCGCGAGCAGCTCTCTTGCTTCTTCATCGGTTTTCGCGGTGGTGATAAAGTTGATATCCATACCGCGCGTCGCATCGATCTTGTCATACTCGATCTCGGGGAATATCAGCTGCTCTTTCAGACCGAAAGAGTAGTTGCCGCGCCCGTCGAACGAGTTGGGGTTGATGCCTCTAAAGTCACGAACACGCGGAAGAGCCACATTGAACAGTCTGTCGAGGAACTCATACATGATATCGCCGCGCAGTGTTACCTTAACGCCGATAACCTGTCCCTCTCTCAGCTTGAAGTTCGCAACGGACTTCTTTGCGCGGCAAGCAACAGGCTTCTGACCCGTGATAGCCGCAAGCTCCGCCGAAACGTTCTCAATGATCTTCGCGTTTTCCTTAGCCTCGCCGCACGCTACGTTCACAACGATCTTGTCCAGCTTCGGGGTCTGCATAACAGACTTGTATCCGAACTTCTTGAACAATGCGGGAGCTACGGATTCCTTGTAAAAATCCTTCATTCTTGCCATTGTTTTCTCCTATCTGCCGGATTTTAGCAGCGGAAGAACCTGCGAACGAATCCGCCGTTATCATTCCGCGCTTCTTATATCCGACAAGTCGTGATAATTAATATTTAAGCTCTGCGCCGCAGTGCTTGCATATTCTGATCTTCTTACCGTCCTCGATCTTGTGACCGACTCTTGTAGGCTTGTTGCACTTCGGGCAAACGGGCATTACCTTGCAAGCATATATCGGGCTTTCCGCCTGAACTCTGCCGCCGATCTCGCCCTGTGCTCTGGGCTTAACGTGCTTGGTCACGATGTTTATTCCCTCAACGATGACCTTGCCCTCTTTCGGGGATACCTCCAAAACCTTGCCGGTCTTGCCTCTGTCGCCTTTTTTATCGCCGACCATAAGCATAACGGTATCGCCTGTTTTTACATGAACCTTACTCATCTTAACGATACCTCCTTACAGTACTTCGGGAGCAAGCGACAGAATCTTCATATAATCCTTATCGCGAAGCTCTCTTGCTACCGGCCCAAAAATACGAGTTCCTCTCGGATTTTTGTCCTCCTTGATTATAACCGCCGCGTTCTCGTCAAAGCGGATATATGTGCCGTCGTCGCGTCTGAGTCCCTTTGCGGAACGAACTACGACAGCCTTTACAACGTCGCCCTTTTTAACAACGCCGCCGGGTGTAGCTTTTTTAACAGAAGCTACGATAACGTCGCCGATATTTGCGTATCTTCTGCGTGTGCCGCCGAGCACTCTGATACACATAAGCTCTTTAGCGCCGGTGTTGTCGGCAACTTTAAGCAATGTCTGCATCTGAATCATGGCAATGCTTCTCCTTTCGCAAATCTAAAAATATCCGCCAATTACTTAGCGCGCTCTATAACGTTTACCAAACGCCATCTCTTATCCTTGGAAAGCGGACGCGTTTCCATGATCTCAACTCTGTCGCCGATGTTGCAGGTGTTCTGCTCATCGTGAGCCTTGAGCTTAATGGTGCGCTTTACTATCTTCTTGTAAAGAGGATGACGAACATTATCCTCGATGGCAACAACTATCGTCTTGTCCATCTTGTTGCTGACAACTCTGCCGACTCTGGTTTTTCTAAGATTTCTTTCCATAGTTTAGTTCTTATCCTCCTTCCTCAATTCTCTGCTGTAAGCTGGCGTTCACGCTGAACGGTCTTGATGCGCGCGATATCTTTCTTGACTGCCTTAATTCTCGTAGGGTTGTCAAGCTGGTTTACAGCGAGCTGGAAGCGCAGGTTGAAAAGCTCTTGTTTGAGTTCGGCGAGCTTAGTTTCAAGCTCCGGATCTGTCATGTATTTGATTTCAGAAGCCTTCATTACTGCTCACCTCCGTCTTCTTTCTTCACGAATTTACACTTGATGGGAAGCTTATGCATCGCAAGACGCATAGCCTCTCTTGCGGTTTCCTCGGAAACACCCGCGATCTCAAACATTACTCTGCCGGGCTTTACTACCGCTACCCAATATTCGGGAGCGCCCTTTCCGGAACCCATACGAGTTCCAAGCGGTTTGCTTGTTACGGGCTTATCGGGGAATATCTTGATCCAAACCTGACCGCCGCGCTTGATGTAACGCGTCATAGCGATACGGGCAGCTTCGATCTGATTGGATTTGATCCAACACGGCTCCATTGCTACAATACCGTATTCACCGTAAGTAATCGTATTTCCTCTTGTAGCTTTTCCTGCCATAGAACCGCGGAACTG
>DKXD01000220.1:22809-24247 GCA_002492075.1 Ruminococcaceae bacterium UBA7135
GATACGGGCAGCCTCGATCTGATTTGACTTTATCCATGCACATTCAAGAGCCTGCAAGCCGTATTCGCCGTTGGAAACAGTGTTGCCTCTTGTTGCAACGCCCTTGCGGCGACCTCTCTGCACTCTTCTGTACTTAACTCTCTTCGGAAGCAGCATTATTCGTTACCTCCCTCTTTTTTAACTTCTCTGGGCTCTCTCGGCTTGCGGGGACGGCGGTCATCGCGTCCTCTGCCGTTACCTCTGTCATTGCGGCGTCTGTCTGTGCGCTCGTTTCTCTGTGCGGGGATCTCGCCCTTCAGAACTTCACCGTTGTAGATCCACACCTTAACGCCGATAACGCCGTAAGTTGTGTTTGCTCTTGCTACGCCGTAGTCGATATCTGCGCGGAGCGTCTGCAGCGGGATAGTACCCTCGTGGTAGCTTTCGGAACGCGCGATCTCCGCGCCGCCCAAACGACCGCTTACCATTGTCTTGATACCCTTAGCGCCGCTCTTCATCGTTCTTCCGATGACCTGCTTCATCGCGCGTCTGAACGACACACGACCCTCCAGCTGCATTGCGATGTTGTCCGCAACGAGCTGTGCGTTCAGATCGGGGTTCTTAATCTCTACGATATCGAGAGAGACTGCCTTGCCGGAAACGAGCTTTTCGATCTCCGCTTTAAGCTTCTCGATCTCCGCGCCCTTAACGCCAATAAGCATACCGGGCTTTGCGGCGTAGATATAAACCTTGATCTTGTCCGCGCCCGTGCGCTCTATCTCGACCTTGGAAATTCCAACGGCGCGCGAGAACGACTGCGCGTTCTTATCTCCCTTAGAGCTTACGAACTTCTTCTTGTTCATAAGATAATCGCGAATTTTGTAGTCCTCAACAAGTGTATCACCAAAGGTTGCTTTACCCGCGAACCAGCGAGAATCCCAATCCTTGATCACACCCACTCTGAGTCCGTGGGGATTAACTTTCTGACCCATTGTTATTCTCCTCCTTATTCAGCTTCTTTAACAACCAGCGTGATGTTGGACGTTCTCTTCAAAATTCCGTGAGCGCGTCCGTGATCCTTCGGTCTGATACGCTTGAGTGTGATGCCGGGACCAACGTGCGCTTCGGAAACATACAATCTGGAAGTATCCATATTATGATTGTTTTCCGCGTTTGCCACTGCGCTCTTAAGGAGCTTTGCCAGCGGCTCGCAAGCGGACTTCGGCGTGTTGTTCAGCACTGCCATTGCGTATTCAACAGGCTTATTTCTTATAAGATCAAGCACGATGCCGACCTTTCTCGGAGAAATACGAACCTGTGTGAGACTTGCTCTAGCTTCCATATTTTCTCCTCCTTACTTCTTTGCCGTGGTCTTGCTTCCCGCGTGACCTTTAAAGGTACGCGTGGGCGCGAACTCACCGAGCTTGTGTCCTACCATATCCTCGGTAACATATACCGG
>DKXD01000220.1:24518-34343 GCA_002492075.1 Ruminococcaceae bacterium UBA7135
CCGAGCTTGTGTCCTACCATATCCTCGGTAACATATACCGGAACGTGCTTTCTGCCGTCATGTACGGCGAACGTGTGACCTACGAATTCGGGGAATATCGTTGAAGCGCGGCTCCATGTTTTAAGAACCTTCTTCTCACCCTTTTCGTTCATGTCAAGAACTCTCTTCATCAGAGCCTCTTGCACGAAAGGTCCCTTTTTAATGCTTCTTCCCATTGTAATAAATTCCTTTCAGTTAAGCTGCAAGTTAACTAGTGAATAGTTTTATAGAGATTAGTTGTTAGTTATCAACCGTTCTCACGCTTTCACTCTTATTAACAGCAACCGAATATACTCACGAATAGCGGTCAGCGGTTTAGATCGAAGCCGATAACTAACCACTAACAACTATTCTCTAGCAACTACTTGCCGTTTCTTCTCTTAACGATGAACTTGTTGGACGCTTTCTTTGTGGAGCGCGTCTTGTAACCCAACGCGGGCTTGCCCCACGGAGTAACGGGTCCGGGACGTCCAACGGGGGACTTGCCCTCGCCGCCGCCGTGCGGGTGGTCGTTCGGGTTCATTACGGAACCGCGAACGGTCGGTCTGATACCGAGGTGGCGGGTCTTACCTGCCTTACCTCTGTTTACGTTCTCGTGGTCGAGATTGGAAACCGTGCCGATAGACGCGTAGCAGAGCTGCGAAACATTTCTCAGTTCGCCCGACGGCAGACGGAGCAGCGCGTAGCCGTTCTCCTTAGCCATCAGTTGCGCCATATTGCCTGCGGAACGAACAAGCTGTCCGCCCTTGCCCGGGTAAAGCTCGATGTTGTGGATTACGGTACCAACGGGAATATCGCCGAGCGCCAGCGCGTTGCCGGGCTTGATATCCGCGTCGCTGCCTGCGCGTACCGTATCGCCTACCTTCAGTCCGTCCGGTGCGATGATGTATCTCTTCTCGCCGTCCTCATACTGAACCAGTGCGATAAACGCGCTTCTGTTCGGATCATACTCAAGAGTTTTTACTTCGGCGTTCATGCCTCTCTTATCTCTCTTGAAGTCAATAACACGGTATTTTTTTCTGTTGCCGCCGCCAATGTGACGAACGGTTATTCTGCCGTAGCTGTTTCTGCCGGCAGTCTTTTTAATGGGCTCCAGAAGACTTTTTTCGGGAGCTACCTTTGAAAGCCCGCTGTAATCTGTAACAGTCATATTTCTGCGGCTGTTGTTGACGGGCTTGTATGCCTTAATAGCCATAACTGAATCTCTCCTATTTAAATTCGCGCCGCTCAGCTGTCGCTTTTTCTCACTTCGCTTCGCTCCGTTCCAAAAAGCTCGCTGAACCTCGCAACCGTCGCCTCGCTCCTCTGCTTCGGTTCAGCGCGCCTTGCGCGACGCTTTTATCAAATCATTCCGTCGAAGAACTCAATGGTCTTAGAGCCTTCCTTGAGAGTAACGATAGCCTTTTTCCAGTCGGAAGTATAACCCTCGTTTCTGCCCATCCTCTTCTTTCTTCCGCGAACGGATACGGTGTTCACCTTTGCTACCTTAACGCCCTTGAACAGCGCCTCAACAGCCTTCGCGATCTCGATCTTGTTTGCGTCCTTTGCCACCTTAAAGGTGTACTTGCCTTGACGAAGGCAGTCCATAGAAGCCTCTGTGATAATGGGCTTGATGATGATGTCCTGTGCGACCTTTTCCATTATGCGTACACCTCCTCAAGCTTTTCAACGGCGCTCTTCACGATAACGAACTTGTTGCAGTTCAGGATATCGTAAACATTCAGCGTGTTCACCTGTGTGGTCTTAACGTCCGCGATGTTAGCCGCAGACTTTACCACCTTATTGTCAACTCCGTCAAGCACGATGAGGGTCTTGTCCTCCGCGCCGATAGCCTTAAGCATATTGACCATTGTCTTGGTCTTGAACTCGTCCGTTGTGATAGCGTCTACAACTATCATTTCATTGTCGCTTACCTTGCCCGAGAGAGCGGACTTGATAGCGAGCTGTCTTACTTTCTTATTAAGAGTAAATCTGTAAGAACGAGGCTTCGGACCGAGCGCTATACCGCCGTGTCTCCACTGCGGAGCTCTTGTCGAACCCTGTCTTGCGTGACCGGTACCCTTCTGTCTCCAGGGCTTTCTGCCGCCGCCGCGAACTTCCGTTCTTGTAAGCGTGGACTGTGTGCCCTGTCTCTGATTTGCCAAATAGTTTACAACCGCGGAGTGCATAGCGGTCTTGTTCGGCTCGATGCCGAAAACCGCGTCGTTAAGCTCAAGCTCGGAAACGACTTTACCCGCCATATCAACTACGTTTATCTTTGACATAGTAATCGTCCTCCTTTTCTTTAAGCTTTAACCGCGTCGCAGATGGTAACAACGCCGCCCTTGGGTCCGGGAACAGCGCCCTTCACCGCGATGAGGTTGTTTTCCGCGTCAACTTTAACTACTACGAGATTTTGAACGGTAACGTTCTCCGCGCCGAGGTGACCCGCCATCTTCTTGCCCTTGAAAATTCTCGAAGGGCTGGAGCACGCACCCATAGAGCCCGCCTCACGAGCAACGGGACCCGTACCGTGAGACTCTCTCAGTCTGTGCTGATTGTGACGCTTGATAGCGCCCGCATATCCCTTACCTTTAGACACGCCCGCAACATCGATAACGTCGCCCTCGGCGAACACATCCGCTTTGATGACGTCGCCCGTGTTAAGAGCGCTTGTGTCGTCCAAACGGAACTCCTTAAGGGTCTTTTTGAAAGCGATGTCATTCTTCTTGAAATGACCCTGCTCGGGCTTGTTGATGTGCTTTGCGGTAACGTCGCCGAAGCCCATCTGAACAGCTTCATAGCCGTCGTTTTCTGTCGTTTTCTTCTGAACGACAACGCAGGGGCCCGCTTCAATGACCGTAACGGGAACGACCTTGCCTGCTTCGTCGAAGATCTGTGTCATACCGATCTTCTTGCCGATAATTGCTTTTTTCATTCGGCTTTTCCTCCTTGTGGTTATTGGTTGAGTTTTACCTCAACATGACCTCGCGCCTGTTGGGTTATCGACGCGCGGTTAGTGGTTGACAGCATTCGCAAGTACGCCGCCAACATAACTCCAATCGAATCTATATTTAGATGTCCATTGAAATCTCTACACCTGCGGGCAGCTCCAAGCTCTGGAGAGCCTCGATGGTCTTTTTGTCAGGGCGGATAACGTCGATAAGGCGCTTGTGAGTTCTCATCTCAAACTGCTCGCGGGAATCCTTATACTTGTGCACCGCTCTCAGAATAGTTACGACCTGCTTGTCGGTAGGCAGCGGGATGGGGCCCGCAACTCTTGCGCCGCCGCGTTTTGCAGCCTCGACGATCTTCTGAGCCGCCGCGTCAACAACGCTGTGCTCGTAACCCTTGACCTTGATTCTTACCTTTTCATTAGATGCCATTTGATTTTTCAACCTTTCTTCGTTTTTTGTTGAAGCCGGAGTAACTCGACCCCAACCTGTAGTTTTTCTGCACTCCCCCTGCGCCAGAGATTGTGCAAAGTGCCGGCGAAGGCTCATTTTGAAAAATCCACCGAGCCGTGTGTGCCACATTTCAAAACGCACCCGTTAGTTATCCGAGTTCTCTCGAACACTTTAACAAAACGCTTTTGCTGCGGCTTGCGACCCGCAAAACTTTTCGCCCGAATTTAATCCGGACATACTCCGTCGAAATTACCGCAGCAGCTAAAAAGCGCCGCGCAACCTCCGACATCATCGCCTTGCGGCAGTGCAGACCCGCAAACGCGCTCACACGCCAACGTTGCCGTACACAGCCGCCAATGATTATTTTAACACAAATGAACGGTAATTTCAACCGGTAAAGTAAAATATTATTCCAAAATCGCAGAGAATTTTTCGGCGCTTTTACTGTTATTTTTATGCAACTTGCACAAAATTGCTGCTTTGGGCAAAAAATTCGGGGCTTTTCGCCCTTAATATTATATAATCGTTTTGAATAAAAGTGTGTTTTCAGCTGCTTGCCGCGCCTTTACCGCCTACCAGCAGATCCAATGCGCCCCCGATGACCTCCGCCCACATACCTATTATAATATCTATATCGGGAACGGAAACGAGAAAATTCTTATCGGCGGAACTGTGCGTTATCGAGGACAGCTGCGTTACCGTGGGCACGCCGACGGCGGCTACCGGACAGCCCAGAAGTTCCTCGGAAAGCTCGCTGCTGCGCAAGCCCGTTCCTGACCCCGGAACAAGACCGGAGCTTGATATTTGAACGGTCTTGCCGATATATCTCGGGTCTTGACACGAAAGCGCGTCTATTGCGATAACGCAGTCGGCTTTCAGCTCGCGGGCTGCCGCTCTGACAAGCCTTGCCGTATCAAGACCCGTTTTCGCAGCGACGTCCGTCTCGACCGCCGCCAGCGAATAGCGGGCGCCGCGCCGCGCGGTAAGAGTTCGCACGCACGCCGCTCCAAGGCTGTCCTGCGTGATGTCCGGATTACCAAGCCCCGCGGTAAACAAGCGTCCTCGCGGCGGTATCAGCTGCGATATCGCTCTGCACAAAAGCGCGGTCATTCCCGCGGCGTGAGGTTCACCGTGCAGTGAGATGTAACGCCCCGCGCGCCGCCCCATGCACCTTGCCGCCGTCTCCGAAAGCCGCACGTCCGTGATCTTAACCTCTCCTATGCGACGCGTTATCGAGTGAACGCCGTCCTTTTTCGTCAATATCCGCGCCGATTCCAACGCCAAGCCGCGACTGTCCATAATATTTCCCTCCCGATATTACGGCGCGGCAAGCACCGCGCCCACTTAACCAACACGTTTCTCAAACACACATTATCTTGTTTTCACTCACCCGCTTCGCGGGGGTGAGAAAACAAATCAATTACCTTTCCTCAAAAAAATTTCCAAAACCCCTTGAAATTTTTCGCGTTATGTGATATAATAAAATGTATTATGAGAAAAAGTGAATCGAAGTCACAATAAAAAACGTATCAACAAATGATTTTTTGGTGAATATAAATAAATAGTTCCCGAAAAAGAGCGTAAAATACCGGATTTCGACTCTAACATTAAAACGGAGGTGAAAAAAATGCCGAACATTAAATCCGCCAAGAAGAGAGTTCTCATCTCTAAGGCAAAGAACGAAGCAAACAAGGCGGCGAAGTCTACTTTGAGAACATCGATCAAAAAGGCTCGCGCTGACGGTGCAGACGCTGCAACAATCAAAGCGGCAAGCGTAAACATCGACAAGGCTGCCGGCAAGGGTCTTATTCACAAGAACAAGGCTGCTCGCCTGAAGTCACAGCTTGCTAAAAAAGCAAACGCTTAAAACCCGGTCGCAGTGTTTCCGCCCGCAGCCTTAAACGGTATGCGGGTGATTATTTTTTGAGGCGCGAAAAAACGGATATAAAAAAGAAAAAGCTCGGTTTTCGCGGGGAGCTCGAACGTTTAACTGCGATATAACGACTTGATAAGCGAATTTATTATGTGTACAGAACAATAGAATAATATAAGGGGAGTGATCTTATGATAATCAACGAAAGAGAAATAACGGATTTTGACGAGATAGACAGAGTGCTGAGCTCTTCAAGAGTTTGCCGCATATCGCTCATCAACGGCGAATGGCCGTACATAATACCGATGTGCTTCGGCTATAACCTGAACGGCGGAAAGCTGGAGCTGTTCTTCCGCTGCGAGGAAAAGGGCAAGAAAATGGATCTTATCAAAAACAACAGCAACGCCGCGTTTGAAGTGGATAAGCTGCTGGAGATCGTAAACGACAAGGACTATTACGGCTTTGCCGTGCCGTCGTATCGCAGCATAACCGGCACGGGCATTATCGAGGTTACGACGGGCATCGAGAAAATAACTGGGCTGGATTATATAATGAAAAAATACGGCGAGACCCCGAACGAGGGCAAGCTGCCCGAACAGGTGCTTAACACCTTCGCGGTGCTGAAGCTGACGGCGGGCGAGTTCTGCTGCAAAGAACATAACATAAACAATTGCAGCGAATGACGTTCGGCAAGATGTTATGCCGATCCTCAATAAAACGAAAAAGCATACTTTTTTGCAAGCCGATATGTTTTCTCTCCCCTGCGAATCGGGGGAGAGGAAACAAGATAATGTGAAAAAACGAGGGACTGCAATGAATAAGGAAGAGATTATAGATCGTTTCAAAAAATGGCGCGACAATGATGAAAACGAGAAAATCATTGCCGCCGCTCTCACGCTGCCCACAAGCGTTATCGACGATGAAATACTGAGCTGGGTAGCTCAAAGCTACATCGATATCGGAGAATACAAACGCGCCATAGCCGTGCTTGAAAAAATTCACAACAGCATGGAACACGATTATAAGTGGCAGTTTATGATGGGCTTGGCGCTGCTTCGCGCCGCCGACGACGACGAGTGCGACGATGACGACGAGCTTCGCTGCAATATTCTCGAACGTGCAAAGGTCTGCTTGGCGCGCGGAATGAATATGAACCCGCCCGATGATGTGCTGGAATCCGCCGACAGATTTATGGAGGAGATCGAGGGGCTGCTTGAGGAACTTAACGGCTCGGACGACGCCGATTATGACGACGACCTCGAAATGTACGACGACGAGGAGCTCGACGCTGTCGAGGATCATATCAAGGAGTATTTCGGCGAATTTCCCACGGTGTTTCATGAAACCGCCTCTAAGGACTTTGTATGCGATATCGCCTGTATCCCGCCAACCGAGGAGCGCAATTATTTCACTCTGGTAACGATGGGAATGGGCGCGCACATCATGAATATCCCCGATTCACTCTCCCCTGAAGAAAACGGCAGAGCCGAGCTGCTGATATGTCTGCCGCCCGACTGGAAGCTTGGAGAAAGCACCGACGAATGGTTCTGGCCCATTCATCTGCTGAAGGATCTCGCGCGGCTGCCCATTAACACTGATTCGTGGCTGGGTTGGGGGCACTCGGTGGATCATCAGTCGTACATTGCCAACACGCAGCTATGCGCTTCGCTGCTGCTGTTTCCCGAGGGCGTTCCCGAGGAAGCGGAGGTATGCACTCTGCCAAACGGCGACAAGGTGAATTTCTTTGAGGTCGTTCCGATGTACCGCGAGGAAATGCTTTATAAAATAAACCACGATACAAAAGCTCTGCTTGAGCAGATGAAAAACGTCAGCCACATTGTGGATATCGACCGCCCCAACTGCTGCGAAAACGCCGACGAGCCGGAAATGGACAGCGGACGAATAATAGACGTTTCGAGAAATCACGCAAGAAAGATCTCCGACAAAAATCTCCCTCTCGACCCGATAAACGGCTGCAATCATCTTGCGGTATTTCTGCGTTGGTGCGTAGAGCACGACCTTATAGCTCCGCAGTTCTACGAAAACTGCCCCGATATCGTCAAGGGCGTGAAAGACGGCTCTCAAACCGATCTGCGGCAATTTATCAACGATTATTTCGGCGGGTATCTCAAGCCGTTCCAGTTCAGCTATATGGGCGCGTGTTTTTCCAATTACTATTATAATTGGGACACGGATGACTCCGAGCACTTCTACCCCTCCGACGTGGACGACTACGCCGAACATTATTTCGGCACAGAACGCTACAACAGCGAGGAGTTCCAAGACGAGGCTTATATGTTTGTACCCTTCGACGAGGAATATTATCAAGGTTTGTCAAAATATATCGACCGCGCCTTTTCCGATTTTCTTCCCGATTTTACGGAATACTGCGCGAAAACGGACAAAGAGACCGCCGAAAAAGCAGAAAAGCTGCTGGGCTTGAAGCTGACTCTCCCACGACAGGACGAGCAGATAGCAAAAGCATACCGCGATATAGAATACATGTCGAAAGCAAGCGGGGGCTGCGCGCTTCCGATGATAGTTGATCTCGGCGGCTGCGCCGATACGCAGGACGATGTTTCCGACCTGCTGCTTGACGCGACGGACACGTTCCTTGAAACTGTTGTGATAGCCAACTTCACATCTGACGACCCCGTAAACTGGACCGAGAAGAACTTCGGCGGCGAAAAGTTTTCCGTTATCCCCTCAAACGACCGTATCGCGTCTTTACAGAGCACGCTTGCGGAAATGTTCGGAGCCGTGCCCGCTATACTTACGTTTGACGAGACGAACGCGACGCTGCTTATCCCGCTGGAAAACGGCGTTTATATACGCTTTGCAAAATGATCTGCACATTTACAATTGACGGTGTACAGTTGATAGTATACAGTTAATGTTCGCAAAGCGCACAACATAACTGCGTTCTCTCCCTCGCGGAGGGGGGGGAGAGAAAATAAGATAAAATGTCAACTGTAACGGAGGTGAGCGTTTGAAAAAATTTGCGGTGATCATCGCTGCCATTATGTTATTAAGCGGCTGCGGCGTTTCCGACGAAACGTATCAACCCGAGAAATACGTTGATATTTCCGATAACACGCAAAGCGCCTCTCCGACGCCCGCACCGCCGCTCCTGTCCTCTGCGGCGACCTCTTCACATACTTCGTCGGCCGAGGTGAGCCGAGTTCAAAACAACAGCACCGAAGAAAGCGGCATACGCGAACTTAAAACCGCCCCCGCCGCCGACCAAAACAAGCTTGCGTTTACAATAGAAAACCTGTTCTCCGAGGGGGAGTACTACACTCTTGTAATATCGGGAACAAAGACGGACGAAACGGAGAAAAGCACAATCACCTCTAACGGCGAATATTACAGCGACATTGCGCTGACGCTCTTTAAAGACGGACAGCAGATCGACCGCCTTGCGGCGGACGTCCTCAACGGGGAACGTCTTATGATACTTGAAAGCGCAGCGGAGGAGCTGTCCTATGGCTGCGAGGTAATATCAAATCTGCGGAAATTCGACACTGAAGAATACCCCGATTTTATAGAGCTTGTTCTCCGCGGCGGCAGCAACGAAGCCGCCGTTCCCGAATACGCACGGTTTTTCACGGTTTTTAACGGTAAGATAACCGAGCTTCTTGTTTACGAAAACGGGATCAAAACCTCGCCGCGCGGCGCGAAACTCGAACCACGCGGCGCAGGTCTGGCGGTGCAGTTCCTCACGGTGCTGAAAAACAACGGTCTTGAGGAATACAAGATCATAAAGTACGAATACCGCTTTGATTTGGAAAACAAGCGGCTAAACAAACAGCAAGTGCGGTTTTACGGCTATGAATACTAAAGGAGGATATTTATGAAAAACGAACCCACGCCCAACGACAAAGAAGAGTTTATCAGGATCTACAAGGAAAAGATAATCCGCGAGGGTTCGGATAAGCTTTTGGAGTTCCTTGAAAAAAGTGATTTCTTCACCGCGCCCGCCTCTACAAGATATCACGGCGCATACAAAGGCGGACTGCTGCGGCACTCGCTGAACGTTTACGAGTGTCTTGTCGAATACTTGGCGCGGGAACGCGTTCAGGAAAAATACGAAATCAAGTTCTCCGAGGAATCGGCGGCAATAGTCGCTTTGCTGCACGATGTTTGCAAGGTGAATTTCTACACGGTCTCCATGAGAAACTCCAAAAACGAGCAGACAGGGCAGTGGGAAAAGGTGCCGTATTACACGATAAACGACACGCTCCCCTACGGTCATGGGGAGAAAAGCGTGTATATGGTGAGCGGCTTTATGCGGCTCACCCGCGACGAGGCTATGGCTATTCGCTGGCACATGGGTTTTTCGGGAGTAGAGGACAAGAACACTATCGGGCGCGCCTTGGAAATGTACCCTCTGGCGTTCGCGCTTATGGTCGCCGATATGGAGGCGAGCTATTTCCTAGAGGGGTCGGAATAAATTATGTTTCTTCCCGCCTGCGGCGGAAAAAAAGAAAATTTGAATATGCAAAAAACTCCCCCGCAAGGCGGGGG
>DKXD01000139.1:0-6441 GCA_002492075.1 Ruminococcaceae bacterium UBA7135
CGGGGAAGATTACGGATAAACGCAAAGGGTCTTTTTCGAAATCGGCGCTCTTGTATGGATTTTCATCGCTGGCTTCTATATTTATGAGTTGTTGGATCGTGATACCCGTTTATAAGGCTTTGCAAATGGGCAAGCTCGGCTTTGGGGACTCCGATTTTTCGCCAGCCGAGAATTTCAATATTACAGACGCGCTTCTGAAGCTGTTTCCGGGAACGTTCGACACCATACGTCCCGAGGGTATGCCGATGATATACAGTGGAACGCTTGCGCTTATATTTGCGATAGTCTATTTTACCATGCGCAAAATACCGCTTCGGCACAGAGTATCGGGCGGAGTTCTGCTTGGAATTATTATTCTTTCGATGTATATAAAGCCCGTGGATATGCTGTGGCACGGCGGTTCGGTGCCCGTTTGGATGCCGTACCGCTACTCGTTTATTGCGGTGTTTTTGTTGATAGTATTCGGCGCGGAGGCGTTTGAGAATATAAAGTATGTTCGCCGTAAGACGATCGGCGGAGTATTTGCGGCGCTGTTGGCGCTGCTGCTGGTAGCTGATCATTACGCGGGCAGCGAACACTTCAACACCACGCTTATAATTGTGATACCGCTTATCGTTTTGGGCTTTATTTCGGGTATGGTGGTTTTGTATAAAAAGTACCATTCGCATTTTGTGATGAAACCGATCATTCTGGCACTCGTGTGCACCGAACTGCTGCTGAACAACCTTGTTACGTTCAATAAAATGCATAAGGATATCTATTATTCTCCGCGCGACACCTATCTTGGAGATATCCCGAAAACGCGCGAGGTCGTGAATGAAGTAAAGTCTATCGACAGCGGCTTTTATCGCATGGAAAAAACCTATCACCGCTGCGTGAACGATCCTATCGCGGCAGGGCTGTACGGAATGTCGCACAGCTCAAGCGTGTTTAACGCGAAAGCCATAGCGCTCGCGAAAAAGCTCGGCTTCGGGGCAAGGGAGCATTATTCGCGGTATGACGGCGCAACTCCGCTTACGGATGATATTTTGGGAGTAAAATATGTCCTTTCCCAAAGCGAGCTTTTGGCGCAGTATAAGAATACGCTTGATATTGCCGGCAATTCGGACATAAAAGTGTATGAAAACGATGACGCGCTTGGATTTGCGTATTTGGCGGATAAGAACGTTATAAACTCGGTCATTTTCGATAAATCTCCGTTTTATGCGCAGGAGACGCTGGCTGCCCTGCTTTCCGGAGAGACGAACAAAATTTATGTTCCCGTTGAGGATTATTATTTAGACCTTGTTAATTTGAACGCAGGCTCCACGACAGACAAGCATTTGTCCTACAAAAAGCGCCTTAACGACGATGAAGCCTCTGTGAATTATAACATTACCGCGTCGGTCAACGGAAGAGTTTATATGTATCTGCCGTCACTTTACGAGCGCGAATGTAAGCTGTATGTGAACGGCGAGTTTATCAAGTACTATTTTGAGAACGAAAATCACTCGATAGCGTACCTCGGCGATTTCAAGCGGGGCGAGAATTTCAGCGTGAAGCTGGAGCTTTTGGGTGCTGACGTTTATTATGAAGAACCGCAGTTCTATGCGATCAATGACGAGGCACTGAATAAATTCAACGAGAAAATGCGCTCGATGAACGACGGAACAACGGTCACGCGAACAGGTACGGCAAAGCTTTCGATAGTGGTCGATGCGGCGGAGGATTGCGCGCTGTTCACCACCATTCCTTATGAGGAGGGCTGGACGGCGACCATAGACGGCGAGGAAGCGCAGATACGCAGCGGTGTGGACGACACGTTTATGTGCTTGGATATCAAGAGCGGAAAGCATACAATAGAACTTTCGTTCTATCCGTCAGGAATGAAAACGGGTGTTGTTCTTTCGATAGGCGGCTTTGTGATGTTTGCGGCAATTATCGTCATAACGGTTGTGGTAAGGAAGCATAAGCGCGTTTCGGACAAGCCCGATAACGAGCTGTCCGAGGACAGCGGCGAGTAAAATATAATTTGAGTACACAAGTATTTCTGGGGGTGTTGAAAAGTGGTTTATACTGTAACATTAAATCCCGCGCTGGATCATATCGTATTCGTAAGCGACCTTACGAGCGGGGGCTTGAATAAGATGAACAGGGATGTTCTGAATATCGGCGGCAAGGGAATAAACGTTTCCGTAATGCTGTCGGAGTTTAATATAAAGTCTAAGGCGTTGGGGTTCGTTGCGGGATTTACCGGCGATGAGATCGAGCGGCGGCTGCGCGAATATGGCATAGATACCGACCTTGTGCATTTGGAAAGCGGCAATTCGCGCATCAATATCAAGCTTATGAACTATGCCGCGGAATCCTTTACTGAAACCGAGATAAATTCTGACGGTCCGGATATTCCCGACAAGGCGCTTTCGGAGTTCTTCAAAAAGCTTGGAGCTGTAGAGGACGGAGATGTGCTCGTTCTTGCGGGCGGCGTTCCTCACACGCTGCAAAAGGATATCTATGAGCAAATACTGGAATACGTTTCGGGCAGAGACGTTAAGGTCGCTGTGGACGCGGCGGGCGAGCTGCTGACTTCCACGCTGAAGTACAGACCCTTTCTTATCAAGCCCAACCTTGATGAGTTGGGAGATATCTTCGGAGAGAAGCCGTCTTCTAAGGTGGAGGCTATCGCTTACGCCAAACACTTACAGGAAATGGGCGCACAAAACGTGCTTGTTTCCATGGCTGGCGAGGGCGCAATTTTGCTTGAAGAAAACGGAAAGACGCTTTACTGCGCCGCTTGCAGAGGAAAGGTGCGTAACTCGGTTGGCGCGGGAGCGGCTATGCTGGCGGGATTTCTATCGGCAACGCTGGATAATGACACCGATATGGAGTACGCGCTTATGCTTGGCATGGCGGCGGGCGGCGCTACCGTGTTCTCGGACGGTCTTGCGAAAAAGGCTTCCATACTCGATCAGATGAAGATACTGCTTAAGGAGCACGCAGAAAAGTCTATTTAGTACTTGTAATTTTGTGGAAAATATGGTATAATACCGTTGGATAGAGTGATAAACTCACTGACAGAATAAACAGAAATAAACTTTTAGAGGGAGACTTATGATACAATACGATGAAACAAGACTTGCCATGGAGGGAATGAAGCCGCAGTTAGAAGAACTTCGCGGCGCTTTGAATCTCGACGGCATAAAAATAAAGCTTGACGAGCTGGAAATGAAAACTACCGAGCCAAATTTTTGGGACGACCCCGAAAAATCTCAGGCGGTATTACAGCAGATAGGTCAGTACAAGAATACCATTCAAGGCTATGAAAGGCTCTGCACCAATCGCGACGACGTTCTTACGATGATAGAGCTTGCCGAGGAGGAAAACGACGATTCTATGGTAGGCGAGGTGAACGAGCTTGCCGAGACCGTAAAAAAGAATTATGAGGAAATGAATCTCGCGACCCTTATGACGGGTGAATACGACAGCGCGAACGCTCTTGTATCGTTCCACGCGGGCGCGGGCGGCACGGAGGCTCAGGATTGGGTGCAGATGCTCATTCGTATGTATACGAAATGGGCGGACAGCCACAGCTTCAAGACTGAGGTGCTGGATATTCTCGAGGGAGATACCGCGGGCATTAAGAGCGCGTCTATCCGTATCGAGGGATTTAACGCTTACGGATTTCTGAAAAGTGAACACGGCGTTCACCGTCTGGTGAGAATATCGCCGTTCGATGCTTCGGGCAGACGTCAGACGAGCTTTGCATCCGTTGAGGTAATGCCCGAGATCGAAAAGGACGTTTCGGTTGAGATACGCCCCGAGGATATCGAAATGGAAGTTTATAGAGCGTCCGGCGCGGGCGGTCAGCACATCAATAAGACCAGTTCCGCTGTGCGTTTAATACACAAGCCCACCGGAATAGTCACCTGCTGTCAGACGCAGCGTTCGCAGGTGCAGAATCGCGATTTCGCTATGAAAATGCTCGTTTCAAAGCTCGTTCAGATAAAGGAGCAGGAGCACCTCGACAAAATTTCCGACATCAAGGGCGAGCAGCTCAAGATCGAGTGGGGCAGCCAGATACGTTCGTATGTGTTTATGCCATATACGCTTGTTAAGGACGTTCGCACGAAGTTCGAGAACGCTAACGTCAACGCGGTTATGGACGGCGATCTTGACGGGTTTATCAATTCCTACCTTAAAGCTAAGAGCTTGGGAGAAATATAATGCTTGTTCATGTTACGAGAAGCAGCGTTTGTATGGGCGACGACGCTTTTGACAACAGCCGCGATATAGTGTTTTCCACAAGTGCGACGGCGGGCGATATTATCTCTGTGCTTAACGTAAATTCGTTTTTTCCTCACGTTTCCGGAAACGATGTGATGTGGGCGGTGGAAAACGCGCATAAGGAGCGTGTTTTAGAGTACTACACCAAATCCGGCAAAGAGGAATACGCGGTTCATAAAAATACGCTTTTAAAAGAAATTTGCGGCGGCAGAATGACGCTGCATTGCGTTTATTATTCAAACTATCGAAAGGGGTGATATTATGAAACATTTTATCGTAATTTTACTCGGAACTATCGTAGGCGACCTTTTGTGGGACAGGGTTATCAAGCCCAAAATAGACGAACAAGACAAAAAGAATGATGAGTAAGCGGTTTGCCCCGATTTTTCGGGGCTGATTTTTTGAGGAGATTTGAAAAATGGAAAAAGTAAAAAAATATCAGGTCAAATTATCGGTTCTTCTTGATTCTATTGAATATTGTTCCGATGTGGAAGAAGACGGCTATTATGTGGTGAGATCAACAAACGATATCACAGTGTGGGGCGAAGGTCTTGGCGAAGATTTTTCGGACATATATGACGATGAAGCTTTTGATTTTGTTACGTCAGAGCAGTGTTTTCATCTGCCGACCTGGCACGACTTGGATAACAGCGATCCGAATTGGGCGATGAATTTGCCCAAAAAGTTTATCTCCGAAAAAATACAAGATGAAAAGCAAAAGAAACAACTGACAAAGGCAAACGACGCCATTTTTTTAACGATAGGATTTCCAATATACCCGGAAGTACAAAATTCGTAAAAACGCTTTCCCAAATGGGGTATAATGAGATATGGAATAAGTTTATAGACGATGAGTATTATGCCTTTAAACTATCCTTTATAAAAAAGTGGTGTGATGAGAATAATGTTGAGATAGTAGACGATTAAGTCTTTTTGAGACATATACGAATATTAATCGGCACGTTATTATATGGTTTCCAAGGAGCACAAAATGAAAAAGAATGATATTATTAATCTTGAAGTAACCGCGCTGACAAGCGAGGGCAGCGGCGTGGGCAGACACGAGGGAATGGCTGTTTTCGTGCCGAAAACGGCTGTCGGCGACGTAATAGAGGCGCGGATAGTCAAGGTACTGAAAAATTACGCTTACGGTATTATCGAACGTATTGTAACTCCGTCCCCTGACCGTATCAATAACGATTGCCCCGCGTTCGGAAAATGTGGGGGGTGTGTTTACCGTCACATTACTTATACGGCGGAGCTTGCCGCGAAAGCTCAAACAGTTCGTGATGCATTTGAGCGCATAGGCGGTCTGTCTCCGGAGTTTTTGCCTATCTGCGGCAGCGAACAAACGGAGTGTTACCGCAACAAGCTGCAAATGCCGCTTGCGAAGCTCGACAGCGGTAAGATAGTGAGCGGTTTTTTCTCCGAGAGGACGCACCGTATTGTTCCGGTTGATGATTGTAAACTTCAACCGCAAATTTTCTCACAAATTGTAGAGTTTATAAAACAAGAGTGCAAAAAGCTGAAAATATCAATATATAACGAGCAGGCTCATGAGGGAGTATTGCGGCACGTTTATCTGCGGAGAGGTCACGCAAGCGGCGAACTGTGCGTTGTTTTAGTAGTTAAGAGAAAAGTCCCCGAATTTAAGCGCCTTGCCGCGGAGCTTTCGCGAAATTTCCCTGAGATAAAGGCTGTCGTGTTGAACGTCAATCCCGATAAGACCAACGTTATCCTCGGAAAGCGCGAGACGGTTCTTTGCGGAAACGCAAACATCGTCGACAGTATGTGCGGTATATCCGTGGAGATAGCGCCGAAGTCGTTTTATCAGGTGAACACTCCGCAAGCCGAGAAATTATACTCGCAAGCCGCCGAGTTTGCCGAGCCGCACAGAAAAACGCTGCTTGATCTGTATTGCGGTATCGGCACGATAGGGCTTTCTATGGCGGCGCAAGCCGAAAGAGTGATTGGCGCGGAGATAGTCCCCGAGGCGGTGGAGAACGCTCGTCAAAACGCGCAGAGAAACGGTTTTTCCAACGCGGAGTTTATTTGCGCGGACGCGTCCGAAGCAGCCGTGGAGCTTGCGGAGAGAGGCTTGAAGCCCGATGTTATTCTGCTTGACCCGCCACGCAAGGGCTGCGATGAACAAACGCTCTCTGCTTGTGTGAAAATGAA
>DKXD01000139.1:6750-6899 GCA_002492075.1 Ruminococcaceae bacterium UBA7135
GAGTGATGATCTCCTGCACCCCCGCCACAGCTGCCCGCGACTGCAAATTCCTTTCGGAGAACGGGTATTCTGTCGAAAAGGTGAGGGCTTTTGATCTCTTTCCCAGAACTCGCCACGTTGAGAGTGTGGTATTGATATCAAGAAAGAAA
>DKXD01000005.1:0-151 GCA_002492075.1 Ruminococcaceae bacterium UBA7135
AAAGAAAACGGGCACGACCGATCCCGCCAAAGTTAAGCAAATGCTCAAAAACATCATCTCGGAGATACTTACGGGCGGCAACGAGCTTAATCTTTTGACTAAGCCGTCCGTGATAATGGTCATCGGAGTAAACGGCGCGGGAAAGACCACC
>DKXD01000005.1:238-8227 GCA_002492075.1 Ruminococcaceae bacterium UBA7135
CTGGCCACGGGCTACCTGCCCTGGGGTATGGAGGACATCAGCAATATGCTCACCGACGCCTTTGAAGGGCTGAGGATGCGATTTCAAGCAAAGGAGGAATCATAATATGTATGCCATCGAAACGAGAGGGCTGACCAAACGCTATAAAGACGTGACCGCCGTGGACAGTCTGGACATGAACGTGGAGAAGGGTGAGCTGTTTGCCCTGCTGGGCGTAAACGGCGCGGGAAAGACCACCACTATCGGAAAAATGGCAGCGAATTTCAAGGCTCGCGGCAAAAAGGTGATAGTCGCGGCGGCGGACACGTTCCGAGCGGCGGCGATAGACCAACTGAACGTCTGGACGGACAGAGCGGGCGTTGATATCGTGAAGCACGGAGAGGGCAGCGATCCCGCGGCGGTCATATTTGACGCGATAAGCGCGGCGAAGGCTCGCGGTGCGGATATCGTTCTGTGCGATACGGCGGGGCGGCTCCATAATAAGAAAAACCTTATGGAGGAGCTTAAAAAGATAGCGAGAGTTATCTCGCGGGAGCTTCCCGAGGCAAGCGTTGAAACGCTGCTTGTCCTTGATGCGACCACGGGACAAAACGCGGTAAATCAAGCGCAGCTTTTTAACGAGACCGCCGATATTACGGGAATTGTTCTTACAAAACTGGACGGCACGGCAAAAGGCGGCATTATAATCCCGATAAAGAACGAGCTTGGTCTTTCCGTAAAGCTTGTGGGCGTAGGCGAGAAGATAGACGATCTCCAGCCGTTTGTCCCCGAGGATTACGTCAATGCGCTGTTCGAGTAGTTTTTAGTTAGTAGAAAGCTCTTTGAAAACCGAACACAGGCTTGACAAATGTTTTTGAATATGATATAATATCATTACAAAAGACGATGATAAGGGGGGTGTATAATATGTCTCAAAAATCTTTGACTGTTGGCGATGTTATGAAAATAAAAGATTATTTGGAACAAATTAAGACCGCGGTAAATGACGACGAAAAAGCAGTCATCAACGAACTTATAGAAAAGCTTGAACAAATGGAAGCAAGATCATAAACCAGCGATAACATATTAAAAAGGTGTTGAGCCTGTAAAAGGAATTGACACCTTTTTATTTGTCAACATACAACTACTTGACTTTATACGCTGAATGTGCTATAATGAGGTAAAACATTTTTAGGGAAATGTTGATTTAATTACATTTTCCCCGCCGGAGGCGGGGAAAACCGCACAAAAACGATTTAATCAGCAGTTCCTTAGGTTTATTTATGAAAGGAATTTTTATGGAACACCAACAACCTTCAAGCGAAGAACAGTCTCCCGCCCGAAAACGTCTTATAATCGCTTCTAACAATGCAGGTAAGCTGCGTGAGTTTAAGGAGCTGCTCAGCCCCTACGGATTTGACGTTATTTCAATGCGCGAAGCGGGATTTAATGAGGAAATAGTCGAGGACGGCGATACCTTTGAGGAGAACGCTCATATCAAGGCACGGGCGGTTTTTGAGGCTACGGGAGAACCGACGATAGCCGACGACAGCGGTTTGGAGATAGATTTCTTAAACGGCGCGCCGGGAGTATACTCGGCAAGATACGCGGGCGAAAACGCTACCGACAAGGATCGTTGCAATAAAGTGCTGAGCGAGATGCACGGTGTGGCGCGTGAGCTGCGCGACGCGAGGTTCGTATGCACTATCCACTTTATATATGCCGAGGACGACGAGTATTCCGTGCGCGGCGAGGTGAACGGATACATAGGCGATAAGCCCAAGGGCAAAAACGGTTTCGGCTACGATCCCATTTTTATGGTGAATGACGACGATAGCATGGCGGATATAAGCGAGGAAGAGAAAAACAAGATATCTCACCGCGCTATGGCTTTTAAAAAGCTTTCGGAGATATTGAAGGAGAAATTTTCATAGATGTTGACAAGCAAGCAAAGAGCAAAGCTGCGTTCGATAGCGCAAAGCTATGATCCGATATTCTATATTGGAAAATCGGGGCTGTCGGACGAAATAATGAACCAGCTTGAGAACGCGATAAACGCCAGAGAGCTTATAAAGCTCGGCGTGCAGGAGAACTGCGAATATTCCGCGCGCGAAGCCGCGGATATTATCGCTCCTAAGCTGAACGCGGACGTGGTAGCGGTGATCGGTCGGAAGTTCGTGCTGTGGCGCAGAAGCCGCGATCCGAAGAAGCGGGTGATAGAGCTTGGCAAATAAGGAACAAATAAAGACGGGGATATTCGGCGGCGCATTCAATCCGCCTCACAACGGGCATGTAAATCTTGCGAAAGAAGCGATAATGCAGTTGAATTTGCGCCGTTTGCTGATAATCCCGACGTTTGAAAGCCCTCATAAGCATACAAAGCTTTTGCCTTTCGAGCAGCGGGCGGAGATGTGCCGAATGGCGTTTGAGCCTTTGAACGGTTCGGGGAACTGCGAATGTAGGGTTGAGATATCGGATATCGAACGCGAGATGGGCGGGAAAAGCTACACCATAAACACAATAAGAGAGTTGTCAAAGCGCTTTCCCGGCGAACGCTTTTATCTTTTGATAGGCGGAGATATGCTGTTTTCGTTCAAAGAGTGGTTCAAGTACGAGAGCATACTGAAAGAAAGCACGGTCTGCGCCGTGTCGCGTGAAAACGACAGCTTTGCCGATATGGTGGAGTTCGCAAATCAAATGGGCAAAGTTAAGGTTCTGCCGACAAGCGTCGTGGAAATTTCGTCGACGGAGATACGAGAAAAAATCGCTCGCGGCGAAGATATTTCGGAACTTGTGCCGCAGGGCGTTGCGGAATATATTGCCCAAAACGATCTGTTTCGCCGCGTCTGAATTAGAAATAAAAATAAGGGGCAACAATGAGCAAATATTCGGATTTCGATGAGTATGAGGAGCTGCTGAAAAACCGTTTATCGAAGAAACGCTTTCAGCACAGTATGAACGTGGCTGATGAGTGCTTCAAGCTGGCGGAGAAATATGGCGCGGACAAGCGCAGATGTTATCTTGCGGGAATGCTGCACGATATAATGAAAGAGGATCTTCCCGAGCGTCAGCGGCAGTACACGGCGGAAAGCGGTTTGTCGCCCGATCCCGTGGAGATGGCCACAAAAAGCCTTTGGCACGGAGTAGCGGGCGGATATTACGTTCGCGAGGTATTGAAGATAGACGACAACGAGATAATAAGCGCGATACGTTATCACACCACGGGCTGCGCGAGAATGACGCTTATGGAGAAGATAGTGTATCTCGGGGATATGATATCCGAAGAACGCGATTACAAGGGCGTCGATAAAATGCGCGATTATTGTTACAAGGATATTGACCTTGCGATGAGCGTTGCGCTTATTTATCAGATAGACAGCGTATGCTCTAAATGCGGCGGGCTGCCGCTTTCAACATTTGAAGCGTATAACTATTATTTGCAGTTTAACAAGAATAAGGAGAGTTTATGACAGATAAAGAGGAATTTGAAATAGCCGTAAAAGCGCTTGACAGCAAGAAAGCAGAGAAGATCACCGTGCTGAAGGTCGCCGATCTTACCATCCTTGCGAATTACTTCGTGATAGCGTCCGCAACGAGCACTACGCAGGTAAAGGCGCTTGCCGACGCGGTGGAATACCATCTCGAGCAGGCGGGAGTAACGCCTAAAAGCGTTGAGGGAATACAAAGCCGAAACTGGATCGTTCTGGATTATATTGACGTTATAGTTCATGTGTTTACCGAGGAGGCTCGGGAATTCTATCAGTTGGAGCACCTTTGGGCAGACGGTGAAAAAGTGGCTATTTCGGATATCGTGAAACCCAACTAAAATGTTGATATTTTTTGGATAAAATAACCAAAATCGTAAAATCGCGCAACTTTTTGTAATAAACGCTTGACAAATTTGCTGCGCTGTTGTATAATAATGTATATACTGTTATGTATAGCTACTGAAAGTAGATAACCTGTGCCGTTAGGCAAAGGGAGGGAAAATATAAATGGCAGAAATTCGTCTTGGGAAAAATGAATCTCTTGAGACTGCTTTGAAGCGTTTCAAGCGTTCATGCGCAAGGGACGGCGTTCTTGCTGAAGTTCGTAAAAGAGAGCATTACGAAAAGCCTTCGGTAAAACGTAAAAAGAAGTCCGAAGCTGCTCGTAAGCGCAAGTATTGATTTGCGTAAAGCGAACTAAAGTTGTAAAAATAAGACAACGCCGCGGTGCTGTCTTAAGTGAAAAACGGTTGAAGCGGGCAGAAATTGTCCGCTTTAATTGTATCCGGAATCCCGATATTTATGAAAGGAGCAATGACTATGCAGATGTTCAAACTGGATCACGGCTGGGAATTAGCGGTGCCGGACGGCTGGATCATGGAAAATCAGGAGATCGGAAGCTATATTTTTTATCCTCCGGATCCCGAGGATACAACAACACTATACGCTTCGGTCATCCATTCGGAGCACCAGAAGATGAAAGTTCCGGAGTATATGATGCAGGAGACGTTTGAAAGAAGTATCCCGGCTAACGCGCAGGGGGTAAGCATTATAACAAGCGTTCACTGCAAGGCGTTCTTCCTTTTCAGCGCGGACGGAACATATCGCGTCGGCGCGGGTTTTTTTACCGACGGCGAGCTGCTTTCGCTGAACGTTTACGCCTCCTCCGAGGAAAAGGTGCGGGAGGTCGCTGCGGGCTTTGGACAAGTAAAGTTAGAGCGTGGGTGAGAAAATGCTGTTTAAACCGACCTTTTGGTTAAAAAACGTTCTGGCTATCAACGAGGATTTTTTAAAAGAGAATGATGTTCACGCGTTGGTATTGGATATGGACAACACTCTTTCAATGCACGGCAATCCCCGCGCCGAAGAAGGCGTTTCGGAATGGCTGGATAAAATGCGAGAGCTTGGTATAAAAATGCGCGTGGTGTCGAACAACACAAATAAGCGTGTCGCGCCGCTTGCCGCTATTCTGGGACTTGAATACACCGCCAACGGCGCAAAGCCGCTGCCGTTCGGCGTGAACCGCGCTGTGAAAGCTATGGGAGCAGATAAGCGCGGAACTCTGGTAATAGGCGACCAGATATTCACCGATGTTATAGCGGGGAATATCGCGGGAGTACGCACAGTGCTTGTAGAGCCGTTTCATTTGGAGAAAACATGGACGTTTCGCTTGAAACGAAAGCTTGAGAGCGTAGTGTTTCACAGAAATTATGACGATTTGGAGATGAAGTGATGATATCATTCGGACCCGGAGGAAACTCGGCAAGTTGGGGAAACCGCAAATTCCCCGCCGAACTTCCGCAGTATCTGAAGGAATTGGGGCTGAACGGCTATGAGGTGGAGTGCGGACGGGGCGTTCGCATATCGGAAGCGGCAAAGGCTTTGCCGAAGATCGCCGAGGAGAACGGGATATACGTTACGCTGCACGCGCCGTATTTCATTTCGCTGTCATCGGTTGAGGAGGAGAAGCGCCAAAACAGCGTGGGCTACATACTCGAATCGGCAAAGGCGGCAAAGCTTGTGGGAGCGTCAAAGATAGTCGTGCACAGCGGCTCGTGTTCCAAGATAAGCAGAGCCGAGGCGGTTTATCTCGCGAAGCAGACGCTCTTGAACGCGCAAAAGGCTTTGGACGAAAACGGACTTTCGGATATTATTATTTGTCCCGAAACAATGGGCAAGATAAACCAGTTGGGAACGCTAGAGGAGGTTTTGGAGCTGTGCGGCGTGGACGAGCGTTTTCTGCCCACGGTCGATTTCGGACATCTGAACGCGCGGACGCTCGGCGGGATAAAATCGCGCGATGATTACGCGAAAATGCTTGACCTTATCGAGAACGAGCTGGGTCACGAGCGGCTGAATCGTATGCATATTCATTTCAGTAAGATAGAGTATACAAACGGCGGTGAGAAAAAGCACCTGACGTTTGCGGACAAGCAGTACGGTCCGCAGTATGAGCCGCTTTTGGAGGAGATACACAAGCGCGGTCTGGAGCCATCGATCATCTGCGAAAGCGACGGCACGCAGGCTGAGGACGCGGCGGAGATGAAACGGTATTACGAAAGCCTGTAACAGCCGAAAACTGTATAAACTTAGGAGATGAATTATGAAAATATTGGTGTTAAACGGACCCAATCTGAACTTGCTCGGCGAGCGCGAGCCTGCCGTTTACGGAGACAACTCCCTTGAAACGATAAACGCGGAGCTTGCAAAAAAAGCGGCGGATATGGGGTATGATATCGAGTTCTTTCAGTCGAACGGGGAAGGCACGATCATCGACAGTCTGCACACGGCGCGTTTGGATTGTGCGGGAGTGATATTGAACGCGGGAGCGTATACTCATTACAGCTACGCGATAAGAGACGCGATCGCCGCGATAAAGATACCCGTTATAGAGGTACATTTAAGCAACGTAGACAGCCGCGAGGAGTTTCGCAAGACAAGCGTTATCGCGCCCGTATGCAAGGGCAGCATTTCGGGCTTCGGAAAATACAGCTACGTGCTTGCCTTAAGCGCTTTGGACTACTGTTTCGGTGAGAAATGATGAGTGAGATGAACGAAAAAGACACATTGGACGCACTTGTGGAGCGTCTGCCCGCGGAGAACTCCGCGGTTCTGGTTATATCGCCGATCTCGCTGCGCTATCTGTGCGGATTTGAGGTGGAAAGCGGGATAATCTTAGCGTCAAAGGAAACGCGCATTTTGTTTGTCCCGAAAAGAGATGTGGAGTTGCTGAAAGCGCACGGTTCGCGGCTGGAGATAACCGCGCTTACAAGCAGCGGGCAAATGCTGGATGTTATCGTGAAGTACGGAATAAAGCGCGTATACGTCGAAGCGGACAAAATGACGGTGGCGGAGTTCAACGTGTTCAAGGAGCAGCTGCATTACGCGCGTCTGGATACGACCAATGCCCTTGACAACGCGCTTTCCGAGCTGCGTTCCGTTAAAACGAAGCGTGAGCTTGCTCTTGTCGAGAAAGCCCAGAAGATAAACGATGCTGCGTATGACAGGCTTTTGGGTTCGCTGCGAAAGGGAATGAGCGAGCGGCAGATAGCCTCTATGCTGGGGTATTATCTTACGAAGTTCGGCTCCGAGGGCGATGTGCCGATAACGGTGCTTTCGGGCGAGAACACCGCGAATTTCGATCTTAAACCGAGCGACCGCAAAATATCCGAGGGCGATATGCTGATAATGGAATTCGGCGCGAGAGTGAGCGGATATTGTGCGAAGATGTGCCGCACCTGCGCGGTGGGCAAGATAGATCCCAAGCGCGAAAACGCTTATAATGCGGTATCCTGCGCGATACAGGACGGGCTGCGGGCGCTGCGCGCGGGCGTGGGCAGCAAGGTAGCCGACAGCGTAGCCAAGGCGACTCTGAACGCGTGGGGTATGGACGAGTATTGTTCGACGACGTTCGCGCACGGCATAGGTCTTGAACCCGTTGAACCGCCGTTTCTGGGACGCGGCGGCAGCGTGTCGCTGAAAGCGGATACGGCGCTGTTTACCAAGGTCGGTGTGACCGTCGCGGGGAAGTACAGCGTGAAGATAGGCGATATGGCGGTGCTTACGGATATCGGCTGTACCAATCTCACCAAAGCTACGAAAAGCCTTGTGCATATCTGACTTAAACGGCATTACAAAGCCATCTGTTTTCTGCGCGAACGTAAAACGCGGTTGATATTCGGCGGGTTAATGCGATTTTCACGCTTTGGGCGGAGAGCAACCGAAAAGCAGATTGCCGTCAAACAGCGGTTTAATGCGAAATTTGCTTCATAAGCGGTGAACGGCTAAATGATGGTATGCCGTCAATTGGCGTTTTAATGCGATTTTTTCGCAGTAAACTGCTTTTTCGCTGCGTCTTCCCGGCGGAGAGGGTAAAAACGCCGCATAATAAAGCGAATTTCTTGCCGCGCTCGGGGAAATGCTCGTTATTGCGAAAATGTTTTTCAGAACAGAAAAAAATTCAAAAAACTACTTGCAAAGTAAAGAGAAATCTGGTATAATATAAAATGAGGTTTGTGCGGCT
>DKXD01000001.1:0-9329 GCA_002492075.1 Ruminococcaceae bacterium UBA7135
AAAAACAAAATTAAACAAATGGTTTGTATGATATGTGTTTTTGTGGTATCGTTTATGTTGACGGCTACAGCGTTTGCGGAAAGTGCTTTCGTTATTCAAAACAACAATTATTTTGGGTATTATGATGCTGTCAACAATTCCAGAGGTTTGGTCACGGTGCGCGAGGAGTTCGTAAAAATGGGGGTATATGAGTATGATGAGGATCTCTATATGTATGGAACAAGTACAGACGGTGCATTGACAAGCGAATATTATGCCTTCACGTTTTCTGAAGCGCACAGTAGTGACAGAAACGGGATAATAGACACCGCTTCGGGCAAGATAATGAACTTAACGGTCACAGGAAAAACCGAGGTTAAACTGGGCGGATTTTTAAATTTGTTTATAAAAACTATTACATTGATACCGGATGGACATTCCAATGAACAATATGTTCTTGAAAAATAAACAATGAAAGGTAAAGGTGAACATTTATGAAAAAAATCGTAATTCCGATCATTATAGCGGCAGTTTTGGGAATAGGCGGCGGTGTTACGGCGGTTATGATGAACAGACCAGCCACAGCCGATAAGAACCTTGCGGTTCCCGAGGTAAAGACGGGTAAATATTATCTTAACGGCGATAAGAACAGCGATATATTTTTTGAACTGACCGATGATTATATCGCGCTTAGAATAAACGGCGATCCTGTTGAAAAGGCGAAAAGCTACTTTGCCGACGGCGAAGCCGATGACAGTATAGTTACGAAGGATACGAAAACCACGACCGATGATTACTGCAAAGAAAACCCGTATGTTATCAGCGTTTTCGGCACCTCTTCCACACCCTACCAGATCATGATCCATTGGAACGAGGAGCAGTCCGGTCCTATTTATGGAGGCATAGGTTTCACATATAACGGTACCGATAAGATAAGCTGTCATCCGTTCGGAGATTTCATTCTTGTTAAGGAGTGATATCGCGCTGTTCGCATTTTGAAGCATCATATTCGTTTTTTGACAAGTTTCCCCCGCGTATTGAGCGGGGGAAACGTTTTTTATTCGATCACCTTGTAGTCCTTATCCTCGACTACCTTTTTCAGCACCGCGAAATCGGTCTGCTCCTTGAGCTTAACTACCGCCGTGCCCTTTTCGTGCGATACCTCCGCGCTCTCCACCGTCGGCAGAGCCTCCAGAGCTTTCTTGACGGTCGCCTCGCAGTGACCGCACATCATACCCTCGATCTTCATCGTAACTTCCATTGACTTGTCCTCCTTGTGTGATTTTATTGCTTTAACACGCCGTTTGTGGTCGTGCTTTGTGCTGTAGATTTTTACGAAATTGAGCCTTAACGCGTTCGTGACAACGCAGAAGCTCGACAGGCTCATTGCCGCCGCGCCGAACATCGGGTTCAGCCGCCAGCCGAAAAGACCTATCCACACACCTGCCGCCAGCGGTATCCCGATAACGTTGTAGATAAACGCCCAGAACAGGTTTTCCTTGATGTTCAGCAAAGTGCGCCGCGACAGCCGAATGGCAGCGGGAACATCGGTAAGCCGCGATTTCATCAGTACCACGTCCGCCGCGTCCAGCGCGATGTCGCTGCCCGCGCCTATGGCTATGCCGATGTCGGCTCTTGTGAGCGCTGGAGCGTCGTTTATGCCGTCGCCGACCATTGCGACTTTGCCGCGCCGCTGAAACTCCCGTACAACGTCCTCTTTGCCGCCCGGAAGCACTCCGGCGATCACCTCGTCAACTCCCGCCGTTTTCCCGACCGCTTCTGCGGTGCGTTTGTTGTCGCCCGTCAGCATGACCGTGCGAAGTCCCATTGCTTTAAGCTGCTTTATCGCGTCGGAACTCTCGTCCTTTATCCTGTCCGCCACCGCTATTATGCCGATAGGCTTTTGCTCTTTGCAGAAAAACAGCGGCGTTTTGCCCTCATCGGCAAGCTTTTCGGAAAGAGCGGTCAGCTCCTCGGGAATATCGCAGTAGGTCTCGCAAAGCCGCAGATTTCCCGCGATATAGCGCTCGTTATCTAATGTCGCGGCAATGCCCGCGCCGCGCAGAACCTCGAATTTTTGCGGCTCGACAGCGGAATATCCGCGCTGTGCGCCATAGCTTACGATCGCCTTTGCGAGCGGGTGTTCGCTGCGTATCTCAATGGAATACGCAGCTTTAAGGAACTCATCTTCCGAAATACCGTTTGGAATAATATCCGTAACGACAGGCGCTCCGCTTGTGATAGTTCCCGTTTTATCGAGCAAAACAATATCCGCTTTGCCCGCTTCTTCAAGAGCGGCGGCGGTTTTGAACAAAATGCCGTTCTTCGCTCCCACGCCGTTGCCCACCATTATCGCCACGGGAGTTGCAAGCCCCAGCGCGCACGGACAGGAGATAACAAGCACGGATATTCCGCGTTCCAGCGCGTAACCCGCGCCGTAGGGCGGTCCTTGAACGCTCGCTATCAGCAGCCATACGACGATAGTCACAAGCGCGATTGCGATAACCACAGGCACGAACACTCCCGAAACCTTATCGGCAATCTTGGCGATCGGCGCTTTTGTAGCCGCCGCGTCGCTCACCATTTTGATTATCTGTGAAAGCGAGGTGTCCTCGCCGACGCGTGTCGCTTTGCAGCGAATATACCCGGAAACGTTGATGGTCGCCGCGCTGACTTCGTCGCCGATTATCTTGTCCGCGGGAATGCTCTCGCCAGTGAGAGCGCTCTCGTTGACTGCCGTTTCACCTTCGATTATTTCGCCGTCCACGGGTATGCTTTCCCCGACCTTGACCGCGAAAACATCGCCTATCTTGACTTGCTCCACAGGAACAATTACTTCTTCGCCGTTTCGTATTAAAGTCGCGGTTTTGGGAGCCAGCTTTATAAGGCTCTTCAAAGCGGACGTGGTTTTCCCCTTTGAGCGCGCTTCAAGCAGCTTCCCGAGCGTTATCAGCGTGAGTATCATACCCGCGCTCTCAAAATACAGCTCGTGCATATACTGCATTACGGTGTCGTGGTCGTTTGCACCCTGCGCTTCGATCATCACGAACATCGCGTACACCGAATACCCGAAAGCTGCCGCCGCGCCGAGAGCCACAAGTGTATCCATATTTGGCGCGCGGTGGATAATTCCTTTAAATCCGCTTACAAAGAACTTTTGGTTTATTACCATAATTATTGCGGTGAGCAAAAGCTGCGCCAAAGCCATAGCTACATGGTTTTCCAAGAACGGCGGCAAAGCCCAACCCCACATCATCGCGCCCATGGAGATGTACATCAGCGCCGCCAGAAATCCCAAGCTCCAGAACAGCCGCATTTTCATTTTCGGAGTTTCGGTGTCCTTCAGTTCGTTTTCGGCGCTCTTCGATTTTTTAGCGCCCTTTAAAGCCGCGCCGTAGCCCGCGTCGGTTACGGCTTTTATTATCGCGGAGGGTTCGCCGCCCTCTACCGCCATAGAATTTGTAAGCAGACTGACAGAGCAGCTCGCCACGCCCTCAATGGCGTTCACCGCCTTTTCCACACGCGCCGAACAAGCCGCGCAGCTCATTCCCGTAACATCGTATTGTTGCAATATATCACCTTATTTCATCAGCTTTTGCAGAGTTTTTACAAGTTCGTCTATAACCTCGTCGTTGCTGTTCTTTATATTATCCGCAACACAGGTGCGAATATGCTCGCCCAGCAATTCTTTATTAAACGAGTTCAAAGCGGCGTTCACTGCGGCGACTTGGATCAGAATATCCGTGCAGTACGCGCTGTTTTCCACCATTTTCTTTATCCCGTTTATCTGCCCCGAAATTCGGTTCAGACGGTTTATCAGCTTCTTGTATTCCGCTTCGGAACGCTCTTTTTTCTTTTGACAGTGCTGACACGGTTCATTCATCTGTATCATCTCCTTGATTAATATTATATACCCTGCGGGGGCATTTGTCAAGTGCTTTTTTAACAAAATTTCCCCGCCTTTGGCGGGGAAATCGGACTGTATTAAAAACTTGTATTTTCCCCTTTAGAGGGGGGTACAGCGTAAAAACAAGGTGTGATTTTACCGTTGATCATTGATTGCGTTGTAACATTGATCAAGATCGGGCTTTTTATACGTCTTTCCCTTATATGTCATAGCTTCAAGGGAATCACACGCAAAGAACGCGTTTACGTCACATTCCTTGACCGTGTCGGGGATAACCACGGACTTCAGCGAATCGCAATTGTTGAAAGCCACATATCCTATCACCTCAAGCCCGTCAAAAAGATTTACGGTTTCCAATGCGCTGCAGAATTGGCAAACTCCTTTTGGTATCTCTTTAAGGCTCTTTGAAAACGTTATGCTTTTGAGAGCGGAATTGCCCTGAAAGAGCTCTTTGTTCAATTCGGTTATGGTATCGGGCATTATAACGCTTGTGACGACCTTTTCTTCAGCGCTCCTCAAAAAGGAAAAGTTTATTTTCTTATCCCTCGATTTGCGATGGGATAACGATCTCCGAATCCTTGCCTAAGTACTTTGTTATGGTGATACCATCGTTCTCAACCTTATATTCGTATTCAGCCGCGTTTGCATTAGGCTTGCTTGATATGGCAGTGGTGCTGCTTTTAGCGGGAGTTGAAGCCGTCGTACCGCCTGTCGAATTGGTATTTGTTCTGCTGCCGCAGGCTGTGTTCAAAATAGTCGCCGCGAGAATCAGTACGGCGAAAAATGTTTTCTTTGATCTCATTCGATTTTCTTTTCGCTGTTTGCTTTAAAATTGGGGAATATCCCTTAGTTTATTATACAATATGCGTTAAATCAAAGTCAATAGGAAAACTTTCACAATTATAGCTCGGAAATCTACAGAGCATATGTTATTTTGCACAGACTTGCCGTTTTTGATATCCTAACATCCTGTTATATCGCGGATCACCTCGCCCGCAATAATAAGCCCTGCCACGGACGGTACGAATGCGCACGACGCGGGAACGACGCGCTCCCCCTCCTTTGTGGGAGCATGTGGAGGTTCTGTGGAGAACACCACCTTTAGGCGTTCTATGCCGCGGTTTTTAAGCTCTCGGCGCATTACGCGAGCAAGCGGACACACGCTCGTTTTATAAATATCGTCGACTTGAAATTTTGTCGGGTCGAGCTTGTTGCCCGCGCCCATGGAGCTTATCAGCGGCGTTTGACTTTCCTTGCACTTTACGGCGAGCAGCACCTTTGCGCGAACGTCGTCGACAGCGTCAACAACATAATCATATTTCGCGAAATCGAACTCTCCGACCATCTCCTCCGATAACCGAAATTGAAAACAGTGGAGCTTCAAATTCGGATTTATGTCAAGAAAACGCTCTGCGGCAGCTTTGGTTTTCGGCATACCCACAGTGCTGTGCAGCGCTATTATCTGACGGTTGATATTTGAGAGCGCGACCTTGTCCCCGTCAATTATGTCAAGTGTGCCGACTCCGCTGCGCACCAAAGCCTCGGCGGCGTGACCGCCCACTCCGCCTATGCCAAACACCGCAACTCGGCTTTTGTTCAGCTTTTCAAGAGCCGCCGCGCCTAGCAGCCGTTCGGTTCTGCAAAACTCTTCCATTTCCACTCCGTTTATGTATGCGGATTTACTGTATCCCAATCCTCCGCGTCATACGCGCCGATAAGCCAGTTGAAGCCCTTGTGCTGCTCCCACACCACATCGGAGAACAAATCTCCCATTATTGAGGGGTTGTTTTTCACGCGAGCCTCAACGCAAGCCCAGTTCATACGGTAAATCAAGTCCGTGGCGTCCAGAATTTCGCTTAAGGAACGCATTTTGACGTTCTTCATAATGTCCGGAAAGTCCTTGCACACCGACAGCATAAATATCTGCTTTGTAGTGTCGGTCATCTCGGCGGGGTAGGGGAGCTTTTTGATAAATCCGCACGCCCAGAACAGCGATACGCACATCTCCAGCCGCCACTGCATTTCGTTGGCTTCTTGCTGCGGTATCTGAACGCACAACTCGGGGTCGAAGTACGGCTTTTCATCATCGGTAAGTTCGCCGCGCAAGCCGAAACGATCCAATATCGGGGCAAAGAAATTCATGCTTTCCAACGCGTTGTTGTCGTTGAGAATATCGATAGCGATCTGCGCGGTCAAAAGCGCCGTAACACCGCGCTTTACTATCTCCTCGGGTGTTTTGAGCACGGTCTCGTCCTCGTTCTTTATCCGAGAGAGAGTGGGATTTATCAGAATCTTGTGCTTTTTCAGAACCTTTTCCGAACGTTCTTTTCTGTCCATAATTACTCCTTTTGGCTTTGTGTTCCCGAATTTCAAGCGTCCGCACTCGCTGCCGCGTTATCGAACCGCTTTCGGACGTGGATTTTCGCCCGAAAAATGCGTGGATTTGGCTTTGTATTCACGCTTAATAGAGACGATGCAGAACGCCGCATTAACGAAACGGCTTTGAAATGCGGAATTTCGATTTGATAAAATGTTAAAAACAAACAAACTGGCTTTATAATGCGCATTTATCATCGCTTAATTTTTGAACTTGTCAAGAAATTCCTGCGCGCTGTCGGCTATTATGCCGTAAGGGTTTTCCTCATAAACGTCATAGTAGCCGTACTCAATATCGCACCACTCAAACCGTCCGGTATCGTTGTTGAAAATCATGTAGAGCTGTCCAATATTTATAAAAAGCTGTCCTATCAGAGCACGCCGTCCGAGATCATTGCCGCCCGTCCAATCACCGAAAAACGCGTCTTGGAAAAAGCGGCACACATAGTCGGTTTCCGTGTTTTCCGGCACCCAAAGCTCAAATTGACAGTTTGGAAATTTGCCGTTGCTGTCCTCAAGCCAATCTTCCTTGTTTACATATTCCTTGACGAATTCGTGCGGATCATACCTCATAGTACCCTCAACCTTTTTCGCGGTGATCCTCGAATAAAGGTCTTTTAGGTTATCGTGCAAGGAAAAGCCCAAGTTTTTCTCAACCGCCGCCCAGTCTATTTTAAGGGTGTTTGGCGCGGTGCTTTTCCAATCGTCTATTTTAGCCATGTTGTTCTCCTTGAATTTCGTTGTGATAATATTCCGAAAACTTATCGCGAAGATCTGTGAATTCGCTGAGCGTTATCCTTGTGGAATTTACAAGCTCAAAACTTTCCCGATTTTCCCAATGCCCAATAAGAACGCGTACATTTTCCCCATTGCTCACCGCGAAGATGTCATAACCCCAATCTCCGATCTCATAATATTCAATATCATAGCGATAATCCTCGTCCGCGTCCTCATCATCCGTGAAATACTCGGGAAAGCGCAGCCGCCGAAGCTCCGCGAAAAGCTCATCATCGGGAAGCGCGTATAACCGTTCGTCTTTTGGCGGGTTTGTGAACGCATAGTCAAACAGCGACCACAGATCGGAAAGCGTAGTCGTGTACAGCTTTTTCGGGAACATTTCGCCGTTTACATAAATATACAGCAAGCCGTTTACAAAGCCGTCGCACCATTCGGGGACTTTCTCTATCAAAAATGCGAATCTGTCGGGTATGCCGATAAGCATATTAACTCACTCCAATTCTGATTTAATCCGCTAATACAAATAGTGGTTTTCCAACTAAATTATTTTCCAAACAAAGGATACCAAATTATAATACTTATAATTATATTTCCCAAAAAATATATCCTTCATATTGCATACATAATAAGCCAAATCAGGAAATTCTCTATCGGGAAAATAGTTTATGCAATATTTATTCAGAAAGCTCTCATTTGAATAAGGGTCTTTCGCACCGGCTGTGTAACTGCGGAGAATATCATTTTTTATACCAGTTTTTTCCCATACATCTGCTAAAATAACACCGTAGCAATGATTGATTTTTGACAGCTCAATTCTTTTATTTCCTTGTACATTTTCATTTCGCAATTCCGATGCAAAGTCATAAATTCGATTTATATCTTTTACAACTTCTTTTACTTTTCCGTTATCGTTTTTAAATCGTTTAGCTTCCAATATCAACATATCGCCAACAGTTTCATTTATGATAACTGCGTCAACATGAAGATTGTTTCTTTTACCAAACTGCATTTCAAACCAGCTAACTACTGTTTCGTCGGCAATGTTAGCCACCGTTTCATATGCTTTGGAAAAATTAACGGAAAGATTTCTTTCGGGAAATCCGGTACTGTTTTTTGCCGGATAGATATTGCTTAAAATAGTCTTATAAATTTTGCTGTAATGCTTGAAAACTTCACATTGCCGTTTTGTATCCATAATGTTTATCTACGTTCTTACCAGTCTTGGCACTGCCCCACGATTTCGGACAGGCTCTTAATGTCGTTTTTCTCCATATACTCGGCGATACCGTCAATGACCTTAAGCGGCGAGTACGGGTCGGAGAAGATCGCCGTACCTATCTGCACGGCGCACGCTCCCGCCAGCATCATCTCTATCGCGTCTTCCCATGTGGAGATACCGCCCATTCCGATTATCGGGATATTGACCGCCTTATAGCATTGGTGGACCATTCTCACCGCAACGGGGAACACCGCAGGACCCGAAAGTCCTCCCATATTGTTCTTGAGGATAGGACGGCGCGTTTTAATGTCGATACGCATACCCAAAAGCGTATTGATAAGCGAGATAGCGTCCGCGCCCTCGGCTTCGACCGCCTTTGCGATCATCGTAATATCGGTGACGTTCGGGGTGAGCTTGACGATCAGCGGCTTTGAAGTCGCATTGCGGACGGCTCTTGTTACCTCGCTTGCTCCCTCGGGAGTAACGCCCCATGTCGCTCCGCCTGCCTTGACGTTCGGACAGGAGATGTTCAGCTCTATCATATCGACGCTCGACGCGTCCAAAGCCTCCGCTGCCGCGATATAATCATCGACGGTCGCTCCCGCGACGTTCGCTATTATAACGTTTCCCTCTTCTTTCAAAGTGGGAAGATAGTAGTCAATAAATCCATGAACTCCAATATTCTGAAGTCCGACGGAGTTGAGAATACCCGAATAAGTCTCCGCGATACGCGGCGGCGGATTGCCGAGCTTCGGTTCAATAGTCATTCCCTTGCAGGAAATTCCGCCCAGCTTTGAGATAGGGTAGAGGTCGGTGTAGCATTCGCCGTTGCCGTACGTTCCCGAAGCCGCTATAACGGGGTTAGGAAATTCCACGCCCGCAATTCTTACGCTCATATCAACCATTGAACTTCACCTCCTCCGCCTTGAACACGGGACCGTCTTTGCAGACCCTCGAATAAAACTCCTTGCCGTTGCGAACGGTCATGCATGAGCATACCACGCACGCGCCAACGCCGCAGCCCATTCGCTGCTCCAGAGATACCTGACACGGCACTTTATACAGTTCGCACATTTTGACTACCGCTTTCAGCATGGGTTCGGGACCGCA
>DKXD01000001.1:9592-10203 GCA_002492075.1 Ruminococcaceae bacterium UBA7135
TTTCAGCATGGGTTCGGGACCGCAAGCCATGACCGCCGCCGTTTCTCCCTTTTCCAGAACGTCGGCAAGCGGGAATGTGACCAAGCCCTTTTGCCCCACACTGCCGTCGTCCGTGCAGAGTATCGTTTCGCTGCCGTTTTCCTTGAACTCGTTTTCAAGGATTATTTTGGAGTAATCGCGAAATCCGAGGATCGCCGTGCAAAGCTCGCGCGAAACGTGCGACACTCCCAGCAGAGGAGGTACGCCGATACCGCCGCCCACTACGACTATCCGCTTGCCTTCGGGTATTCTGAAGCCGTTGCCGAGCGGCGCGAGAACATCCAAGCTTTCGCCCTCTCCCAGCGACGCTATCGCTTCCGTGCCGTTTCCGCGCACCTCAAATACAAATCGCAGAGTGCCGCGTTCCTTGTCTATCCCGCAAATGGAGATAGGTCTGCGAAGAGTAAAACCGGGCGCGGTGATGTTTGCGAACTGACCCGGCTGCGCCTCGTCGGCAAGCTCGGGAGCGTCTATTTCAAACGAATACACGCCTTTTGCCAATGTTCTCTTTTCAAGTATAGGGTACTTTCCGCAATAAAACATTTCGTTCTCCTTATTTTAATTTAAAATTT
>DKXD01000205.1:0-440 GCA_002492075.1 Ruminococcaceae bacterium UBA7135
TCCCGCCATTGCCATATAGTTCATCGCTTCGGCGGTTTGAGTAGCAGTGAATTTCGTAGACGCGCCGAGCTCTTTTGCCTTTTCGGTGAGCCGTTTGAGGTCATCCGCCGAAGCGCCCGAAACGGCGGCTACCTTGCTCATTACCGCCTCAAACGATGAACCCGTGCTGTAACAGTACGCGGCGGCTTTACGCAGCCAGTCAACTATTTTACGTATTGCGCCAAGTATCGCCTCGGACGCGATATTTGCCTTCAAAACTTCCCCGAATGTCGCGGCAGCTTGCCCTGTTCCGTTAAACTGGTCACGAGCCTCGGAGAGCTGGCGGTTCAGCGAGTTCATATCCGCGGTGAGCTGCCGCTGGGCGGAATTGTAAGTACCGAGCTGCGTTGCACACCCCGCGATTTTATCACGAAGCTCCTGCATACGGCGCTTTTGCTCCT
>DKXD01000205.1:635-16817 GCA_002492075.1 Ruminococcaceae bacterium UBA7135
GCTTTTGCTCCTCCGTTAGCGTTGTGCCGCTCCGCTGCGTTTTCTCTAGATTAGCAAGCTCTTTTTGGTATGTTTTCATCTCCGTTTTGAGTGCGGAAATTTTCGTTTTGTTTTGTTCAAATTCTTGGCTAGCCGATTTCAGCTTTTGAACCAAGTCGTTTATCTTCGGCGAAAAACCGCTTGTGTCGGCGGTGAAGTTCGCTGTTAACGTGCGCGTGTTGTTATCGGGCATTTACTCGCTCCTTTCTGTTTTTGGGCATAAAAAACACGCCTTACAATTCTTGCAAAACGCGTTTTCAATATTGCACTACAAAATCCCGCCCCGCCTCCAGCATAGCGACCTCCGCTAATTTAACGGCATTTATAAGTGCCACCACCATATCCACCTTACCCGCTGACCGTTTCTTGTTGACGTATTTGTTGAGGTTAGTGTCCTCGGTGCAGCGGGCGTTCTCAAAGTTGATCTCCAGCAGCGCGTTATCGTCATATTCAAACTCATGCTCGAGTATCTTCTCTTTGAGCAGCTTGGTGGCGGTATGGAGAACGCTGGAATGCTGCTTTAATTCAATGCATTCTATCGGGTTGTATTCATCGCTTTCAAGCTTCTGAACCGTGGAGAGCGCGTTGTAGCGGTCATAACCGCATTGCATTATCTCCACGCCGAATAGCTTCGGGAGCGCGAGAATAAAGCGCTCTACCGCGCCGTAGTCTATCACCTCGCCGCCGCACGCGAAACAGTTCTCGGCAGCGATAAAACGCTTGTAGTTGACATTCTCGCGCTCTGATTTCTCGTCGACGCGGTCTTTCGGGATAAATGCCCATACCTTTGCATACAGCCGCAGATTGTCGTCAAACGTTACCATAGCAACGGAAGTGTTGTCGTCCGTCTGCGACAAGTCCAGCCCAAGCCATACCCGACTGCCGCGCCAGAAATCCGCGTCGGCGTCGCGCCGGCACTCGCGGACTTTCATAATGTCGATATACGACTCCGAGCCAAGTCCGCGATATTGAATATTGCAATGCTTGCAAAGGAAGTTCTCGCGCTTGTTCTCATACAGAACCGCAAGAGAGCGTTTGTCGCACAAATCGGAAAACAGATCGGGATTATTGAGAGCGACAGGATTTGCTTGATAAATCACGTTGTCGTTGGTCTGCCAGTCGTTTTTGATCTCATCGTCAGGCTCGTAGAGCAACGAGAAATAGTGCTGTCGACCGTCGTAAAGCCCGTCGAGCTGACGTTTCGCAAAATCTATCTCATCAAGAAGCCCGTTGTCGTCCGTCGGATATTGCGTGGAGATCAGAATACCTAGCTTGTCTTTCAGAACGATCTGCGATGAACGCATAGCCTCAACCGGGTAACTGTCCATAGCCCCCACCTCGTCGGCTAGGAAAACATGCGCCAATTTGCCGTCCAATTTGTCTTTGGAGTACGCAAGCGGAGTGTATTCCGTGTCCGTCAAACCGCACCGAACCTCGCTCCGCATAACCTTGAAATGCTTTTCCAGCGCGGGCGAGCTTTTGATAATCTTCCGAATTGCGACCTTTAATTCCGAGCTTAATTTCAAGTCTGGAGCAACAGAGAACAACCGTGAGAATTTCGGGCAAATCAAAAGCGCGATTATAAAGATAACCGCGCTTGTAAAAGTCTTAAAGTTTTTTCGGGCGATTTCAAGAAGTCCCGTTGTGTAATATCGCCGTCTGTCGGGCGTTTTGGTGCAGAACAGCGCGGCGATAAACAGCAGCGCGTAATCCTCCAAACCCTCCAGCATAGACCCGCCGAGATCGGGGTGTACCATAAGCCGCAGCAGCTTTTCGATCTTGCCGTAAACATCTTCATCAAACCACGCATAATCGGTTTTGTTATCGACAATTTCAAGCCATTGTCCGCATTGCCGCTTGACGTATTTCGGCGTTTTTCCGCTGTCGTCGGTTGCCGCGAACTTCGCGTATTTATACGCGCGGCTCTCGCGAAAATCGGACATAACAAATCACCCCTTTCTCAAAATGGGTATAAAAAAGCGCCTTGCTTTGTAAAAGGCGCTTTTGAAACAATAAAATCCAAACAAATTACAGTACTTTAGCAATCTCATTAGGGTCTACAAAGTCTGTGTCTGTACCCGAATCCCTTTCAATATCACAAACATATCCGTGCGATAAAATATCAACAATAAATGCAGTTTCTCCTGTTTTTAGCAAAATTTTGTCAAAAAAGTTTAAGCTCTATAATCTTTAGTTACCACGCTTAATTCAAATCAGCTCAAAACCTTTACAACATCCGTCTTATTGATTGTTCGAGTATCGTAATCTCCGCCAACATCAATATCGACAATATACGAATCGTCAAAAACTTCAATGACAGAAGCCTTGCTGCCGTCTCTTAACAGAACATTGTCATATAATTTCACATCAATCATTCCTTGTCACCCTCTTCTTTGTAACATAGGCGGTTGTAAGCCTTAGTTGTTCTTTGCCATTTTCAACGATCCAACCGGTACACACATTAGCATCTTTGCCGTTAGTACCCCTTAAACACATAACGTATTCGTAAATGTCGCCATGACCGTTGTTTTCTTTAAACACCATATGTTTCTTATCAAGATTTCTGTTGATATTATCGATCAAATCTTGATAGTTAGCCTTAGTATACCCCAAAGCCTCTCGAAAAGCACGTGCCTTATCGGGTTGTCTTATGGGGTCAAGCGCATACTCTGTAAACTTTTCTGGTGGAATATTCACCGACAGTTTTTCTAAATTCATTATAGCACTATCTCCCACAGTTGTCAAGTCCTTTTTCCCGGAATTTCCGCCGCCCGAAGCCGAGCCACCACCGCCCTCGGGATAGCTTCCGGCAAAATGACCGTGCGCTCCTTTTATCCAATTGGTCTTTTTCCTGTGCTCCATTACAGCGCGCAGCTCGTCTTGTGTCAAATTGCTGCCGTCCAGCTTTTGGAGCGCATTCATATTCGGCGTATAGATTGTATTGGTTTTCGCGTCATAGAGAACGTCGTTCAAACCGAGCTTTAGGAAATCAAATCCGATCGGCTCTTTATCCTCAAGATAACGCACCTCGTCAATCTTCAGGATGTTGTTGCGGAGCGCGATCTCGTATGCCTGATACCGCGAAAGCGTGTCACCCTTAAGTAGCTCGGTAGTATCAAGCGTGAAGTACTTGTAACCCTTTTCGTCCTCGCGGAGCAGCGAACGGTTAAGAGCCGCTTGAAACTGCTCCACTATCGGAAGAACGGCGGTACGTATCGCCGACATATATTCTTGCGTGGAACAGCGCCCCGAAAGCACAGTGGGCGATAATCCGAATATCTGCGCGATCTGCTCGGAATTCGTTTGCTTGTTCTCGTTGAGCTGCATTTCAACGGACGAGGACGCGCTCGCAACGTATTTCAAGCCGTTATTGAGTATCATCATATTGTCCTCGTTGTTGGAGTACAGATCCTTCCAAGCCCGTTTCAGCTTATCCATAGCAGGCTCCGAGAGATTATGCTCGCTTTCCAGAAATCCCTTTTTGTTGCCGCCTGTTTTGGCGAGTGCTCGTTCAAATTTCATCATAAAATACATAGCGGAAAGCAGCGTCTTGTGCTCGTCCACCGCGCCGATACCCGTCACACCATCTGCGGAGTTGCGCGTCAAAATGACAAAATCCCACGGCAGATACCCGCGAGAACCTACAAAAAGGTTGAAATCCTTGAATATTGGATCAGCATTCGACATAACCGAAACATCGGATTTCTTGACATACCGGAGCGACTTCACCTCACCGAACCTGCCCTTTTCGATATACATAAACCCGCTCCCGAACAGCAGCATATCACGGATAGTCGCTCGCTTGGCAACGTCCGCGCCCATAATGTGGTTTGCCTCGTCGTTAAGCAGAAACAGTCGCCCGTCGTCGGTGATCTCCTCGGTGGAACTGTCCGCGGTGTTTTCACGGTACAGCTTCACAGGCAGCATAGAAACGGTGTTCGAGATAAACTCCACCGCCGCCGAAAACGCGGGGATTTCAAGAGCCTGTTCCGCCGTAAATTTATCGCCGCCGATAAGCGAGCGAAGCAATTCCGCGCCGCCCTCAAGAACGCCGCTTAAATCATCGTCAGAGCGTTCCTCGATTCCGAATAATCTTTTCCAAAAACCCATATTGTCACCTCTTAGCCGTAAATTCTTCCGCAAACGCGCTCCTTTTGGGAGCGCGCTAATGGAAAAACTCACATGCCCTCATCGTCAAATTCGAGTATCTTTTCGGGCTCTTCGATGTAACCCATAGCGGTTCCGTATTCCACCCACCGCTCTATAAGCTCCCCGATCGTGGAACTCCAGAAAAAGTCCTCGCTTTTCCCCATAATATCGCAAATAAGCGTCCTAAGCCGCACAAACGAGAATTCTTCGTCATTCGGCGAGGGCGGCTTGTGTACCACGTTCTCCTCGCGCTTCGGAAACGCCTGTATAACCGCCTCAATGCAGTAACCGAGCAGCTTTTCATAACCGACTATCTCCGCAATATCACCGAGTTTTTCAGGCTCTATCGGCGTTACCATACCCGCGCGGAAAAACTCCAGAATAACGCGCCCACTTACCTTTTCCGCGAAAATATCAGTGTAGTTCAGCCCGTGCTGTTCAAGCTCAAGAAAAGATTTGAGCGTGAAGCGAAGTGCTATCACGCCCTCGCCGAACACGAACTCGAACCGCTGCGGCAAAAGCTCCGTCAGCATTATTCAGTCACGGTTGAGCCGGATTGCGTTGTTTCCTCGCCGTAATAATCCGCCTGCGAGAACCACTTCTCAATGAGCTCCTTATCCGTTTCGGGGTCAACGCCGTACCGCTTGTAGCTGTCCTCGCGTGTGGAAATAAGAGGGTAATACGTGCCTTTGAGGTTCGCCGTGCCGTAATTTACGGTTGTGCCTTCCTGCTGCTTGCTGTCCTCGCCCTCAGGATAAAACGTCGTTTTGGGGAACTTGTAAAGGTTTATCTTTCCGTCCGTGCGTTTGGTGTAGTAAGCCACGCACACGTTTGGTACAATATCGTCCGCCCCGGAGACCGCCGTGCCTTTCTTGGTTTGCTCGCCAAACAGAAACTGACCGTCACCGTCCGAAAAACCGTTCACTGTAATATCGATCTCGCCGCCGTCCTTAGCGACAAAAGCCTCGACCTTGATGCCGTCGCCGTACTGCTCGTTGGTCTGCATTTTCGGCGTGTACTTGACGTTAGCAAGCGAGTTTTCCCATGTGTGTGAGGTTTCCTCATAAGTAGTACCTTCACTTGTATCTTGCGTCATTCCCCACATCGTAAGCCGCGCGACGTTGACTGTCGAACGGCGTCTTGTATCTTTTCCTGCTGCCATTTTTTAATTACCTCCTAAAAATAGATTTGTAGCCTTGTTGAACATATCATCGGCGTAAGCGGAAATAGCGCTCTCTTTGGCTAGGTTAAACCCCGCGCGAATGGGCATAACAGTTGCGGGGAATTCCCCCTTTTTGCGTCCTATCTTGTCCGTGTCCTTGGAGTGCCGAGGCGATTTCCCCGGTCGCCCGAATTCCACAAGAATAAGCTCGGGATAAGCGCGTATAGTCGCACTGTCAAAGCCGATATAAGCCTTGATTTTCGCCCGTCCGAGCTTCTTTTTGGTAACACGTATCAAAGAGCTGTCTGCAAATTTATAGACATGATTTTTCTTGTTGCGCTCGAAGTTCGCCTGCGCGAATACTCGCCGCTGATTTGTTGCTATTATCTCCGCCGCCTTGTCAAGTGCGAGCTCGCTTTCCGCCGTCATTTCTTTCTGCATTTTCGTAAGATCGTTCATAAAGTCTTTTAATTGCTCACACAAGTCAAGCATAACGTCGCTCATCGTTCCGACACCCCCATAAAGTCCAGATAATAGTGCACGTTGTACGGATAAATTTTATCGCCGCCAACGTTTCCGCCGCCGGCATACACAAAATCCTCACCGTACATCGCGGTTTTCAAACGCTCGTAAAGCGCGAAATCCAAGCGCTTTGTGAACACGTTTAGCGACACAAAATATTCGTTGCAGCGGTTTGCGCTCTCCGAATAATTGCCGCCCTTTTCCGCAATATTCACGATGATGTACTTTTCGGGCACTTGATCTTCCGTCCATTCGGGTGTGTTTGTAAACCACGGTATAATACCGTCTAGGGCACTTTTAATTTTTTGAACAACGTCCACATCATAAAAGCGCAAAAACGCGTCGTTCCTCCTCGCATCGTTCGTCGTCACTCGCAGAAATTCGCAACCGCTCGCTTCGTTCGCTCTGCTTCATTTCTGCCGCTTTTGCGCTTGTTACCCCCTTTCCAAAAGCAATTTGATATGCAGTGTATTCCCCGCCGCTCCCGTTTCCGCGATTTTATACCGTACACCGTCAACCTCGCAGTGAGTGTACCCGCAAAACTCGCGCAGCCACATCACTGCGGAGAGCGAAACGCTCTGTCCGGCTTGCAGCGCCGCGAATTTCGTAGTCACTCCAACTTCCGAAACATCAGCCCAAACCGTTGCCCGAGCCGTTTCAAGAGGTTCTTGAAAACCGCTTTGCGGCTTCATTGTAAGGAGCGTGATCTTGCGATTAAACGTAGTTTTCTTCTTACTCACAGCAAATTCCTCCTATGCGAGTTCAGAATTTGCTCCGCCATAGGGTTCAGCGTGTCGATCTCGACCGTCATTTCGCGCGTGGAAAACATCTCGCAGACCAGAGCGAGAAACGCGTAAGAAATATCCTCATGCTCGTCCAATTCCTCGGGCGAGAGCGCGGTATACGCGCATATTTCGGCTATCGCCGCCGACTTGTACACCCCGATCAGAGCGTCGCTGTCGCTGTCCGATATACCACAGTGATCTTTGATTATTCCGTCCGAAATTTCGGATATTTTCAAGTTACGCGCCCCCCTTGTCATGCGCCGCTTACGAAGCCTTCAGCTTCAAAACCGCGATCTTCTCGTCGTTTTCGATCTTGCTGTCAAGCTCCAGCCACGCCACAACGCCTATTGCGTGCTGTTCCGCATACTTCTCGCGAAGAACTTCCATATTGAAATTCTCCGTCATTTTCACCGCCAAGCCGGAAAAATCTCCGTAGTAAATAGCGGGCTTGCCCTTTTCCATCTTCACCGCGTCGGAGAGGTAAACGGGTCTGCCGAACAGCGTATAGCTCCACTTGCTTGTTGCGTCCTTGTTGAGTAAAAAGTTGCCGTCGCCGTCCTTGAGCTTGCGGATAGCGGAGCGCATTTTGCGGCTCATCACCCAAACGCAGTTGGGCTGATAAACGTCCGGCACGGTGTCCTGAACGTCAATAAGCTCATCGGCTGTAACACCGTTCGTCGCCGCGCTTGTGATAACATTCTTCGCGCTCGAAAGCCCCACAATTTTCCCCTCTGTGCCGTTAATGATCTCGTTGTCTATCCACAGCGCGACTGCCTCGGCGAGTTTAGAAATAACATAGCTCAAAATGTCGAACTGCGCGTTATTCATCAGCGAGCGCGACACCTTTGTGAGCGCACCGACCAGAAAACCGGTCAGCGAGATAGATTTCAGCTTGCCGGAGGTCGCGGTGATCACCGAAAATTCTTCCTGATAGCCCACCGTGATCTTGCCGTCCGTTTCGTCATAATAGGGAATGGAGAGCGTTCCGGGGACGTTGTATTTCGTACTCATCGCATAGATCGGTGAAATGTTTTTCACCTGTTCAATGATCTTGTTCGCGATAGAGGACGGAATTACCGCGCCGTTTGCCGAGGGCGTCCAGTTGCTGTCCGAGGGAGCTGCGGGTGTATCTCCCTCGGCGCGAAGCTCCATAGCCTTGCCGCTGCGGAGATATTCCACAAAGGCGCGTTCCTCGGCGGCAGTATTGTCCTTTTTCTGTGCCGAGCCGTCCGCGTTCGATCCGGCGATAACGGGTTCGGTGATGTCAAGACTGCGCGCCTCCGAAAGCGACTTGATAGTTGCGTTAAGCTCTTCGACCTTCGCTCTCTTCTCGTCATAGGCTTTCTGTTCATCGGCGGTAAAAGCGCGGACTTCCTCGACCTTTTTCCCGTTTTTTTCCGTTTCGGTTTTAAGCGCGCCGACCATAGTTTCCAGTTCCTTCAAGAGCATAGCGCGCTGTTCCATAAGTTTTTTCAGCATAATAAATCTCCTTTCAATTTAAGCAGTTCCAGCTCTTTTTGAGCAATAAAAAAACGTCTGTTGTCAGACGTATTTTCCGTATTTGAGTTTGGTCGTTCTATGAGCTCCGCCGTATCGGGGAAGCCGCGAACCTCGCGTATTTCAAGTACGCCGTTCGGCTCTGCGGAGCGCATTTCAACGCTTGTGCCAACGTAAGCGGGCGTTTTGGTGAGTATAGACACCTCCGACAAGTCAAAATCGGTAAGCGTTCGCCGTTTCAGATCGCCGCTCACATCTTCCCACGAGGCTTTTGCTCCCGAAAAACCGAACGACCACCCGCGCAGCTCGCCGCGCTTTGCCGCCGAAACGACTTCCGCGTCGGTAATGACCGCCTCGGCGTGAAGCCCGATGTTGTCCTCGGAGAGCCGAAGCTGACCGCCGCTCACCGAACCGATCTCGCGCTCGTGGTTAAAGTACAGCCGCACGTTCGGATTGCGCGTCAGAGCGCGCTTGAATGCTCCAGCGCCGACCTTTTCCACAAAGCGAGTACTTGCTCCGACAGCCATTTCGGGCGGCAGAACGCGGCTGTCGCGCTCCACCGCGTTTACATATCCCGAAACGCGTATCTCCGCGCCGTTTCTTATCTCGATCTTCATAAAATCATCTCCTTTCCGTAAAATGGGTATAAAAAAGCGCTCCTGCGAGCGTTTTATTATCAGTTGGCGGGACTTTCGGAAATCAGACCAAAAAATAAATGAGCGACTCTGTGTCCGCAAAAAGCCCCGCCGTGGCAGCCGGTACACGCAACAATCGAAAAGCAGGATGTACCCCCTTCAAAAAAATTGTTTTCGGCTGCGATCTGCCGACCCGATCGGGAAAGCACAGCGCAAACGAAAAGCGTCTTGCAGTCGAGTGCAAAACGCTTAAATCATATTAAATGCCAATGTATGACGCGATCTCGCGTATTGCGTCATCGCAGAATTTAACTCGCTGCTGCGCTATATCCGCAATACTTGTTTCCGAATTGCTCACGATCTCGCGGGCGAACTTCATCCTTATGTACTTTAAGTACCTGAAAACATCGATAGCCGTCAAAAGCTCGTCCGTTGTCGGCTCACGAGGCTTTATAACGGCGGGCGTTTGCCGCTCGACCTCCGCCGCCATCGGTATCTCTACGCGGCTGTCGTAAATGTCCTTCAGCGTTTCAACACCGCGCTTTGTAAGCACCGTTATTGATTTTGCCGCGTGACAAACGTCCGGGTTTTCTTCCTTGAACTCCGCCAAAGCCGCCCTTGTTATTGTGATGTAATCAAGCTCCCGCTCACAGTAATTTTTAAGAATGTAACGCGCGGTCGGTGGCTTTATTCCGGTGAAATGCTCAAAATCCGCAAGCGTTATCACAGGCTCTCCCTTGTAAGTCTTTGGGGTGTAGGTGTATTCGTTTGTTTCAAGCGTGAGCTGCTTAGGTTTAGGAGCAGGGGTTCTTCCACGAAAGTAGAAGTTTACAAGTTCACGCTGAACCGTCCACGCCAGATCATCGGAGAACGACTTCACCAACATCAGATAGCCGCTTTCGGTTATGAGGGTTATATCGTTCTGCTGTCTGTAATCCATTTCGCCAATCGCTGTCCGAAATTCGGACGGCGATATTTTGAAGTAATCCACACCCTCAATAAACCGCTTCTTGTTGTCGTTAAAACGTTTACGCGCCGTTCCGTCCTTTCGTCCGTGAACCTCGTCAATTTCTTTAAACGTTACAACGCGGTTTCCCTTGTACTCTCTTATCGGGAGCGGCTTGTCATTGATAATTATCTCATTCATAATGCATACACCTCACCGGATATCTTTTCTAAATCGGCACTCAACTTCTCGCTTAAAGCGATAATGCCGCGACGTAAATTTTGCATCATCTCTTCATTCACGGCATGCTCAGAAATCAACGCTATTGCACCGATTGCATCAGCTATACACGACGCATTTATAATTTCACATTCTAAATTCAAACTTACTTCTGCCATAATAAAACTTCCTTTCAAAAATACTTGACAAGGAAGACTATCTAGTGTATAATAGATTTAGATAGGATTTCCCTGTCTGTTGATGATAAGCTGTTGTGTTCGTTGGTAGCGGTGCAACAGCTTATTTTTTTTCTGCCAAAAGCAAATGTATACCGCGCCGAATTGCTTCACCTTTGGTGATATTATGCTCATCACAGTATTTTTTGAGTTTTTTCTCGGTTTCTGTATCGAGCCTTATGCTATAACGGACATCTTTGGGTTTATCCGCTTTTGGTCTGCCTGTTTTGGGTGACATCACTTCCACCTCACTTTCTGTCACACCTTTATTATACTTTATGCGTGGCAAAAAGTCAATGGCTTTTTCAAAAATTGTATAGTTGTACAAAAATAGCGCCTTATTTTTGTGCAAGGTGCTATGTAGACATTAATAAATGCCATAAACATCAGTAACCAAATACGTGTCCGATTTAGGTTCTTTTTGAGTTATAGTCAAGGTTAAAGAGCTGCGTTTTTCGTTCCCGAACACATTTGAGTATGACACATCATAAACCGCAGTATATTCGCTCAATATCCTGTCCTTGCTCTGTATAACGAACTCGTCCGCAGTATCGGTAACTATCTCATAGTCTGGGTATTTGTTTTTGTACGCATTTTTTTGGTTTTCATACATATCCGTATAGTCAAAATCGTCGTCGGGATCATTGTTTTTGATCCTCTTAACTGTTATAACGTGCTTGACTTTATATTCATCGGACACCGATTTACGGTTGTAGTTGAACACATTTATGGGCATCATATCAGAATAAACCGAGTGCGTGGACGTTACACGATCTAACCCGTTATAATCCTCCGCTTTCAAGTATTTCATAAAGTCATCAGCGGCACTCCTTGCTTTTGACGAAGAAGAACAAGCTGTCAGCATTAAAACGCAAAGCAGAGATATAATTGAAAAAAATAATTTTTTCATACTTCAGAACCTCCAAAGATGTTTTTTTCATTATATCACAAATATTCCCAAAAGTCAACCCCTGTGAATATCCGCCACCCCAAAGCAATCCGAACCACCCGACAGTCCGCCGAACAGCCTGAAAAGCCAAACCGCTCCGCCCACACCCCCGCTCCGAGAGCCACACAGCCCCCGAACCCGTCCGAGCCTGCCATAACCCCGCCCGATTTGCATTCTAAGTACCCGTCGATTAGCCTAAAAAGCCATACAAGCGACCATCACACCGTAACAATGCCGCCCGAGCCGCCCAAAAGTCCGCCAATGAGCCGGTTAAGCCAAACCACGCCGCTTTCACTCCCTTAAAACCTTAAGCAGCTCGTCGTCCTCGTCCTTGTGAACGTCCTTCGGAATGGTACGCAGGGCGGCGGATACACTCATACAGTTTTCGCGCTCAATAGCAAGCTTAGCTTCGCGTTTCTGCTTGATTTTCAAATCGGCGTCGGAAATCTGTTTGAGCAGTTCTCCGCGCCGTTTAAGCAGTTCCGAAAGCGCGTTGGTGACTGCCGCCACGCTGTCCGCCAGCCCCCGAGCCTCGTCCGCGTTAAGCTCATCGTGAATATCGGCAAGCTGCCCGATCGCCGCCGTGACCTCTTTGGAGAGCGTATTCAGTTCTGCGAGTTCGCCGCGCAAAGAACAGGCGAGATCCTTGTAGAACTCTTCCTCGGAGTGCAGCTCGGCATAACGGTTGATCTGCTCGGAGTAAAGCGCGTCATTCTTGCCGATTGCCTTCATCAAAGCGACTACCCGCCGAAACTCCCCGTGCGCGATCTCATCCTCCCGAACGCGCTTTCGTTCGGTGATCTTCTTCCCAGACAGCAGAGCCTGCTCGTAGTGTTGGCGCTGCTCTTTTTCCGCATTAGTCAAGTGCTTACGGTTAGTCGCCACGGGCTTTGACGGACGTCCCCCCATGCCCCCACCTCCTCATCCCCTCAAAAATCACCATTTAGGGAACATTTTGTTCACAGAGGGCGCGGTCTGATGTCACGACAAGCGGTCACTAGAATAACACCCCCTCGGGGGGATACTTGCAAGCTCGAACAGCCACGCCCTTGGTATGCCGCCGTGCTCTGCTTTGGCGTGACAAAATCGACACAGCGTGATCAGATTGCTTTCGTTCAGCCTTCTCTCGTAGTCCTCGACCAACGGTACGATATGGTGTACCGACAAACCGCGATTAGTAAGTATCCCCGCCGCAAGACATACTCGGCAGCAATGGAAATCGCGTTCGAGAATTGCTTTAGCAGTACGCTTCCAAACCTGTGTGTTTCTGAACTTATCCGCTTGGGAATTGCGCTCGACGTTTATATACCTGCGCTTACAGTGTCCCTCATGGATTTTCCCGCATGCGGGACAGTATCGTTTTATCTTAAATTCCATACTACCATTATACCACACCTAAAACGAACAAAACGAACAACTTTATAATTTCTCAACAAATCTGTTGTAAATCATTCTGACGCTATCTGCGGTATTATTGCCGCCGATCTCATATGCCACCCGCCTCCAGTTCATAAGGCTTACACAACGATAGTACACAATCATTCGAGTAATGCTATTGGGTATAGTCAAAATAAACTGCACAGCCTCGTCACGCTCGGTCTGAAGTTTTTCACTAAGTTTGCGAATCTTATCCTCAATGTCCATTACGCGCTCGGCATTACGCGCGGTAGGATCACTTACACCACTCGCCGAGCCTATACGCGGCTGCGGCGAGTTTACGAGCGAACGAGCTCTTATGTTTTCCAGTTCGCGCTCCCACATTCGCAGCTCCTTTACCGTGTAATATATTTGTTCAAGCTGTTGTTTTGTCATGATGTCTCCTTAAACCATACTCAACATTTGATCTTCTCTGCGGCATCCCACCGCTCATGATAAATCGGCTTGATTAAAAAATCCGCCAGCTCGTGTCCCATCATATCCACTGCCGAGAACTGTATGATCTCGTCCTCGGCAGGGTTCAAGCCCGTGGTTTCGGTGTCTATCGCAATTATGTTCATCGTGTGTTCTCCTCAAAACTTGATAAGTCCGCGCTCTTCAAACGATTCTGTTATGGTGGGGTTCAGAGCTTTGCCGAAGCTTTCGTTTGCATTGTAGAATTTGCACGGCTGAATACCCAAAATGACATAGCCATCCGGCATAGCCACGGGCGGATGACCGCGCCCCGCAACGTATGTTATGCGATACAACGCGCTTCGCCCCGTATATCCGTTTTCCTTTGTAAATTCATTCAATGCGATGTAATCACCGACCAGAAAATTCCTGTCGTCCCGTCGGATTTCAAACGTTTTCTCTCCCGAAATAACAGCACTGAAATATTCGGGGAAGATCTTTAATTCGTGTATCATGTTTTCCCCTCACTTTCTGCGCTTTGTATCATGAGCTCAATATCGTCAAGCAGGTTGTTCAGCCGCGCGTTTTCGCTTTTCAGCCGCTCGATCTCGGCAGGAGTAAGCCCCGTGTCCTCGTAGGCGGCGATCCGATTTAAAGCAGCCGTCAGCGCGTTCGCCTTGTCGAACGGCAGCCCGCCGTAAATATCAGGCATAATGTCCGACAGCTCTATGATGTCCGCGTTACCGTACGCATCACGCTCTGTATAACGTTTCATTCGCTTTCACCGCCTTTCACGCGCATTTCGACGATAATGGTGCCGTCCGGGTAAGCGGTGGCACAAACGGTGCCGCCGCTCTCCTGCACACGGCAAGCAAAATCGTCCGCGATGTCCACGATGCAAGGGGGTATCGTCACTTTTGTCTCCGCGAAGAGCGGCGGTTCGAGCTCTGCCGTTTCGGGGAGTTCGCAAGCGAACTCGTTCCCGCCGCTCTCGGGCGCGAGTTCGGGAGCCGTTTCGGGCTCGGGAACGGGCTCGTCTTTGACAACGCGCTTTTTCTGCGGTATCGCAACCGGGTCGAGCTTAAAATCCGACTTCAGCTCGCCGCCCCGCTCCGGCTTCCAGATGATGTTCCCAAACCTATCCGCCTTCGCGAGCAGTATGCCGTGCTTGTCGCAGTAGCTTTTTACGCGAAACTCACTGACACCGAGCGTGTCCGCGATCTGCTTGCAGTAAAAATTTTTCGCTGCAAGCTCCTCTATCTTTGCGCCGATGTCATCGCCCGATGCGTCTCTCAGATAGTCCGGCGCTGTAAATGAGTGCTTTTGGCACTGGTCGAGCAGTATGCTCGCGATCTCACGCTTTTTCTTGCTGTTTAGGTCTGCGAGTATCTGCACCTGCTCGCGCGGGTCTGCCGAGTCGCGCCAATTTCTGAAAATTTCCTCGTCTGTCATATTGTATCTTCCTCCCAACTCATCTTAGCTCCGCATGTATCGCAATAAGACGCGCGATACGTTTCCCATTCGTGCTCCTCTCCGCACTCGGAACAAGCTATCGTGCCGCCGCTGTCTTTGATCCACCGCCCATGCCTTTCTGGGCGAACGTCGGCGGCGGGGGCGCTTTCTATAATGCTGATTGCACTGTTCCAGCCTTCGGCATAAGCTTTATTCTCAAATACTTTGGGATTGCATTTTCCTATCCCTAAAGCCTGTCTGTCTATAAAATCAGCCATTGTCAGCCCTCCTGTTCCAAGCTGTAATAACACGTTCTTTGTTGTTAGACTTTCTTCCCGCAACGAATGTCGGCACTGTTATTTCGACATGACAATTCGGACATGATATAATGTTAATACATTGATCGTACTCTACAACATGGATAAATGGATTATCACACCCGCAAAACGGACACGGTTTTAAAACTGTTTTAGATCTCATCTTCACTCTCCTCAAACGTCATCTGCAGGTCGGCTTCTCCCGGTTCGGTCTCTCTGCGCGCCATATATTTGTTTTGCACCGAGGTTATGATCCCCGCCAGATCGTCAAACCAATCGTTAAGCGCGCTGTTGTCAAATTTAACGCCAAGTATCACCGCTTCCGGCAAAAATCCTTTTTTCACGCACAGCACGTTTTCGCCGTCGGATAATGTCCGCATATGATACGTTGTCTGATCGTCCGTGTCTATCGGCTTTAAATAGCCGCCGTCTATGAAAATCAGATCGTTTCCCGTTTCAAATATCAGAAACTCCGCGTTTTTGATAATTACACGCTTCGGCGGGTTCTTTATCTGAACGTCGCAGACGTTGTTATCGCTGAACAACTCTTCCGGGGCATGTATCTCCGTAAAGTGAATGGCGGCGATATCCTTCTCGGAGTAATCCAGCATTGAAGCGAGGCTGTCCGCCGACATAGGCTCTATGCCCGCGAGTATGTACATCGCGCCGCCATCTCCGATCCATTGAGTGTTATCGCGCAAAGTCTGCATTCGCAGGCACTTTTGCGACTTGCAGATAGCCGCGACACGTTTTTTCTTGATCATAGTTTGTTCTCCTTTCTGTATAGCTCGTCCGCCGCTCCTTTCTGCAAGAGCTCGGGGTTGTCGTGGATATTGCCGATGACTTCACAGTCTAAAATACCACTATTTAGCAAATCGTCCATTGTAGCAGCAATGCTGTTTGTGAAATAAAATTGCCCATCGGCAAATTTGATAATTCCTCTGTTAATGAATAAGCTGTCATGATATTCATATTGCCCGGGTGTTTCATCTTCGTAAGCGATTATATCCCCCTCGAAAATGAGCTTGCCATTCTTGTCGGTCAAGCCCGTGCACTCGCCGAGCGTTTCAGAAGCGACTATGTAAGACATCATCAAGCCCGTTTCTTCACGGTCGATACAATATTTCAAAAATGCGGGTTTTTCTTTGACGTTTCTGCTTTTTGACAAGTAACCCTCAACCCATTCGCCATTATCAAGACGCTTCCCGTGCCAAAGCCCTCTATGCTCATTCATTGCAGCAGTCCTCCCATTTTCTCAACCATAACTTTCAAGCCGTTAATGACCTTTGCACGTTCATTTTCGGGCATACTGTCCGCAATTTCAACCGCAGAATTGAAATTCTGCAAACAAACCGCGATATAAAACTTTGCTGTCTGCTTTTTATCGTCGGGATTTGGCGCGGGCTTTTTTGCACTCGACTGCAAAGCGGCGTTTTCGCTTTTC
>DKXD01000080.1:0-13040 GCA_002492075.1 Ruminococcaceae bacterium UBA7135
GTTTCCGTAAAAATCTTGTGAAAGATACTTGTCGTTGTCGTCTGTTTGCATAACGACATAATCTATCCACGAATAACTCTCGCTTGTTCCTTGAATGGTAAGCCAGCCTATGGTTTCAGGGTTTTGTTCAAGCAGCGTTTTAAATTTATCGCGAACCTTGCGCGGAGGGTATTCAATCCTCAGGGGTTTTTCTTCAGGCTCGCTTGTTTCAGAAGCGTTTGGTTCACTGACGGCTGTATCAATGCGTGAAGCGTTGCTTTCGTCGTCGTTTACGGCAACGGAATGAAATTCATTTCGCTGATTATCATCGCGGGAGTTCGTTTTCATTCTTTGCAGAGCGTCACCGGCGATAATGCTGACTGTAACAACCAATACGCAGGCGGCGGTAAGAAATACGATTTTTCTTATTACTTCGGAGGTTTTGTCACCCTTCCACGGAAAAAGATATTTAGCAATACGAACAAATATGTTATCTTTTTTGGGGGATTTGCTCATTTTTGTTCCTCTTTTCAAAAAGTATCATTGCGTTGTCTGAACAGTTGTTGTGAAAAGTCTAATTTCAATGTGTTTTCCCAAATTGTATCGGGAATACATAAAGAGTTGAAGAGTGCCGTACTCGGTCTTCGCGTTTATAATACTTTATCCGTCATAACCTTTAAGCTTTGAGGTATCCCAATTGCTGCCGTACCATTTAGTTTTGAGAATGTCATAATAGTTTTCCCACAGCTTTGCGCCCCAGTTTCTTTGTGCAACGGACGTGTCTACATATTCGCTTTCGCCGGGACGAACCTTTCTTGCTATAACAGCGAAACGTGTTTCCTTGCTTCTGCCAAGCGGCCAATAGCATGTCGAGAGTGTCAGCAGTTTGTCGCCGTATTCAAGGTCAACATCGGTATAGAACCAGCTTCTGTCCATAATGCTGATAATATAGTCGTTAAAGTCTTCCTGACTGGTGAATTTGGTCTTTGTGGTGTAATTAAATACCTCGCCGTATTCTTCCTGCGTGTTTACAACGATTCCCGCGAATACCTTATATGTTTCGCTCGGACCGCCGTCCCTTTGCAGCATGATCGTCGGATGAACCTTATAGAATGCCAGCGGTTCTCCGGAAACGTCATTTGGTACATAATGGTTTACATAAGCGAAACCGTATCCGCTTTTCATATTATGACCGAATAGAATGATGTTATCATCGGTGCCGTCCCACTTGTTTCTCCAACTTGAGGTTATCTCGGCGGAAACCTCTTGATAGTTTCCGTTGAAATCGTGGTTGAGATAAAAATCATCGTCATCGGGATTTTGAAGAATAACGTGGTTTAGCAGTGTTCCCGTGATTTTGATCCAGCCGCGTGTATGTGGGTTTTGACTTCTAAGGTAGTCAAAGTTTACGTCCAATGGAGTGTTGACAACGGGAGTGAGGTCGATAAATTCGGGTTCTTCTGTGCCTGCGGTCGTGCGTATATTGGGAGAAGGGTGTGTAAGGCGGTCGGGCTCGTTATAGTTTATCGAACTGTTGGGAACGCCTGCCTCCTCCGCAAGCTTGTTGCTACCTTTAGCGCTTTGATCCATGCTGACTAATTGTCGGATAAGGAATGTCAAAGTTCCTATCAAAACGCATATAGCGACCAGCAAAAGTATCTTTCGGGCTATATCGCCCTTTGTGTCTCCCTTTTGCGGGATTAGGTATTCAATAACACGTTTAAACGGGTTTTTCTTTTTCGGAGTTTTGTCCTCCTTTTTCTTTTCGTTAGAACTGCTTATATCCACTTCAAATTTATCAAAAGCTATGTTTTCACGTTTCTTTTTCTCGGTATTTTTGGAGACGTCGGTTTGTTTGTTTTTGGTGTTCTTTTCTTTGTTGTTGTGATCGATGTTAGCCATAATTATTTTCCTTTCTTTTATTTTATAAGCTTGAGCAGCATAGAAAGTGCCTTTTCGGTCGCCGCTGCCCTGATATTGTCTCTTCCCATATCGGGAAACACAAATCTTTCACTTGTGCTGCGTTCCTCGCTGCAAACACCGATGTAGACTGTCCCTACGGGATCGTCCTCTGTGTCGCCGGAAGGACCTGCGATTCCGCTTGTCGAAACCGCAAAGTCCGCGCCGGACAGCTTTAAAACGCCGTCCGCCATTTCCGCTGCGCAATCGACGCTGTATTCGGTCTCTTTATCCAAGGTTTGTTCACTTACTTTAAGAAGTTCTTGCTTTATTCTGTTGGAATACGAACAGACCCCAAGCTCTATCACCGCGCTGCTGCCCGGAACGCTTGTTATCGCCGCCGAGATCATACCGCCCGTGCAGCTTTCCGCCGTCGCGACTTTTAAGCCGCGTTCGGTGCACACCTCAACGATCTGCCTTGACAGTTCGCGTATATTTTCGTGAATCTCGTTCATTACTCTAAGAATACCGTTTCCTCTCCGTATTTGTAGCGTGTAACGGTCGTGCCTGTTATAGCTTTTTCGATAAGCGGCTCGAAATCAAATGCCGATTCCGCTTTCAGAACGTCCTCAAGATGCGGCTTCGTGCGGGGATGCTTTGGAGAGAACACCGTACAGCAGTCCTCGTAAGGCAGTATCGAGGTCTCAAACGTGCCTATTTTCCGTGCGATGTCCGTTATCTCGATCTTATCCATACCGATAAGCGGTCTGAAGATCGGCAGCTCCGCAGCCGCGTTGGTGCAGCCTATCGCGCGGAGCGTTTGGCTTGCGACCTGTGCCAGGCTCTCGCCCGTGATTATCGCGCCGTAGCCGTCCTTTTTACAGAACCAGTTAGCTATCTTTACCATAAGCCGCCGCATTATCACCGTGAAGTACTCCTCGGGGCAGTTGTCGCGGATAGCTTCCTGTATTTCCGTAAATGGCACACAGTAGAACATAATGTCGCCGCAGAATTCCGTCATTTCCTCGCAGAGCTTGCGAACCTTTGTCAGCGCCATATTGGAGGTGTACGGCGGGCTGATATAGTGTATACAATCCACCACAAGTCCGCGTTTCGCCATCATATATCCCGCGGCGGGGGAGTCGATCCCACCCGAAAGCATAAGCAGAGCTTTTCCGCTTGAACCCACGGGCATACCGCCCGCTCCCGTTATCCGCTTTGCCGAGAGATACGCGCCGTTATCGCGAACCTCCAGCCTTACCGTGACCTCGGGAGAGTGTACGTCCACACCAATGTTCGGGAACGCATCCAGAACAGCGTCGCCGAGCTGCTGCTGTATTTCGGGCGAGGTGAGCGGAAAAGTCTTGTCCGCCCTTTTCGCCTCTATTTTGAATGTTTTCGCATTTTCAAGCGTGTCGGACAGATACTCGCCGAGATTTGCTTTAACTGTCTCGATGTCTTTGGGGTATACGGCGCATTTTTGTATCGCGCCTATGCCGAACACCTTTTTTAGCGCCTCTACCGCTTCATCAACATCCGAGTCCTCGTCGAGAGGCTCTATGTAGATAGTTGATTGCATACGCTCGTATCCGAATTGCCCGAGTTTCTTCAAACGCCGTTTTATATTGCTTTGGAGCATATCCTCAAAGGTTTTTTTGTTTATCCCTTTAAGAGCTATTTCTCCGTACTTTACCATTATAAGTTCTTTCATATTTTCCCCTGTCTGTTTTATCTTCTTATTCTTGTGATGGTTTTCGCGATCTTATTGCACAGCGCGTCAACATCGTCCTCTGTGTTTTCGGCGCAGAACGACACACGCACCGCACAGTCGATATCCTTGTCCGATATTCCGAACGCGGGAAGCACGTCGCTCTTTTTGCCTTTAGAGCAGGCCGAGCCGCTTGAAACATATATTTCATCCTCTTCAAGAGAGTGCAGCATAGTTTCGCTTCGAACTCCGCGAACACTGAAATTTACTATGTTCGGAACGCAGTCCGCTCCGGAGTTTATCCCAATGTCCTCAAGCCTTGACAGACCGTCAAGCAGACGCGTTTTCAGCTTGTTGAAGTGCTCCTCGCAGCCGCTGTATGCACGAACTGCAGCTTCAAAGCCCGCAATAAGCTCCACAGGCTCGGTGCCCGAGCGCAGACCGCCTTGTTGTCCGCCGCCCGAAAGCAGCGGAAGTATGCGTTCTCCGTTTTTGATGAACAGCGCCCCAATGCCCTTGGTCGAGTGTATCTTGTGCCCCGAAACGCTTATCAGATCGCCGTCCAGCGGAACTTTCAGAAACCCTTGTACTGCGTCGATATGAACGATAGTCCTCGGGTTTTTTTGCTTAACTTCCTTGTACAGGCGCGGAACGTCGATTTTGAAGCCGGTTTCGTTGTTCACCGCCATTGCGGAGAGCAGCGCGGTGTTTTCGTCGACTTCGTTCACCAAAGCCTCGACAAAATCGTCACAGTCTTTTGGCGCAAGCCGAACGACGTTCAGTCCGTCCTCCTCGAACAGTGTGAGCGTTTTCGCCACGGACGGATGTTCGATAGCCGTTGAAACGATCTTCTTTCCGTGCGGACGAAATCTGTGCAGAGAGCCCAGCAGAGCAGTATTGTTACTTTCGGTAGCTCCGGAAGTAAACAGAACGCTGCCGTCAAAAGGCTTATTCGTGCTTGTTACAGCCGCGAGAAGCGTTTTTCTCGCCCTTGCTATCATTGAGTTGGAAGAACCGCCCAGTCCGTGCAGAGAGCTCGCGTTCCCAAAGCCGTTTTCCATAGCCTCGTTCACTGCTTTAACGCACTCGGCACAGGGCTTTGTCGTGGCGGCGTTATCCAAATATATCAATCAAATCACCCGTTTGTAATAGTTTTTAACGCCTATCCCTATGGTGTCCCAGTGGGAAGCGCGGCGCGTTTCTTCGGCGATATCGTCTTTGTCAAGCGGTTCGCCGTTTTCTTTTGCATCATCGATCATCTCTTGAACAGACTCGGGTGTACTTTCTCGGTAAACACCAACCGAAATTTCACAAAATCCGTATGAATATCCGTCTTCGTTGTCATCAATCATGCCTTCGTTTTCTTTTGTGAGTATATCATAAAGTGTATCAGCGTTTGTTTGGAAAGCGGGTGCTCCGTATATTACGGGCTGAAGCTCTCCGTCGATACCGCCAAGGAACTCGATAAACTCAACGCTGTCCGCGATAAAGTCTATCCGAAGCTCGTTATTGTAATAGTACAGCGAATCCTCCCGAGTGCCGTAAGGCTCTCCCAATGCCGCTTTCACCTTGTTTGAGGAGTCGCCTAACCGTATCTCCGCGCCATCGGCGCGGATTTCGTAGAGAGGGATTATTTCTATGTTTTTCACGAATAGTTTCCTCCTGTACAACAGATAAAAACTCACTTTAATAATTATATCACAAAAAACGCGTTTTGACTAGTCTTTTTTTGTTTTTTTCATATTTATTTCATAATATACTGCGAAAATCCACAAAAAGGTTACAAAAAGGTTACAAAGAATTTACAAAAGGTTACAAAACCGCGTAAAACGGTTACAATGTTGTCATAAATATTGAAATATTTTAAAGGCGATGATATAATGTAAACATAAGAAGGAAATCAAATCCTCCAGTCATGCTTTTGAGCGCCGTTCATTCCCCGGACGGCGCTCTTTTTTTGTAACCGTTTTTTCCTTTCGGCATATTATGTACTGTGAAACGGAAGCTCCATAGGGGAGCGGAAATTCACATATGTTTCCATAAGGAGGAAATAACTATGTGTGGTTTTAATAACGGCAACAGCTGCTGCTGGATCATCATCCTCATTCTCTTGTTCTCTTGCTGCGGCAACGGCTTCGGCTGCGGCAGCGCTCAGAACGATTGCGGCTGCGGCTGCAATAACAACAACTGCGGCTGCGGATGCTGATAAGCTCCGCTTGGCTTAACGCAGGCAAATAACCGGCAAAGCGCCGCGGCAAAAAGTCGCGGCGCTTATTTTGTGCTTTTTCATTTATCTTCCCCCGCGAAACGGGGGAAGATTATTTTATATCGCGACAATATCGGCAAACTCACCCGAACACGCCTTGATAAGATTATCCGGAGTAAGTTTAAGCTGCAAACCAAGCCTTCCGCCGCTTACTATGATGGTATCAATATTTTTCGCGCTTTCGTGTATTACCGTGCGGAATTGCTTTTTCATTCCGATAGGGGAGCACCCTCCGCGAATATATCCCGTTATGCTTTGGATGTCCTTGACATGGATAGGCTCAAGCGATTTTTCGCCGACCGCTTTCGCGCATTTTTTTAGGTCCATTTCGCGGTCTACGGGCAGCACGAACACATAATATTTGGCACTTTTCCCAATGGTTACCAGCGTTTTGAATGTAATATCGGGGCTTTGCCCCAAAAGCTTTGCCACTTGAACGCCGTCCTCAAATTCCCCGCACTCGTAGGTCTCATAGTCATAGGGTATTTTCAGCTTGTCCAGCATACGCATAGCGTTTGTTTTCAGTTCCTTCGACATAAATTCTCCCAATCGATATTACGCACAACAAACCCCGCCCCGATGTACGCCGGAGCGGTTTTTATGTTGAATTCGGTTAAGCGCTTTGTTCAGATCTCGTCCTCGTCGTCTATATCAAGCGACTCCATAACGCCCCTTTTCCCAAGCAGGAAATAAGCGACAGCCGCTGCGGCAAGCGCCGCCAATGTAATGATACCCGAGATTATTACAAGCTTCTTAGACATAATAATATCCTCCATAAAAACATTTATACTAATTTCCCATTAAAAGCAGACACATTATCTTATTTTTTCCCTCCCGCTTCACAGGGGAGAAAATAAATTTTGTACTCTTTATTATTGAGAAACAGTATTATTGAAATCTTGCCGCGATATCTGCAATGCCGTTGTCGTTGGTAGGCTCGCCGATAGCACCGAATTTCCACTCGTTGTTGTAGCGGTATACTTCGCCGAAGATCATTGCGGTCTTGCCATCGTAGTTTTCGGAAAGATTGTACTTGCACAGCTCCGTGCCGGTATCGGCGTCAACAATTCTGATGAACGCGTTCTTTATCATACCGAACTGCTGCTTGCGCTCTCTCGCCTGATAGATAGTCACAACGAAAACTATCTTAGAGTATTCCGCGGGCACTTTGTTAAGCTCGACGATGATCTGTTCATCGTCGCCGTCGCCCGCGCCGGTGAGGTTATCGCCGCAGTGACGAACCGAGCCGCTTCTGTGCATAAGCTGACCGTAGTATACAACATCGATAGGACCGTTTAGCTTTCCTGTTTGACCGTTGATGAGTATCGCGGAAGCGTCACAGTCGATATCCTCCTGCTTTGAAAACAGAGAGAATTTTTTGGGAGCCTCGTCCCAGCCCAAGCCGACAACCAGCGATTTTAACCCCGCGTTGCCTTTGGTAAGGTCTACCTTTTGCCCTTTTTGAAGATTTACAGACATTTCTTTCCTCCTTGGCGTATAATAACTTGTTAGAATAGAAGTATGTAACATATATATTATACAACATTTTTTTCCAAAATGCAAGTACTTATACAAAAATATCTGCATATACTTGTAATTTTTAAAAGATTGTGCTACAATATGATAAAGGAGAAAGCCGATCCTATAGTTTTCTTGACGGCGTTATGTAGAAATAGACAGACAGTAAGGACAAAAGAAAATATGAAAGACTTAACCTGCGGCAGACCGATAAAGCTTATTGTGCTGTTTGCTTTGCCGCTATTGTTTGGAAATCTTTTTCAGCAGGCGTATAACCTTGCGGACATTGTTATCATCGGACAAAACCTCAGCAACGATTCGATAGCGGCAGTGGGATCCACAGCGCCGTTGGTGTCGTTGATGTTCAATATTATAAACGGCTTGGTCACCGGATTTTCTATAGTAGTAGCGAAGAATTTCGGCGCGGGCGAATATGACGAAATGCGCCGAACAATAGCGCGTATGCTTGTGTTCGCTTCCGCGGTGACGGCAGTGCTGATATTGCTTTCGACGGCGTTCATAGACCCTCTTTTAAGACTTTTGGACGTGCGCGACGATATATTCGTCGAGGCGAGGAGCTATCTTTTTGTCGTAGCGCTGGGGCTTGTGGTAACGCTGCTGTACAACTTTGAGGCGAGCATACTCCGCGCGGTGGGCGACAGCGTTATACCGCTGATAATACTTATCCTCTCCACGGCGCTGAACATAGGCTTGGACCTGCTGCTTATCTGCGTATTCAAGGCGGGAGTGGTCGGAGCTGCTCTTGCGACGGTGGCGGCGCAGGCTGTTTCGGCGGCGGTGTGCCTTGTTTATTTGATAAAGCGCCGTCCTATGCTTTTGGTGAAGCGCAAGGACTTTACGTTTACGGCGGAGTCGACTAAGGAGCTGCTCGGCGCGGGGCTTGGAATGGCGCTGATGTATTCGATAGTAGATATCGGCTCGATAGTTCTGCAAAACGGGATAAACGGTTTCGGAAAAGATGTTATTACCGCTCACACGGCTGCGCGAAAGATATTCGGCTTAACTATCATGCCCTATTCGGCGGTAAGCGCAACGCTTGTCACATACTGCTCCCAGAACCGCGGCATGGAAAGGTATTCAAGAATAAGGCGCGGTATTCGTGACGGCTTGATGATCATGTTTGCTTGGTCGGCGATAGCGGTCGCGCTGATCTTTTTCGCGGGAGATGCGCTTATCGGTATGATAGTTAGCTCCGAGGGAGAAAACGCCGCCGCGATAATAGATACCGGCGTGCTTTATATGAAGTGGGCGGTGCCTTTTTATTTCGCGCTTGCGGCGCTGCTTGGCTTGCGGAGCGCCTTGCAGGGGCTTGGCAAGAGTCTTGTTCCGATAATTTGCAGCGTTATAGAGCTGTTGTGGAAGATAGTTACGGTAGTGGTTATGATACCGCTTTTCGGCGGCAGCGACGGCGGCGTGGGCAGCACGATAGAAGAGATAGGCGGCTATTTCGGTGTGGTCATCTCCGAGCCGATAGTATGGACGGTATGTGCGATAATAATCGGTATCATTGCGTTTGATACTCTGCGCAAAATGCCGAAAGACGATGTGGAAAAGTAATTTGACAGGAGCGTTTATTATGGTAAAAGAGCTTACGGAAAAAATAACGGATAACATATCCAAAGCCGTTCGCGGCAAGGAAGAGGAGATAAGGCTCGTTTGCGCCGCGATGATGGCGGGCGGACACGTTCTTATCGAGGACGTTCCGGGCACGGGAAAAACCCTCCTGGCGCGGTCGCTGGCGAAGTCCGTTGGCGGAGATTTTAAGCGCATACAGTTCACGCCCGATCTTCTTCCGTCGGATATTACGGGAATAAACTTCTACAATATGAAAGAGCAGGAGTTCGTTCTGCGAAAAGGACCTGTGTTCACAAATATTTTGCTTGCGGATGAAATAAATCGCGCGACCCCCAGAACGCAATCGGCGCTGCTGGAGTGTATGGAGGAGCGCCAGACAACGATAGACGGAGAAAGTATGAAGTTAAGATCACCGTTTTTCGTTATCGCGACGCAAAATCCCATTGAGATACAGGGAACGTATCCGCTTCCTGAGGCGCAGCTGGACAGATTTATGGTACGCTTGTCTCTCGGATATCCCGAAAGGGAGGAAGAGATAGCCGTGATAGGCGGTGCGGCGTCGTTCGGCGCGGAGGAAAGCCTTACGGCGGTGTGCGGCGAAAATGATATACTCGAGGCTCAGAATGAGGTCAACGCTTGCCGCGCCAATGAAGCTGTGTGCGGTTATATAGCGGACATCGCCGCCGCTACAAGAAAACACGCCTCGGTAAAACTGGGGCTTTCCACAAGAGGAGCGGCGGCGCTCAAGCGTATGAGCTGTGCGCTGGCGGCGGCGGACGGAAGAGATCACGCAATGCCGCAGGACGTAAAAAAAGCGGCTGCGTATGTTGTGCCGCACCGCTTGATTTGCAAGGGGTATTCGCGGGAGGATACAGGGGCAGCCGTATTGGCACAGATACTTGACAGCGTTCCCGTGCCGACGGAAAAGATTTGACGAGGTAATTTATGGAGCTTATTGCAATGGCGGTAATTCTCGCGGTCATTATTATGGGACAGTATTTGCTGTATGACAAGTTCGGCTTTAAGAACGTCACCTATAATATAAGCATAAGCGTTCCCGAGACGTATGAGAACGATGAGATAGAGATAATCGAGGAGATCGAAAACGCCAAGCGCCTGCCGCTTGTGTGGATGAGGAGCGAAATAAGCTGTTCGCCGTATCTCACGTTCAAGGGTCAAAGGACGGTCAAAAATGAGCAGGACGTACAGCGCGGACTTATCGCGGGCGTTTTTATGCTGCGCGGATATAAAAAGTGCCGTCGCGTGTGGAAGGTTCGCTGCGAAAGACGCGGCATTATGACTATCGAAAACTCAACGCTGACGATAAGCGATCTTTTCGGACTTACCAAAAAGGCGAGAATGTTCAAAGTGAGCGGCAGCGTGCGCGTTCTTCCCGCTCCCGCCGATATGGACATGGGGGAGCTTTCGGGCGATCTGTTCATCGGGAATATGCAGGTGCGGCGGTTTGTGATGCCCGATCCGTTTATGATAAGCGGATCGCGGGAGTATACGGGGCGCGAGCCGATGAACCGCATACATTGGTCGCAAACGGCGCGCACAGGCAGACTGATGGCGTATAAAAACGAGTTCACAACGGAACGCCGCATTATGATAGTGCTGAATATGCAGCGAAGCGAGGCGTACTGCCGCGCGCTTCCTGATAATGCTCTGGAGCTTCAGATAAAAGCGGCGGCGTTTGTGCTGGATCAATGCCAAAGAATGAGCGCGGAGTGCGCTTTGACCATAAACGCTTCCGAGACCCTTATGCTTCCCGCGGGGAGCGGCAGCAGTCATACCGTGAACGCGCTTCGGCAGCTGGCGGAGCTTGAAAATGTCTGCGGAGAACGTATAAGCGATCTGCTGACGGAGCTTGACTTTAACGATATCACCGATGTGATAATAATAACGCCGTTTGTTTCGGAAATGATAGGCACTTTTCTGGCGGGGCTGATTTCAAAGGGAAAGTGTTGCAAGGTTTTAACAGCGGGCTTGAACGAGGGCACCGAGTATATTCCTCAAAGCGTTGAGCTGCTGATGATCCCGCGCGGAAATATTTCTTAAAGGCGGTGGCGGTCGATGAGTGAAAGAATATCAAAACAGCATACTTTTCTAAAAGTGCTTGCATACGTTGGTCAGTTTGCGGCGCTGTTTCCTTTTATACCCGCGCTTGAGGTACTTAGCATCGGACGGTTCATACCGTGGCATTTTGTGGCGGTATATGGCGTGTGGCTGGCGTTTTGGGTGTTCGGACTGCTTGCCGCGCGTTTTATATGGCGGGTGAGGAGCAGAAAGAATTTTTCCAAAAGGCTTGTTCCGATAATGAATTTGCTGCTTAAACTCGGCTTTTTGCTGCCGTCCGCATTGTTTATAATGGTATGCGTATTGCTGAAACCCGATCCGGGAGCGTATTTCTATGTTCTTTCGGGCGGTATAGTCATATATTTCGGCGGCTGCTTCAGTCGGGGAAAGGCTTATTCGGATATTTTTTCAAGATCATGGTTCGCGCTGTATATTATCTCCTCAATACTTTTAACGATAATGTTTGCGCTGTCCGTAAAGGGAGAATTGGCAGCGCAGGGCAGCCGCATGCTTTGCTTCGGATTTGCGTTCATTATCTTGATATCGGCGCTGCTTACCAATCAGACTAACATAGACACCTGCACGAATCAGCGAGACCGCGGCAGAGCGGTGCTTCCTTGGGGGCTTCGCCGCTATAACGCGCTGATCGGTATGGGAATATTTGCGGTGGCGTTGGGGCTGTTTGCTTTCGCAAAGCCTATAGGTAATTTCTTGAAGATGCTGGTGGGCGCTGCTGTAAGAGCTTTTTTGTATGTTGCGGAAATAGTTGACGGCTGGTTTCACTTTTCAAACGAGCCAATCGAAATTGAACCCTCGGAAGACGCCGGGTTTAACGGCGGTTCAATTGAAATAAAGGACGGTTCGGCGGGAGACGTTATAGCCGTATTGATGATTGCCGCGCTGATAGTATTGATCATTGTGTTTAGAAAGAGCATAGTTCAAGCGATAAAGAACTTTTTTGCGCCACTGTTCAAAGATCGGCGGAAAACATCGGACGTTCCGTTTGCCGATGAGATAACATCAAGCGCCGCAAAGCCGCCGACGGAGCGAATGAAAAAGAAAGCGGAACGCGAGCTTGAGCGCCGCTACATTCGCGAAACATCGCCCGAGCGCAAGTACAGGCTTGGTTACGAGCTGTTTTTGGTGCGGCTTGGCAGGACTTCGTATCCGCCTAAGCCGTCGGATACGACGGACGTCCACCGAGAGAAAGGGAATAGCGCGTTCGGAGAGGATATGAGCGGGATATCGGACACGTATAACAGAGTGCGTTATGCGGATGTTCAGCCGACCGCTGCAGAGCTTGACAAGCAGTTCGAGCTGCTTCACAGGATCAAATAAAAGTGCCGCCCTCATTTTGGAGACGAGAGCGGCGGCTTTTAATACAATTAATCAGCGCGCTTTGCGCCGTTTGCGACCGAAACGCTTTAGCGGCATTGCCTTTTCCGATTTTTTCATCTTGCTGCCGGCAAGTCTGCAAAGATACGCGGAAAGCTCCGTCAGCGCACAGAACTTATCTACAAGCGTTATCACGAATGTTTCGGCGTGGCGCGGCAAATGCGGCGTCATAGGCCACATATGGTTCAGTATCATATCGCCCTCGATCTCGTTTATGGGAAATCGCATAGATGCGTTATACAGCGCTATTTTCGCGTGTTCGGCGGGATGACGGTTTTGTATGCGCTCGTGAGTTTTTCTGTCATAAAAGAACAGATCGTGCAGCAGTCCCGCGCGTGCGGCGGCGCGTGCGTCAAGTCGCAGCAGCTTGCAGAGCCTGAAATTATAATACGAAACGTTCAGCGAATGCTGAAGCCGAGATGTCCCGATGTGGTGCGTGTGATTTTGCAGTTCCCGAACGTCTCCGCAGGCAAGCAGATCGCAGATATATGAGTAGTATTCGCCGCTTTTGGATATATCCCTGCGTGATAGTATAGCTTTTAACATGTTTCATCACCTGTTTTCATTGATTTAAGTTTATTGTAACTTATTTTATGAAAT
>DKXD01000080.1:13349-13518 GCA_002492075.1 Ruminococcaceae bacterium UBA7135
TTATTGTAACTTATTTTATGAAATAATTCAAATGTAAATTTTGGTAAATGTTAATGAAATTCTTGCGATCGAATTGTGCAATTTGGTAATTGTTGCTATATTTTTATGCGCTAACTCTTTTGATAGGCACATTTTAACCTCATTTCATCGCCAGCGGCTTACCTAATTT
>DKXD01000080.1:13831-14029 GCA_002492075.1 Ruminococcaceae bacterium UBA7135
AAAGAGGCGTTAGTCAACAAATTTGTTGAAAATCAACAAAAAACTACCCCGCGAATTTTGTAGTATTACCGAATCCTTAACACTTGTAATAATTTCTCGTTTGGTGTATAATTAAAAAGAGAGATTATTTGCAAAAGTTGTTTTGTTGAATCGGGCGGAAAGTATTCTGCCTGAAAGTATTTGTTCTCTGTATAAATA
>DKXD01000026.1:0-17436 GCA_002492075.1 Ruminococcaceae bacterium UBA7135
TTTGTGCGGTGTTGCCTTAATTGTCAACAAGTTTTTGCGGTGGAATTACAGTATATTTTTCTCTTTGCTTTAGAGAAAACATATGCTTTTGTGAGTTTTTACAAAAGTTTTCTGAAAAATTCCGAAAAGAAGTTAAATTTTAACAAAGTATCTTTACAATCGAAAAAAATAGTGATATAATAAAGACAGGATCATTTTGCCTATTTGTATAGAAACACTATTTTTCGGAAAGGAATGATATATATGGAGCTTAAAAATCTTATCTCGGACGGCGAAAAGGTTCAGGTGTTCGAGTGCGAGGGAAAGTGCGTAAAGCTGTTCAAGGACCCCAAAGAGCCGAAGAGCGTGGTGCTTTATGAGGCGATAACACACACCCGTGTCGAGGAAACGGGCTATGCAAGGATACCGAAGTTCCTTGAAATACGCCAAATCGATGATAGGTATGCGATAGTGTACGAGTTTATCGAGGGTAAGACGCTGGAGCTGATAATGCGCGAGGATCCCTCCAATGCCGATATGTATTTAAAGCAGCTTGCCGATATCCAAGTGGAGATAAACGAGCTTTCTTCCGCCAAGGTCAGCCGCCTTAAAGATTATCTCACCCGCTCTATAGACGGTCTGGATATGATAGATGATGTAAAAAAGTATGAGCTTACAACTCATCTCAATAAGCTTCCGCAGCACTCCAAGCTTTGTCACAACGATCTTTCGCCCGATAACATCATAGTAAGTGATTCCGGGGCTTTCGTAGTTGACTGGATGAAAGCAAAGCAGGGAAACGCGTCGGCTGATGTAGCCAAGACGTATCTTAACCTCTGCCTAAAGCACCACACCGAGTGGGCGGAGCGTTATTTAAAGATATACTGCGCGAGAACCGGCACCGATGTTCAGTATATTCGCGAGTGGCTGCCTATAATTGCCGGCGCGCAGCTCAAATTCAAAAAGCCCGACGAGCGCGAGCTGCTCCTTGCATGGATAGATATGGTGGATATTCGCTGATTTTTGCCTTTGGCGTTAAAATCGCTTAATAGCGTTCTCTCCCACGCGAAATGGGGGAGAAAATAAGATAGGTTTGTATGCACTTAATAGGGAAATTATAATTACTTGACAAATTTGAAAAAGTGTGGTATAATTGACTGAAAGAGGAATTCAACTAAAAGGAGATGCTATTATGACATTTGAAGAGCTTTTGGAAAATGTACGCGGAAAAATGGCAGAGGTAGACACGTCAAATCAGCCGTTTTTGGCTGTGCAGGTGAATATCACCGGCAAGGACGGCGGCGTTTTCTACATTGAGATAAAGGACGGCAAGGCTTCTGTGGAGCCGTATGAGTATAACGATCGCTCATGCGCGATCACCATGGAGCAGGCAAAGTTTTTGAAGCTGATTGAGGGCAAACTCGATCCTGTTGTTGCTTACACCACGGGTAAGCTCAAAGTGGAGGGTGACCTCGGCAAGGCGCTGGAGTTTTCCAAGCTTATCAAGAAATAAAAGCGGCGTATATATTGCGCGGCTCTCCCGAAGTTTGCGGGCGGAGCCACTTTTTGTGTGATTTTTATGTATTGACATTTACTTTTGAAAGTGCTATAATTATAATGTGTATTTGTGATACCGATTCTCAATAGAAAAAGTACAATTTTTGTTTTTCTTCTCCCATGAAGCGGGGGAGAGAAAACAAGATAATGTGTCCGCTTTTAATGAGAAATTAGTATGAGGTGAAAGAAATGACGATATTTTACAAATTTGACGGAAAAATGTATATCAACATCACCAACGGCTGCCCGTGCGACTGCGTGTTCTGCATACGAAAAAACGGTGACAGCATAGAGGATAACGACAGCCTGTGGCTGGAGCACGAGCCGTCTTTTGAGGAGGTCTGCGCGGCGTTTGAGAAGTTCGACAAGACAGGTATCACCGAGTCGGTTTTCTGCGGCTACGGCGAGCCCACCGTTCGCGCGGATATGCTGATAAAGACCGCCGAGTATATAAAGTCCAAAACCCAAATGAGCGTTCGCGTTAATACTAATGGGCTTGTTCGGCTGATAAATAAGGACTTTAGCATCGAGCGCTTTAAGGGGGTAGTAGACAGCTTTTCGATAAGCCTGAACGCGCCCACAAGCGAACGCTACAACGAGGTAACGCGCCCGAGCTTCGGAGAGAGGTCGTTTGATGAAATGATGTGTTTCGCTCGGGATGTCAAGGCGCTTGGCATAAAGACTTCTTTCACGGTGGTCGATATAATAACGCCAGAAGAGATAAAAGAGTGCGAAAAGCTGGCGGAGAGGCTGGGCATACCGCTCAGAGTTCGAGCGTATGTCACCGATAACGAGAGCTACACATGAGGATACTGGGAATAGACCCCGGCTACGCCATAGTCGGGTGGGGTGTGCTGGAGTACGATAATGTGCGTTTCAATGTGGTGAAGTACGGCGAGATAACCACTTTGCCCAAAACTCCGTTTGAAAAACGGCTTTGCGAGATATATGAGGATATGTGCGTCGTGCTGGATAAATTCCGCCCCGACTGCATGAGCATAGAAAAGCTGTTTTTTAATACGAATATCACCACGGGAATAGATGTGGCACAAGCCAGAGGCGTGATAATGCTCGCGGCGGTTCAAAGAAACGTGAAGATATTCGAATACACGCCGCTGCAGGTCAAGGTAGCGGTGACGGGTTACGGAGCAGCGGAAAAACATCAGGTTCAGGAAATGACAAAGAACATTCTGCGCCTTAAAGTCATTCCAAAACCCGACGACACCGCGGACGCGTTAGCTTTGGCGATAACTCACGGACATACGGGCGGTTCGCGGCTTTCGGAGATAATGCACGGCAACGAGGTCACTCAGCTGAACAAGAAGAAATAGTTTAGCGGGCTGCTTAATTGCTATAAAGGAGACAAAATGATATATAGTTTACATGGTGAATTGACGCATTGGGAAACAGGTCTCGCGGTTGTGGAGTGCGGCGGAGTGGGCTACGCTTGCAGAACGACTATGAATACGCTTTCAAAGATACGCGAGCTTGGCGAGGTGACGCTGTATACATATCTGCACGTTACGGAGAATTCGCTTGACTTGTTCGGATTTGCGGATAATGCCGAGCTTGGGGCGTTTAAGCAGCTTATTTCTATTTCGGGAGTAGGTCCTAAAGCCGCGTTGTCGATACTAAGCGACATAACGCCGTCGAAGCTGGCGCTGTGCATAGCGTCGGGCGACTATAAGACGCTCACAAAGTCTCCGGGTATAGGGGCAAAAATAGCGCAAAGGATCGTTCTGGAGCTTAAAGACAAGGTGGCAAAGGAGCAGAAGATATCCTCGGCAGAGCTTCAAAGCGCGGCTCCGATAATGGGAGACAACCTCACGGAGGCGCTCACCGCTTTGCAGACGCTCGGCTTTACGTCCGCGCAGTGCGGAACGGCGCTGTCGGGAGCGAACCCCACAAGCTCGGTCGAGGACTTGATAAAGTATGGACTTAAGAATTTGGCTTGATATAAAGGAGGTACTCCTTGAGAAAGAATGATGACGGTAAACTCGGCTTTCAAAGGCTGCTCTTTGTAGCGCTTGGGGGACTTCTGGGCGCGTTGATATCGTATCTGGCAACTGACGATTGGATTATCGCGCCCATAGTGCTTGGCTGTTGGAGCGGCGCTGTGCTGATAACACTTATCGCGGTGATCTGGACCGATGTTGTTACCCCGTACCTCGCAAAAAGAAAGACCGCGCTGCGCGCTTTGGGCAAAGACGGCATAAAGCTCGTCCATAATGATGATGTGGCAAAGCTCGCTTATAAGGGAATATACGCGCTTATCAACGGCAAGCTTGCCGAAGCGGAGGAGATACTTCAGCTGGCGCTTTCAAGGACGGATGTTCGGCAAAACCAGATGTTTTGCATAGAGTGGCTCATTCGTTTGTATGAAGCGATGGATAATGACAGCAAGCTTATGTGGTGCTACCGCAAGGCAGTGGAATACGCTCCCGATAACGCTGAAGCGCAATCAAGACTGGGTCATGCGTATTTTACGGAGGGCAAGCTCGATCAAGCGCTATATTGCTTTGAGCAGGCGCTGCGTTACGATCCCAATCACGGCTATTCGTATTTCAGTATAGCGAAAGTTCAGATGCTGCGCGGCGAGGATGATAAGGCGTTTGAAACTCTGCAAAAGTTAGTGAAGATAAACGAAAATCACCCGTTGTGCCACGCGGTTTTCGCCGATTGGTACGCTATGCGCGGCGACGCGCAAAAAGCCGAGGAGGAATGCAAGAAAGCGCAGCTGTGTGGTATTCACGACCCGGAAGAACTCAATAAACGGATAAACGCGATGTTGAGCTTTCATAAAACCGATTATGACGGCAAAGACCTGCCGGAGCTGTTTTACCGCAGAATAGAGGATAAGGAGAAAGCCAATGACTGAGGTGTACTTCGTTCGCCACGCGCAGTCGGACCACAGCGTTCGCGACGACAGAACAAGACCGCTCACCGATGAGGGAAAGAACGATACGCGTGCTGTCGCCGACCTGCTGAAAAGCCGCGGCGTGGAGTTTATAGCGTCCAGTCCGTACATCAGAGCCATAGATACGGTGGGGTTGTATTCGCTTTGTTCGGGCTTGGACGTGAATATATACGAGGATCTCCGCGAGCGGAACGCGGGCGGCTGGCAAGGTGAAAATTTCTTTGAATTCATGGAAAAGCAGTGGATGGATTTCGATTATCATATTGAGGACGGAGAAAGTCTGCGCGAGGTGCAAAACAGAAATATCCGCGCTTTAAAGCGGCTTCTTTCGGAGCATAATGACGAGAACATAGCAATAGCGACCCATGGAACGGCGCTTTCCACGATTTTGAATTATTACTATCCCGAGTTCGATTTCAAGTGCTTTAAGAAGATAGTGAATTTTATGCCGTTTATAATTCGCCTTGATTTTGAAGGCGAAAGCTGCATAAATTCACAAGTGGAACTTGTGATACATAAAGAATTTAAACCCCGACAGAAAGGGAATTGACGATGATAGAGATGTCAAACGACGACCTTGGATTTGATCCGAATGAGCGGCTTGTGGAGCCGTCCTTCAGCGAATCGGACAGCGAAGCGGAGCTTACTCTCCGTCCGAGAACTCTTGACGAGTATATAGGACAGGACAAGGTCAAGGAGAATATGGCGGTGTATATCGAAGCGGCGAAAAAACGCGGCGAGTGCCTTGATCACGTCCTTTTGTACGGTCCTCCCGGACTTGGGAAAACTACGCTTTCTTGCATAATAGCCAATGAAATGGGCGTGAATATTCGCGTAACGAGCGGTCCGGCAATCGAAAAGGCGGGCGACCTTGCCGCGCTTTTAACCAATCTTCAAAAGAACGATGTGCTGTTCATAGACGAGATACATCGTCTTTCCCGACAGGTGGAAGAGGTACTGTACCCTGCAATGGAGGACTATTCGCTTGATATTGTAATGGGCAACGGACCTGCGGCACGGTCTATCAGAATAGATTTGCCGCACTTTACGCTTATCGGCGCTACAACGCGTTCGGGGCAGCTTTCCGCGCCGCTTCGCGACCGTTTCGGCGTAGTTCAGCGTTTGGAGCTATACACTCCCGAACAATTGTGCGATATCGTTCAGCGCTCGGCGGTCATTCTGGGAATACCGACTATGAAAGACGGTGCAATGGAGATAGCGCGGCGCTCTCGCGGAACTCCGCGTATCGCGAACAGGCTGTTAAAGCGCGTCCGCGATTTCGCCGAGGTTTTGGGAGATGGCAAGATTACACGCGATATCGCGGATAATGCGCTTAAAAAGCTTGAAGTAGACGAGTTGGGACTTGACAGTCTCGACCGCCGTATGCTTGAAATGATGATAACAGGCTACAATGGCGGTCCTGTGGGACTTTCAACGCTTGCGTCGGCTCTTAATGAGGAAGCGGTCACGCTGGAGGACGTTTGCGAGCCGTATCTTATGCAACTCGGATTTGTAGCTAAAACTCCGCGCGGGCGCGTTGCGACAGCTCTTGCGTATAAGCACCTCGGTATTCTGCGCGACGGACAGGCGACCCTTGACGACTTGGAGGACTGAATGAAAATAATCAAAAATAACATCAGCGTTATATTGGCGGTCGTTTTTTTCGGAGTGTTTTACGGTATTACGCTTATCGGGCGTTCTTTAAAGCTTGACGGCGCGCAGTGGTATTTTTTCAGCAGCGCGGAACGCCTTGTGTTTGGCGTTGCGGAGCTGATAATATTTGTAAAGCTCTTTCACAAGGGCAAATGGACTAACATTATCAATTTCAAGGGCTTCAAGGCGGCGTTTTTTGCGGGCCTTGGTCTTATCGTGCTAACTCTTTTCGCCGTGTTCTATGTGATGATCGGGGCGGTGGAGTATATCAACACCACATTCGCGATAGCGTTTTCCTGCCTGTTCTGCCAGCAGATAACCACGGGCTTTTTTGAGGAGCTTACGTTCCGCGGCTTTGTGTGCGAGGGTTATTTCAACGGTGAGCGCACTTGGAAAAGACGGCTTTGCTACGCGCTGTTGTCGTTTCTGCTTTTCGGGCTTGTTCATGTTATCGACTGCGGCAGCTTTGACGAGGCTCTGTACCGCTTTTTGCAGACGGGAGCAATGGGCTTTGCGTTTTCGGCGGTATATCTGCATTCGCACAACATCTTAATGCCTATGCTGCTGCATTTTCTCTATGACGTTCCCGCGAATGGCACGGCTTTTGTTGCTGAATGGAACTCGGATAACCATGTGTTTGTTTTTATTGACAACTATTTGCAGTGGGTAGTTATGGGAGCAGCGTTCGTCTGGTCGGTATGGTTCGTTCTGCGAAAGGATAAGGATTATGAACGCACTTCTTGAATTTGGCGAAAATTTTCTTGATATAAGTGTCGAGCCGCCCGAAACTATATTTGTGTTTGACGTTAAAAGCAATGGCTTTACGGGTTGCGGCGAATGCGAAGTCGACGAAGAGGACATTTCGCGGTTTGTCAGTGAGCTTGAGGAAATGTATCGTTTGGAGCGCGATAACGCAAAGCTGCAAAGTGTTTTTGGCTATGAGTCGCGGGTCGAGTTCATAATGCGAAAAACAGGACACGTTATTGTTTGCGGAAAAGCAAGTTGCTTAAAACATTCCGTTGAGTTTGAGTTCGAGGCAGACCAGACCGTGCTCCCGTCCTTTATAAAGCGGCTGCGCGAGATGTTGAACGCTATAGAGGAGAGCGATATATGAACGCGCGGTTTGAATTCGGTAAAAATTACATTGAAGTAGCGAATTTTAAACATTATCCCGAGGACGCGGCAAATGCAAATCCCTACAACAGCGGTTTCAACTTATACGTTTTAAGCGGCGATTTTATGGGAATAGGCGAGTGCGAATATGACATAAAGGAGTTCCGCAGATTTATTTCAGAGCTTGAGGAAATGTACGAATTCAAGCTATATTCCGTAGAGTTGTCTGAAATATGCTACGGAGCGAAAATCATTTTTGAGATGAACAGAACGGGGCAAATTAACGTTTCGGGAACTATCTATGGGGCGTGTATGCTGCATTCGATGACATTCGAGTTCAAGGCAGACCAGACCGCGCTGCCGCCGTTTATAAGGCAGCTCCGCGAAATGTTGGAGCGTTACAACTGATCATGGAGATGACATTATGGGTAATCGTATCACATTTGGCGAAGATTCTTTGAAAATGAGCAACGGTCTGACTTCCGTTTTCATTGACGTTCTGACCCTTGCAGGCTCGCGGATTGCGCAGACGGTTGACGAAAAGCGATTGATAGTCTGGCTTGCCGAAAAGGATCAAAGCAAGGTTGGTATTGGAACGGTGGGCTTTGACATTTGTGAAATGCCGTGGAATACGGAGAATTTCGAGGAAAACAAGCGTTTTATGCTGAAAGTGATAGAGGCTGCGGAAAACAGAACGGATTGGGAAAAGCTCGATTATCAGCCTAATGAGGAGCATATATTTTGGGCGCTGAAAGAATTTGCGGAACTGATTTCAAAGCTTGATTTCAAATATGTTCTACCAAACGCTTTGGGTGAGTGGATAATGGCTGCGGATTCGGATGATCCCGTAATATGCGGTTTTCCGAAATGCGAAAAGCACGGAGCTCTGCTGTCGTGCTTCGGGTGTCATATTTGCAATAATTGAGTTCGCCAAACCGGAGGTTCGGATATGCTCATAAAATTAAAATACGGGAAAACAAACACCTACTTTATCAACGGCTTGTTGATAGATACCGATTACGCGGGAACGCTGCCCGCTTTTTACAAGGAAATAAAGAGAAACGATATCTCGATAACGGATATAAAATACGTTCTCGCAACGCATTATCACCCCGATCATATAGGGATCATCGGCGAATTGACGGCGCTTGGAGTTCAACTGCTGCTGATAGAACCCCAAATCAAATATGTTCATTTTTCGGATAAAATATTAGGACGTGAACTGCGATTGGATTATAAGCCGATAGATGAAAGCAAGGCAGTTGTGATCTCCTGTGAGGAAAGCAGAAGTTTTCTGCTCGGAATGGGAATACAGGGCGAAATAATTCCGACAAAAAGTCACAGCGAAGACGGCGTTGCTGTTGTTTTGGACGATGGGAACTGCTTTGTCGGCGATCTTGAACCGCCCGAATTTATCGGCGCTTATGAAAACAACGCGGCCCTTAAAGCGGATTGGGAGCGTATTTTGAGTCATGCTCCGAATACGATATTTTTCGGTCATGCCAATGAGAAAGCAATGAGGTAATTATGAGATTTAAATTCTGCCCCAAGTGCGGGGAAAGACTGACTTTAAAGCCTATGGGCGACGACGGCGACACGCCGTTCTGCGAAAAATGCGGTAAACCGTGGTTCGATATGTTCTCAAGCGCAGTAATAACGCTGGTTGTCAATGAATACGGCGAGGCGGCGCTGTTAAAGCAGAACTATATGTCCGAAAAATATATGGTGCTCGTTTCAGGATTTATCAAGCCCGGCGAGACCGCCGAGGAAACGGCTCGGCGCGAGGTTCATGAGGAGATCGGTATAGAGCTTACGGACAACCGCCTTGTTGGAACGTATTGGTTCGCGAAAAAGGATATGATGATGATCGGCTTTATCGCGCGCGCGAAAAAGGCGGAACTGAGGCTTTCCGGAGAGGTGGACGAGGCGCGGTGGGTGCCCGTTGAGGACGCGATAAATCTCGTACACCCTGAGGGCAGCGTTTCATATGCGTTGTTGGACGAGTATCTTAAACGAAGCGTTTCGGAAAAGTTTGTTGAGGATATAAGGGAAATAAAGTGGTTTGAAAACAGCGGCACTCCAACGGAAAAATATTTGCTCGTGCGTTCTGTATACGACGCTTATGACAATTGGAACGCGAAATATTTAAGTGTTTGGGAGCCGCAGATATATTTCCTAGAGGAGCTGGCGGAGAAAATCATAGGCGATGACACGATAGACGATATCTTTGAGACCGTTTCGGCGGCTCTGGACAGCGATATATGGCGTGAATGGCAGCTTTTCAGAGAGCGTGCGGGACTTAATGAAGAAAACACGCTTGACGAGGAGATCGCAGATATGGCAAAGCGCGATTTGTGCTGGGCTGCGGTCGAAAAGGCGCTGAACATAACGGGATTTTTTACGGAGCTGCTTGATATATATCGCGGCGGATATTTTCCCTGCGGCTGGGACGGAGAGTATCCGAACGGCAGAGCGGCGGTTATGTGAGAAAATATATCGGAGAGTGAATATGAGAATATCAAAAAATTGGCAAGACTACGAGCTTATAGACACCGCAAACGGCGAGCGTCTGGAGCGTTGGGGTGATGTTATCCTCATTCGCCCCGACCCGCAGATAATCTGGAAAAACGCGGGAGACGCTCCCGAATGGGCGACCGCTCACGCGCGTTATATCCGTTCGGACAAGGGAGGGGGAGCGTGGGATTATCGTCGAAAGCTCCCAGAAAGCTGGAAGATAAGCTACGGTGAGCTTACGTTTATGGTAAAGCCCACGGGTTTCAAGCATACGGGGCTGTTCCCCGAGCAGGCGGTAAACTGGGATTACTGCGGCGAGCTTATCCGAGCGGCGGGCAGACCGATAAATGTGCTGAACCTGTTCGCCTACACTGGCGGAGCAACTCTTGCTTGCGCGGCGGCGGGAGCGAGTGTCTGCCACTGTGACGCAGTAAAGGGTATGGTGGATTGGGCTCGTACCAACGCTAAATTATCGGGGCTGGATGAAAAGCCTGTTCGCTGGATAGTTGACGACGCGAACAAGTTTATAGGGCGAGAGATTCGCCGCGGAACACGCTATGACGGCGTTATCCTCGACCCGCCCAGCTATGGGCGCGGAACAAACGGTGAAATGTGGAAGCTTGAAGATAGCATTTTCGAGCTTATGACGAATATCACCGCGCTTTTGTCCGATAAGCCGCTGTTTGTGCTACTGAACTCGTATACAACGGGTCTTTCGGCAAGCGTTATGAGCTATCTTCTGCAAATGACGGTCGGTAAGCGCTTTAAGATAGAAGTGCTTTCCGAGGAGATCGGTCTGCCCGTAAAGCAGACGGGTATGCCGCTGCCTTGCGGAAGCACGGCGATCGTGAGATTTTTGCGAGAATCAGTTAATGCGGCAAAATAAAACAATGTATCAATATGCTGTGGGCGGCTTTAGACCGCCTTTATTTTTTGTACAAAAACGACGTAAAAATTTATAAAAAATGCTCAAATTTCCACGAAAATTCCGTGAATGTCGGGCTTTGCCTATTGACGCGGTATTATTTATGTGTTATAATATATATAATTATAAAGCAGTATAAATACAGATATAGACTAAACAGATTTATTTGGGGAAAAAACTATGAAAAGCAAAACTATTGCCTCGCTGTCGTTTGCTTTGGTTTCGTGTATGCTGGGGGGCTGCGCGAATAAGACAGAGCAGGCGACGGTGATCGTAGTGGACAGCGGGGGAGCGTCCGAAAATAATTCCACATCGGCTGTTGTTTCATCGGAAAAGGTGAGTTCAAGTCAGGCGGTGAGTATTGTTGTACCCAAAAGCAGCTCATCAACGACCACCAAAGCTCCGGTAAGTGTTTTTATTCCGCAGCCCGATCATTATGAACCAAACTCCGATACTTCAAGCTCTTCCGAAAGCACTTTTTCAACCGGCGGTTCAAGCGAAAACTCGTTCGTATTGCCGTCAACGCCCCCTCAATCTTCAAACGCATCAAGCTCATCGTCAATAAGTTCCTCAAGCAGTTCAAGCTCCTCAAAAAACGAACAGCCTTCCGTTCCCGTTATACCGGATGATCCTATCGGCACAAACAGTTATCAAACGCTTAATTACAGTGAGGTAAAGGGCGTGTGGATCTCTTATATAGAACTTGCGGGGCTTTCAAGCGGTTCGGAAAGCGAATTCAGAAATTCGCTGGGCAATGTTTACGATAACTGCGTTTCTTTGGGAATAAACACGGTGTTTGTACACGTTCGGTCGCATGGAGACGCTTATTACAACTCCGATTATTTCCCGCGGACAAAGTATATAGGAGGCAGCTACGATCCGCTTCCCGTGATGATAGATGAGGCTCACAAGCGCGGATTGTCTTTTCAAGCGTGGATAAATCCGATGCGCGGCTGTTCCGTTTCCGACATCTCCAGAGAAAACGGATATCCTATGTACAGCTGGGCTGACGGAGAAACGCGGCTTGTGGAACTCAACAATTATTACTATCTCAATCCTGCTTATGATGAGGTTATTGATCTTATATCAAAGGGCGCGGAGGAGATAGTCGCGAATTACGACGTTGACGGACTTCATATAGACGATTATTTCTATCCGACTACAGAGAAGTGGTTTGACAGCGCGGCGTTTGCGGAAAGCTCATACAGTAAGCTTTCGGATTTCCGTTTCGCCAACTGCGATAAGCTTGTAAGTTCGCTTTACAGCGCGGTAAAAAGAGCTAATAACACCGCGATATTCGGTGTAAGTCCTCAAGGAAATTACAACAACAATTATGCGTATATGTACGCCGATGTGGAAAAATGGTGTACCGAAAGCGGTTATCTCGACTATATAATGCCGCAGATCTATTTTGGGTTCAAAAATGCCGCGCAGCCGTATTCCGATGTGGTAAAGCAGTGGGATAACATTGCGGCAAAGGGAAAAGTTCCGCTTATCGTTGGACTTTCTCCGTCTAAAATAGGCACGGAGGACGGTTGGGGCGGCACATACGGAAAGCGCGAATGGATAGATGACAAAGAAATATTGAAACGTCAGTTCCTTGAAGCGGCAGAGCAGGTATCCTATGGGGGAATATGCTTATACAGCTATAACAGTATGTTCAATGCCGATATCGATGTAAAAGCGCAGGTAGACGCGGAGGTCGCGGCGCTGAAAGCCGCTATGAATTAAGAAAAATATATAGAGAAACAAATTTTTTCAAAGCTTATCACTACAGGTCACTAAAAATCACAGCAAGGGGGAAATGAATTATGAAAAGAATATTAAGGGGAATTTTGGCTGCGGCATTGACGTTTGGCATGATATGTACGACCGCGTTTGCTCAGCCCGAGGGCGGCGCTCCCGAAAACTCGGCGACAGAAAGCGCTCCTGCAAATAATATTGTGGAAAAGCCCGCCGTTTCGGAAAGCAAGGTCAATCTTCCTGTGGGAATGAGGGCTGTGTTTGCCGCGCCCGAGACCGATTTTTCGCTTGACGGCGCCAACGCGGACAAGCTCTGCGAGAATATAAGAGCGTTGGAGATGAACGCGGTCATTATCCGCTCGACATCCAACGACAAAGATTATTACAGCCTTGAGTTGGGTAAAACAGATGTCTTGAACAGTGTGATAGAATCCGCGCATAAGTCGAACCTTGGCGCGTATATAACTCTTGATGTAAACTCGCTGCTTAGGAATGTTGCGGAGCAGGGCGGGGGACTAAAAGCGGGATTTTCCGCCGCCGCGCACAAGTTCGCGATGAAATACAACTGCGAGGGTATTTTGCTCACGAATTATTACACCAACGATAATCCCGAGATGTATGCGGAATATCTACATTCGGGTTCCGGTATTGGCTATGAGAATTGGCTATATGAGACAAATCGTTACATTATGCGCTCGCTTAGTGAGATTGTTCGCAAGACATCCAATTCAACTGCTGTCGGCATACTTGCCGAGGATATGTGGGCGAATTCCGATACCAACCCCGACGGTTCGCAGACATCCGATAAGGTTCAGGCGCTGTATGACGGACATTGCGACACGAAGAAATACGTCGAAAATAAGTACGCGGATTTCATTATGATAAAGGCTTATGGTTCTACAAGTGACAGCGCGCTCAATTTTGAGAACGTTGTTTCGTGGTGGAACCAGCTTGCGGAGAAAAACGGCATAAGAACCTATGTTTGCCATTTGAACGAGCGTATAGGCGAGTATTCGGGCTGGAACGAGGATCAGCTTTTGCAGCAGCTTACAGTTATGAAAAAAATGAGCGGCAGCATCAGCGGAAGTGCGTTTAATTCGCTGTCCTCGCTGAATGCTAACCCGCTTTCAAGCACAGATACTCTCAAAAAATTCTTTGCGGACGAGATCAATACTGAATCCGTGTTTGAGGAACTGAAGATGACCTCACCGTCCTATCTGAATTTCACGACCTATGACTCCATTGTGAAGTTTATGGGCACGTTCGACGAGAACTTCGACGTTTACTTCGACGGCAGCAAAATACAGCTCAACGAGGTGGGCAACTTCCTTATTCGCAAAGACCTGAGCGTCGGAATGAACTACTTCACGATAGAGCACAAGGGCAAGAAATACAGCTATTCTATCGAGCGCAAGGTGGACGTCCTGAAATCCGTTCATGATTGCGGAACCATTACGGTTGAGGGCGGAACACGGCTTTCGTTTACGGCGGTAGCGTACAGCGGCTCGAGCGTTTATGTTACCATTGGCGGACAGACAATCGAATTAAGTGAAAAGGGCACGTCCGAGCTTGTTGACGCGAACGGCTCGTATTCCGAGTTCGTGGGATACTATACGGTGGCGGACGGTATCGTAGGTCAAGAGCAGAGCCTTGGCGATGTGAGCTACTATGCGACTTACAACGGATATGATGAGTCCGCGTGGGGAGGAAGCGTTACGATAGCCGCTAAGCCTGAGCCTCCCAAAAAGCCCATAGAAGTTGATATCATTCCCGATAAGGAGCAGTCGGATTTAGGCACCGGGGAGGTAGTCGGCACGATAGCCCCAATATATACCGAAGAAGATCATGTAACTTATGTTAAGGTATCGGACAATTATACCGATGTGCTTGACCCGATGACAACGGGACTTATCCCTTCCCCCGAGTTCTCCCAAATGCCTGCCGGGACGCTGGATTATTACAAAACCACCACGGAGGAGTATATTACCGATTCTTACGGCAATGTTGAAACGGTGTATTGTACCGTCACGACCTCGGGCAAGCGCTACCGTTCCAAATATGTCACGACGTTTGAGGACACGGGGCTTGGCTACAACGCGCTTAAGGTTAATTCGATAGGCGACAGCGGAGGTTCGAGCTTCATCAATATCTCTCTTGATTATAAATCGAGCTTTAACGTTACGACCTCGCAGTCGTTTGTTCAAGGCTATGAGGGACCGTACGGCGTTGTGAACTTCAACGCGCAGTACGTTTATGTGACGTTTGATAATATAACAAGCGTTACCAAACTGCCCGATTTCAGCTCCTGTACGCTGTTCAGCGCGGGAGAGTGGTCAACGGTTGAGGAAAACGGCATACCGAAGTTCAGGCTCACTCTTACGCTTCGTCAAGCGGGCATTTACAGCGGTATGGACGCGTATTATAACGACAGCGGAGAGCTGGTTCTTTCGTTCAATATTCCGACGGCGTCTTTAAGCGGAAAGACAATAGTGATAAGCCCCGGACACGGTATCAGTGAAAACGGCTTTGATCCTGGAGCTATCGGTCAGGTTACGGAGCAGGAGATAAATCTTGCCGTAGCGAAAAAGCTTTCCGAGAAGCTGTCAGCGATGGGTGCGAACGTTGTGCGCCTTGAAACTGAAAGCACATATATTTATGACCGCGACCGTCCGAAAGTGGCGCGGCAGTACGGCGCGGATATGTTCTTGGAGCTGCATTGCAACAGCAATGACAATTCCCAACCGCACGGCTGTGAGGCGTACTATTTCACGCCTTGGTCGCAGCCGCTTGCGAAGGCGATAAACGATAACCTTGCTTCTGCGCTTAATAGCGCTTACGGCGACGGCACGAGCAGTTCCCGTGGAGATAAATACAGCTATTATTGGTACACGCTGGAGCAAGGGTTCCCGTCTGTGCTGGTGGAAATGGGATTTGTTTCCAATGACCGCGAGTGTCTGCTTATGGCGAACTCGGCTAATCAGGACAAAATGGCTGATGGTATCGCTCAGGGTGTTTACGAATACTTTGCAAGAAGCAGTCTGTAAAAAACGGATAATCAGCGGATAAATGCGCGCTCACATACAGATATCCCCGCTCAAGAGAGCGGGGATATCGCTATAGTATGCGCTTTCAATGCTTTGAAGCAGTTATGATTTAAAGAATATCACCGATTCCGAGTTGCGCGTTTCGTTTATCGCGTTCTGCATGCGGTCAAACAGCTCGCAAAACCGCACGATATGCATACTTGCTGAGAGCTTTATTGCGCCGACGCGCAGTGTCAACGGGATATCTCTGCCGTTAAAGCCGACAGGATGTCCGTTAAGCGCTGTCACCTTTTGAGCGATCTGCTCTGCGGCGGCTTTATCATCGGTTCCCGTAACTATGGCAAATTCGTCTCCGCCTATTCGGAATGCAGCCATACTGTCTCCCGCCGCCGCGTCAACGCGGTGAAACGCCTCTCGGATAACAACGTCGCCTGCGTCTCTTCCTATGTTTCGGTTTACCTCGGCAAAGTGCACAATATCAAAGCACAGCACCCAGTTGTCGTGCTCTGTTGGTCGAAGCTCGTTGTAAAGCTCGGAAATGTCAACTCGTCTGCCCATAAAAATTCCTCCTTTAAAAGTGTTCTCATCGGGGATTATACGCGGAAATATCCCGGTAGAATTCCATTGTGTCTTGAATTTGGAGGGAGAAACGCCCCAAAGCCTTTGAAATGCCCTTGTAAAGACCTCTGGTGAGTTGTAGCGGTATTTCATCGCAATATCAGTGAGTGTCATATCGGTGTGAGCAATATCCTCCGCGCACCTTGTCAGCCGACGTTTTGTGATGTATTCCTTTACGCTTGTGTGCGTACAGTAACGCCAAACCTTTTGCAGAGTAGACAGCGAGCAAAAGCATGCTGCAGCGATGTCTTCCTGCGAGATATCGTCGCACAAATTGTCTTCGATATAATTCACCGCGTCCGCAAAAATACAGAAATTTTTCATCGTTCCTCCTCCGTACAGAATAAACGTTTAACTGTGATTATATTATAACATACTTTTTCGGAACTGTCTTGATTATTTGAGCATATTTTTGACTGCGTATCATAATTCATACAGATTTTCCATTAAAAGCAGATATACTATCTTGTTCTCTCATTCCACGCTTCGCGGGAGAGAAAAATAAATCCGTATAATAATTTACGTATATATGCAATAAAAAAAACGCCGACACCCTGTATCGGGGCGTAGGCGTTACTGTTATGTAGTTTTTATTATTCGGTGACTTCGTCGCTCTTTTCGCCAAGCATTTCCTTGACCTTTTCCTTGCCGTCCTCGGTTTTAAGAAGATCGCGTATCTCGGTGAGAAGAACGATCTGCGGATCGGGCTTAGGCTCGGGAGCGGGTTCTTCTTTCTTTTTCTTGTGACCGATATCCATAAGCTTGTTCATTCCTTTGATAAGCAGGAACAGAACAAACGCCATAATAAGGAAGTTGATCACCGCCGAAAGGAAAGCGCCGTAATTAAATTCAACACCATTGATGCTGAATGAGCCGCCGATTATTATCGGGTTTCCGTTTTCGTCCTTTTTAACGCCGCCCGTTATCAGCGCGATAAGCGGGTTGATAAAATTCGCGGTAAGCGATGTTACGATAGACTGGAACGCACCGCCAATGATAACGCCGACAGCCATACTCATTGCGTTGCCCTTTATGGCAAACGTCTTGAATTCTTCAAGAAACTTTTTCATTGTAAAACATCCTTTCTTAATTTGTTTCTCCTGTCATGGAGATCATGGAAAATGATTACATATAAAATTTTAACATAAACCGCACAATTTGTCAAGAGGAAAGTATCACTTGTTCAACATTCTTTTGAGATATTGTCCCGTGTAAGATTTCGAGTTTTTCGCGACCTGTTCGGGAGTACCCTTGGCTATAACCGTGCCGCCGTTGTCGCCTCCCTCAGGTCCCATATCTATGATGTAATCGGCTGTTTTGATCACATCCAGGTTATGCTCGATGACCACCACCGTGTTCCCCGCGTCCACCAG
>DKXD01000026.1:17662-17812 GCA_002492075.1 Ruminococcaceae bacterium UBA7135
TCCCATATCTATGATGTAATCGGCGGTTTTGATAACGTCCAGATTGTGCTCGATAACAAGTACTGTGTTTCCCGCGTCGGTAAGCTTTTGAAGAATAGTTATCAGCTTTTGTACGTCCGCGGAGTGCAGTCCCGTTGTCGGCTCGTCAAG
>DKXD01000008.1:0-12750 GCA_002492075.1 Ruminococcaceae bacterium UBA7135
ATTGGCCAAAATATAGAATTGCAATAAAGTTTTGTGCTTGAAACAAACAGCCCTCCGCGTTGTGCGGAGGGCTGTTGTCTATCGAATAATTGGTTATCCGTCATCATCGTTTTCAAAAATCACGTTGTATTCGTTCATCTGGCGCTGAACTCCAACGCAAACAAAAAGCCGTATACCGCGCACAGGTATACGGCCATCTTTATTCGTCGGCGATCATTGCATAACGTTTTGCTTTGCCATAAACTCGTCTATTTCAGCCTTGATCTCCTTGGGTTTCGCGGTTTTCAAGATATATCCGGACGGTTTCAGCGGCATAACGCCGATAACGCTTGACGGATCCTTGCGACCTGTCAGGAATATTACCGGAACGTTCGCCAGAACCTCGTCCGAACGGAGCATTTCCAGTGTCTGACGACCATCGCAAATAGGCATTTCATAGTCGAGCAGAACAAGATCGGGCGGGTCGAGCGCTATCGTGCGTATGGCTGCAACGCCCGAATCCACGGAGGATACCAAATAGTCGGTTGAAAGCAACGCTTTCATAGCCTCGCGAACCGTTAGGGAATCGTCCACGACAAGTATTTTCTTGCGCCGATCCTTTTTCTTCGCCTCTTCTTTTTCTTTTCGCTTGTTGATAAACTTTTCCACCTCGGAAGTGGCGTTGTCCGCCATTATCGCGCTGCCAACACCCGTTTCGATAAGGTGAGGCGCTATAACGCAATATGCCATATATCCCACGCCCGTATCGAACAGCAGGCTTATCTGGTGCTCACCCTTGGACATTATCTTGTGGAATTCGGTATACGAAAGCAGGTTTTCTTGCTCGAAGCCGTAGTTTGAAAGGTCGGGGAAGCACGCCATTGCCATATTCACAAGCTGCCGCGCGGAATAGCGTGTCGCGTGAATGAGCATGGTGTCAAGAACGTTTGTGTGTATGCCGAGAACCTTTCCTATCGTGTTGATGATCATGTGTTCCTCAAATACAAGCACGATCTCAAGCTTTTCATCGGATTCGGGATTGCCGTAAACTATGCGGTAATAGATACCGTTGCCGAACTTTTCCGCGCCGTATCTGTCGCTTACCAGTTTTGCTTCCACATGGAACACGTCAAATATCTGTTGAGCAACTACTTTTTGTATATCCTTTTGAGCGTCGCCCGAAAGAAGCTTTTTCCAGCGCCCCGTATCTTCCTTGCCCTCTGCTATCGCCATATCCTCGGTGAGAGTATGACCGATAAGCCAACCCGTGCAAACTCCCAGAAAGTGGTTCAACGCCTGATCGGAATAATTGGTGCGTTCAAGCTCCTCTTCCAAAGCCGGGAGCATATTTTCTTTAAAGTCGCGGTGTATGCGCTTATGTTCATCGATCCTCTTGTAGTCGATAAGTTCCATATAAGCTTCCTCGTTTTTGAAGTGCTTATTCGCATGATCTCTGAAGAACTTTATGCCCTCGTTGCATATCCACTCGGAATCTTTTCCCTCTTTTTGCATAAAAAGAAGCTTGTTTATTATGCTGAAAAGCTCCCTGTGCTCTCTGTCGATGCTTTCAACGCCTATCTTATACTCGAGCCGCCATTCGTACTCATCGGACATATCAAAAACCTCCTGTTTAGCAGTGGCGACGCCAAAACTGCGCCAAAGTATGTTATCCGGCAGCAGTTTGCTCTGAATTCGCTTGCAGACTTTGCGACTTTACTGTCAGCGTTTTTCGGCAAGCCCAACGCGGCGATAAAATTCATGCTTTTTCTGCGAGTGAACAGAAGCGGTTGCTCTGCGCTTATATTTGTATTTATAATTACTTTTAGTATAACACAATTAAGTTTTTTTGTCAATACTTTCTCAAAGATTTTACAATGTCTCGCCCGACTTGGGGGAAAGTGCGGCAAAACCGCGGAAAACAGGGGATATCATCCGATTACTGCGAAGAAAGGGCGCGAAATGGTCTTCTGCGAAAAAAGCGCGGCGCATCGAAAAATGCACCGCACTTTATTTTATTACTTAAATGAAAGTGAACTGTGGAAAAACAAAAACCCGCGCCCGTAAATACAAGTGCGAGTTTACTGGTGACCCGTACGGGAATCGAACCCATGATTCAGCCTTGAGAGGGCTGCGTCTTAACCGCTTGACCAAGGGGCCGTCTATGTTGTATTATACAATATTTAATACAAAACGTCAACCAAAATATAAAAATATTTTATATTACCTTTCTGCAATTGCTATTGATTGTTTTAATATTTCTTTTAATCTCTCATTTTGTTTTGTTAAAAATAGATATCCAATTAATGATTCAAATGCTGTTGAATACATGTATTCTTCTATTGTTGCATTTTTAGGTAAATGATGATTTTCAGCATTTCTTCCTCTTTTAGCAATTTCCTTTTCATCTTCTGTCAATTCTAATTTATGTAATATATTTGCTTGCGCACTTGCTTTTACATATTTAATTGCTAGCACATGTAACTTATGTGGATTTAGATTTGTTGTGTTACTTAAATATGTTCTAATATATAATTCATACACACTATCGCCTACATATGCCCAAGTTAATGGTGACATCATATTTATTTCTGTTTCATTTTTAGTTATTAATTCTTCTATTAGTTTCAATTTTTCTTCCTTTCTATAAAATGTATCTCTATGTCAAAAATTTCCATGCATTATATAAATGATTGTGTTAATGGCNNGTCTTAACCTCTTGACCAACGGGCCGAATGGTAGCGGTAATCGGATTTGAACCAATGACACCCTGGGTATGAACCAAGTGCTCTAGCCAACTGAGCTATACCGCCATATCTGTGACTAAATTATTATATCACAAAAAACAATGATTGTCAAGTACTTTTTTAAAATAATTGCTTAAAAATTTTTCCCGTCTATCAGCCGTTCAACAGCGCCGATGAGTTAGTGAGAAAACAAAAGTTGCTGTTGAAATTTTTGTACGGGTATGTTATAATATAACCAATAAAACTATGCCCTTAAAGCAGGAGGTCGATTCAAATGAAGATAGTTGTTATCGGAGGAGTAGCCGCGGGCACAAAGGCGGCGGCGAAGTTAAAGCGCGAGAATCGCTCGGTGCAGGTAGAGGTCTACACCAAAAGCCGCGATATTTCTTACGCGGGTTGTGGCCTGCCTTACTATGTCGGCGGGAATATCGAAAGCAGGGAGGAGCTTATCGTAAACACCCCCGCGAAGTTTTCCGCGCTTACGGGAGTATCGGTCTTTACCGGTATGGAAGCAACGTCGATAAACCCGGCGGAGAAAACGGTAAAGTTCTGTGATGCAGACAGCGGCGCGGAGCGGTCGGTATCTTACGACAAGCTGATAATTGCCACGGGAGCATCGCCCATGGTCCCGAATATCGACGGCGTGAACCTTAAAGGCGTGTTCACCGTCCGCACTCCCGATGACGCTATCGCTATAAGAGAATACATCGAAAAGAACGGCTGCAAGAGAGCCGTCGTTGTCGGGGCGGGATTTATCGGAATGGAGCTTGCCGAGAACCTTATGGCGCAGAACGTCTCCGTTACCGTTGTCGATATGATGCCGCAGATACTGCCGAACGTCCTCGATCCCGAAATGGCGGGCTATGCCGCAAAGCAGCTGCGCAAAAAGGGAATGAAGATAATGACGGGCACCTCCTTGCTTGCCATTAAGGGAACGGAAAAGACCGAATCCGTTTCTACAAGCGCTGGAGAGCTTTCCGCGGATTTGGTGATACTAAGTATTGGCATACGCCCCGCAACGGCGTTTTTGGAGGGCAGCGGCATAGAGCTTATCAAGGGCGCGGTCGTCGTTGATGAGCTGCAAAGCACAAATGTACCCGACATTTACGCGGTGGGTGACTGCGCTATTGTCAAGAACCGCGTTACGGGGGAGCGTCAATGGTCGGCAATGGGCTCCACCGCGAACATTACGGGAAGATGTCTTGCCAAAAATCTTACGGGAACAAAGGCTGTTTACGGCGGCTGCCTCGGAACGGGAGTCGCGAAGCTCGCTTCAGACCTCAACGCGGGGCGCACCGGTCTTTCGGAGGAGCAGGCAAAGGCGGCGGGTTATAATGTTATCACCGCCCTATGCGTAACCGACGACAAGGCGCACTATTATCCGGATTCGGACTCCTTTGTGACTAAGCTTATTGCGGACAAGGACAGCGGAAAGCTTCTTGGTATGCAGGTGATAGGCGCAGGCGCTGTGGATAAAATGACCGACATTGCCGTTGTGGGAATATCGGCGGGGCTTGCTTTGTCGGACTTCGACACTCTCGATCTCGCCTACGCGCCGCCGTTTTCCACGGCGATACACCCGTTTGTTCAAGCTTGCTATATTCTTGAAAACAAAATTTCGGGCGCGTTCGAGAGCTTTACTCCGGCGGAATATTCGGCGGGCGCGGCAAAGGGTTACCGCGTTATCGACGTTCAGCCCGAGCCTAAGATATTCGGAGCGCAGTGGGTAGACCTCGGCAAGGTAAACGGCGAGTTGGACGGCATTGCCAAGGACGAAAAGCTGCTGCTTGTCTGCACAAGGGGCAAGCGCGGATATTTCTTACAGAACCGTTTGAAGCATTTCGGCTACACTAACACAAGAGTACTGGAGGGCGGCGAGTCCTTCAATACGGTAAAGGTGGAGAATGCCGAGGGCGCTATATCTCCCGCGGAAATAAAGCGCGTAAAGGCACTTGGATGCTTGCAGGACAAGCGCTATCCGGACGTGTTCAACGTGCGTGTTATCACCAAAAACGGCAAGATAACCGCCGAGGAGCAGCGCGTTATCGCCGAGGCGGCGGATCGTTTCGGCAGCGGCGAGGTGACGTTCACGAGCCGTCTTACTCTGGAGATACAGGGAGTGAAGTACGCGAATATAGAAGCCGTTATCGAGTTTTTGAACGCGCACGACCTGATAACAGGCGGCACGGGTTCGCTGGTGCGTCCCGTGGTTTCCTGCAAGGGCACTACCTGTCAGTACGGACTTATCGATACGTTTGGGCTTAGCGAGAAGATACACGAAAGGTTCTATCTCGGCTATCATGACGTTACACTTCCGCACAAATTCAAGATCGCCGTGGGAGGCTGTCCTAACAATTGCGTAAAGCCCAATTTGAATGACCTCGGCATTATCGGTCAGCGTGCCCCTGTCGTTCAGGCGGACAAGTGCAGAGGCTGCGGAAAGTGTCAAGTCGAGTTGTCTTGCCCTATCAAGTCCGCAAAGGTGACAGACGGCAAGATCGTAATGGGAGATGACTGCAACAACTGCGGACGCTGCCGCGGCAAGTGTCCTTTCGGCGCGGTTGCGGAATACACCGACTGCTACAAGATTTACATCGGCGGACGCTGGGGCAAGAAGATCGCCAACGGCAGACCACTCGAAAAGCTTTTTACTTCCGAGGAGGATGTTCTGGACGTGGTGGAGAGAGCGATACTTTTCTTCCGCGACGAGGGTGTTTCGGGAGAGCGATTCGCAGACACTATTGAGCGTCTTGGCTTCGAGTATGTTCAGGATAAACTGCTGAACGATAAGATAGACAAGAGCGCTGTTCTTAAAAAGAACGTCAAGGGCGGTGCGACTTGTTGATGTTGAAAAAACTGCTTTGCATAGTTTTAAGCGGACTGTTTGCTGTAATGATGTTTTCCGGCTGCTCCGTCAAAGGGGGAGAGAATTCCGCAGCGGACGGCGTGACATTTACGGATGCGCTTGACAGAGAAGTCACCGTTCCGAAAAATCCCGAAAGAGCCGCCGCGCTTCTGGGCAGCTTCGCCGAGGTGTGGACTCTTGCGGGCGGCGAGCTTGCCGCCGCGCCCGATGACGCGTGGGTCGATCTTGACCTAAACCTTTCCGATGATGTGCAGAATCTCGGTAAGGTAAATCAGCTTAGTATGGAAGCGCTTTTAAGCGCCGAGCCCGACTTTATTATAGCAAGCTCGTCGGTGCGGGTCGATCTGGAGTGGCTTGACACTATAGAGAACACGGATATCCCTATCGCGTATTTTGACGTGTCGGATTTTGAGGACTACCTCGCCTTGCTGAAAATATGCACGGACATCACGGGCAGAGAAGATCTCTATCAAAAGAACGGTCTTGACGTGAAATCCTCGGTTGATACTGTTATCGAAAAGAGCCGTGAACGTGTCGCCGAAAAGGGCGCACCCAAAGTCCTGTCAATGCGGGCTTCGGCTTCATTTGTGAGAGCAAAGAGCAGCCGCGGAAACGTTTTGGGAAAAATGCTGGACACCTTAGGCTGCGAAAATATAGCCGACGGCAACGACGCGTTTCTGGAAAAGATAAGCATTGAACACATCATCGAAAGCGACCCCGATTTTATTTTCGTGGTGCAGTCGGGAGATGACACAAAGGGCGCTCGGGAAAAGCTCGATCAATTCATCGCCGACAACCCCGCGTGGGAGGGTCTTACTGCTGTAAAGGAAGAACGGGTGTTCTTCCTTGATAAGCGGCTTTACAATCTTAAACCAAACGCCCTGTGGGGTGAGGCTTACGAAAAGCTGGAAGAGATGTTGAATACGAATTATTAACGTTCCGTTAAATGTGTTTTTCCCCGCCTCCGGCGGGGAAAGTGCGGAATTTTTTGGGGCGAGGCTTACGAAAAGCCGGAAGAGATGTTGAACACAAAATATTGACGCTCCATATGGTGTGGTTTTCTGACTTAACGGAGCAGTGAAAAAAAGGAGCATTTCCGTGGAAAATTCCGGAAGAAAGAAATTCCTGCTTGTATTTTCGATAACCGCGGCGGGTTGTGTTATTGCCGCCGTTCTCAGTCTGTGTCTGGGGGCGGCAAGCATTTCGTTCGGGGAGATCTTTACGGACGGCACGGTATCAAGTCGGATATTTTTCCTTGTCCGCGTTCCGCGAACAGCCGCCTGTCTGCTTGCGGGGGCGGGACTTGCGGTCTCGGGAGCGCTTATTCAGGGAGTGCTTGCGAACAGTCTTGCTTCTCCCGGAATAATCGGAGTAAACGCGGGAGCGGGTCTGGGCGTTACGATATGCTTCGCGCTTGGGGCGATCTCGGGCTGGGCGGCGGCGTTTTCAGCGTTTGCGGGAGCGCTGTTTGCCGTGCTTACGGTAGCGATAGCGGCAAGAAAAACGTCCGCCTCGCGTTCAGCGGTGATACTTGGCGGCGTGGCGGTGAACAGCTTCTTAACGGCGATATCCGAGGCGATAACCACGCTCGTTCCGGACGTTGCTTCGCTTTCCGCCGACTTTAAAACAGGCGGCTTTTCGGGAGTTTCCTACACCCGAATAATCCCCGCGGGGATTATGATACTGATAGCTCTCGCGGTCTCGCTGTCGCTTTCCAACGAGCTTGACCTGCTCTCTATGGGAGAGGACACGGCGCAGGGGTTGGGGCTTTCCGTCAAGAAAATGCGTTCGCTGTTTTTGGTGCTGGCGGCTGTGCTTGCCGGCGCGAGCGTCAGCTTTGCGGGGCTTCTCGGCTTCGTCGGGCTTATTATCCCGAACATGGCAAAGCGCATAGTCGGCAGTGAGAGCCGCCGCGTTCTTCCAATATGCGCCGTGGGCGGCGGCGCATTTGTCACGCTGTGCGACTGCGCGGCGCGGACTGTGTTCGCACCCTACGAGATACCCACGGGTATCGTGATGTCCGCCGTGGGCGCACCGTTTTTTATATATCTGCTTTTCAGGCGCAAAGGGGGACATTCGCGTGGGTAAGATACTTCTTTCGGCGGAGGGGCTTTCGTCGGGTTACAGAGGAACGAAAATTCTCAATAACATTTCCTTGGGTTTTGGAAGCGGCCAGGTAACGGTAATAGTCGGACCCAACGGCTGCGGGAAAAGCACCCTGCTTAAAACGCTGATACGGTTCGTTCCATTAAGCTCGGGGTGCATTGTCGCGGACGGCAAAGACGCTGCCCAAATGACTTCCTCGGAACTTGCGCGGATAGTTGCGTATCTCCCTCAAAAAAAGAACATCCCCGACCTTACGGTGATGACCATGGTGCTTCACGGAAGGTTTGCTCATTTAAGCTACCCGCGCCGCTACCGAAAAGAGGATATTTCCATAGCGCAAGACGCTTTGAAAACCGTGGAGTTGTCCGAACTTGCGGACAAGAATATGTCGGAGCTGTCGGGCGGCACTCAGCAGAGAGTTTTTCTTGCAATGGCTCTCGCGCAAAGCTCGCCCGTGATTTTAATGGACGAGCCGACTTCGTTTATGGACGTTTCCTATCAGATGAAATTCATGGAGCTTTCAAGGCGGCTTGCCGACGGCGGGAAGGCGGTCGTTATGGTGCTTCACGATTTATCCGCCGCCCTTAAATATGCAGATAACATCATAGTTATGTCGGGCGGAAGGATCGCCGCTGGCGGTTCTCCCGAGGAGATCTTTCAAAGCAAGGCACTCGATAAGGTTTTCGGAATAACAATGAAACGAACGCTTATCGAAAGCGAGTTTTTGTATTATTGCTGATAGAGGAGTTTATAGTAAACGTATGAGTATCTTGATCTTATCTTTCGTGCTGCGGCTCCAACCTGAAGTGATACAAATTGTTTGGCAAAGCCGCGCCGAGAATGTTCGGCGCGGCTGTTTATACTGATTTTTGTTTTCTGTTGAATATTAGTATTATTTGCGGGAAAGCGATCCATTTTCACAAAAGCCATTGCGAGTTCAGAAAATCAACTCTCGATTTAAGCCAGCTTTGGAGATACTCCGCCGCCTCGCCTTGAGTGGAGCATTGCGCCGCCTGCCAACTAAACTCGTTTGCCGCGTCGTTGTGGCGGATATTATCCCACTTTTTGTAATTCCTGTCAAACTCGGCTGAATATGTTTTGCATTCCGAGCTTATCAGCTCATACGCACGGTCGAACGCGCCACTGTTGTATATTTCTGTCCACCGCTCTTTTACCGCGTCGTTGAACCAATCCTCATTGACCGATACCATAAGCCACGGGTTGCACATCTCCTTATAATTGCCGTCCACGTCGAATATGATGCTCCCCGCGTAGAAACCGATGCCGTCGGCACAGCGGTCTTTGTTTCCGAAAGCGGAATCGAAATCCCACGGCGCTTCAAAGCGCAGCTTTTTGCTGCCGCCGCTTCCGAAGTCCGCATCCATAAAAAAGCTCGACCAGTAAATATCAGCATCGCAGGTAAGCTCCGCCAGAATATACGAATCCACCAGAGAACGCACGTCAACGACCTTTTCCACCGCTTCGCGCGGGGAAAGCTCCGTCGTTTCGGCGATTGTTGAAAAGTCATCGGACATCACGAACGCCTTGTCGTTGTAAGCCGCCTCGTACATAATATCATAGACATTGTTCACGAAGCGTTCTATAAAGTCGTGCTGCTCCTGCGAATAGATATCGCTCTTTATCGTCACGCCGATGATATTCTTCCCGCCCGCCGTGGGAGTCGTTTTATCCGAGCCGCCGCGGGAGTTGAGAGGCGCGTTGTTGTGGTAATCTACTTTAAACCTTTGCAGCGGGTCTTCGGCGTAGAAATACCCGTCGTATTCGAGGAAATACCCGATATCCGTGCCCGTATAGTCGGGCTCGGCTTCGGTTATGTCAACTCTGCCGATGTTTATCTGCTGATACTCGGTGAGCAGGTACACGCCCCAATATTCGCCGTTGATATTGACTTCCACAAGCCGCGAATCGGCGGAATAATAGCCGTCGTTTCCGAGTATTTCCTCCGCCAGCTGAAACGCCGTTCTGTTGCGGAGCATGGAAAAATCCTTGTATTCCGCGAACAGCAGCCAGTTTTTATATTCGTTCCCGCCGTTCAGACCGAGCATGCTTTGTTTTGTCTCAAACTTTATCCTCAGCGGTTTTTTGTTGTAGGTGGTGGTCCAGTTTCCCCGCACCTTAACACTCGCGTTTGCCGAATCTATAACCGTCTGTTTATCGCCATCGATAACGGAAACGGTACATTCCTCGTAATAAGGTTCGGGCGGCATTTGGTAATTTGGCGTCCACGTCGCTATCTTTTCGGCAACTAATCTTGTTACAGGCGTGGTAACGAAGTCCAAAGCGTTGGTGTTTTTGGTTTGAATATTGATAACGGGCATACTTTTTTCGGCGTTGGCGGAATTGTTGGAGTTTTCGGGAGCGGAGGAGCTGTTCGCCGAGCTATGCGCCATGCTTTTCGAGCTGCCGTTTTCCGCCGCGCTTTCCGAACTTTCTGCGGCGCAGCCCGCAAGCATAAGGCAAGCCGCAAGCGTTACTGCAAACCTTTTGATCCCTTTCATACAATGTTCTCCTTTCCGGAATATAATTTATTCTATTATAGCACAGTTCGCCCGACAAGTCAATATTTTGCTGCGAGTTCAATAGAATCATTTTCCTGCCAAGATGTGATATGATCATATAAAGAAAACGCAGGTAACGCGCTTTTTGAGGGGAAGTTCTCCGTGATCACGAAAAAACGGCGTATCGCGAAAAGCGATACGCCGACAAATTCCGAAACACCGTTTTATTTCTCGGACGTCTTTGCAAGCTATTTTTCCAGAGCCTTATCAAAATCCTAGCCTGTCATGGTCTCTTTGTTGAATACGGTCTTGGCAAGCTTGATGATAATCTCTCTCTTATTCGAGAGCATACCGAGCGTTTCGCTGTAAAGTTTTTTAGCAGATTGCTTATCTCGATATCGATCTTTTCGCGGAATTGCTCGGAGCAGGTATATACCGATTCACCGCCAAGGTAGCTTCCTTTTGGAACGCTTAGCGTCATAAATCCGAATTCATCAGAGAAGCCGTACTGCTCTACCATATTACGCGCAAGGTAGGTCGCTTGCCGCATATCCTGCACAGCGCCGTGTGAGATATCATCCTTGCCGAAGACTATCTCCTCGGCAAGTCTGCCTCCCATGCAGCTCTTGATTTTGGTTATGTATTCGCCCTTGGTCACAATTGTTTGATTTGCGGGCATAACGTAGCCCAATGCATTGCCTCTGGTGATGATCGTGATGCTGTCAAAGGTCTTCAGCCCCAAAAGTTTGCTCACTATCGCGTGACCGACCTCGTGAACAGCTACAGAGGAGCAGTTGCTGCCGTTCTTTTCTATGCTGAATTTTTCCTCTTTGAACCTCTTGTTTATGTCGCCTATACACTTTTTTTCGATCTCTTCCATGACGATCATATAGAAAATACGCAGCGCCGTATTGCCGATACCGTTGGCGTCGTCGTTGAACTTTATATTTATATCATTTCGCCGATCTCGATAAAGGGATAGTCGGCAAAGGCGTCTTCGCTGATATAAATGTTATCGCTGCCCTTTTTCTTTTCACTGAGAAGATCGCAAAATTGATGATAGGAAACAAAGGCTAGGTTGATGACGCTTTCGATGTCGCCCGCAGTGCTGCCTGACAGCTTTGCGAGATTTTTTGCAAGCGTTGTTTTGCCGATGCCTGCCCGATTATTGCGAGGTGTGGGAGTTTTTGTTCTCGGTCATATTTGTTCATCAGTTCCAGCGCTGTGTCTATAATGCTGTCATTGCGGATCATATTCGCTTCCCCGAACAAGCATTTTGATATTTTCGAGCGGCGTTCTGTCCGGTTTTCCGGCGTTGTCTTGCGTAATGCTTCATATCCGTATTCCAACACTGCATCAAAGATCTTTTTATAAAGTTCAAAGTTGTCTATGACCTGTCCGATGTCATTGCTGAATACGAGGTTATAGGGAACGATATTTTTAAAGCGGATTTCCGGTGTTGCCACGAACAGATTAAGCGGCATATTAACAATATCGTCGGAGCCGTTGCTTAGTGTGACCATAGGATCTTCGCTTGACAGATCAACAGTGAACCTTATTGCCTTGTCCTTGAAAGCGATACTTTCGACTGTAAATGTTGGAAACTGAGCAGGGAAGCTTTCGTAATATACAGCAAATTCACACCAAGGATAAACAGACGCTTTAACGGTAAGCAGCGCGTTGTCATATTCAAATTCGCATTTAAATTTGTCAACGCCTTTAATTTCAGAACTTCCTTGAGCTCGCCCGCTGTACCGCGTTTGATCGGATTCGTTAAAAACTCCTTTGCGTTTGCGCAAGCATTCCAAAAGGCGTATACGCAATCGCAATAAAGATTGCTCAGCGTGTCACTGTTGATCGTTTCCGGAACATCGGGCATATTGATCACGGCGTCGACAGCTTCATAGGGGATCGGGTCATACTCGGGGTTATACTTGGCGCACACATATTTTCCCTTCTTTTTTGAATACTATATTGCTAATGGCGTCGTATTCTATTCCTCTGTTATGCATTTGTGCAGAGAGCGGAACGGTATTGCAGAAAGTGACTGTGCAATCGGTTTTGCTTATTTTTTTGTCTAATTTGCCGCTGCGAAGAGTGCTGAATGAAAAGCCTTTTTCGCCCTTCTCCCAAAACACATACACCAAAACAGCGACATCGATGGGTGAAAAATATGTATCTTCATCGTTAGGATCCGGTTCGATAGTATAATCACCCGGAATTTTCAAAGAGCCCACATACATACGCTCATCACTGACCTCAACGATCCCGGCAGAGAAGGTAGGCAAAGGAGAATCGTCTCCATTTGTAATGTAATATACTTCACCTTTATCATAGTCTCACATATTTGAGGTTATGTTATAGGGATTTTGGGGAAACAAGCAATATTCAGCCTTGACGCCCTTGTTCTTTTCGGCGGAAAAACGCACCCCGACGCAATAGATGTAATGAAAAGCGGCGAGATAATATTTTTCTATTGATACGTTCGTATATGTGTCGCCGTTATATTTTATCTCTATATTGGCGCCGGCAGCAT
>DKXD01000008.1:13011-31122 GCA_002492075.1 Ruminococcaceae bacterium UBA7135
TCTATATTGGCGCCGGCAGCATTATCCGGCGGTTTGACGGTCGCGTCGCTTTGGATAAGTTTGAGGTCGTTTAATTCCTCAAACTCCGGTACAAAAGAAAGCAGCGCCAAAAAAACAGCGTCAGTTTTGCTGCATGTAATCTCTTTGGAAATTTTTTCCGAGGATTTATCGCAGGATAATTCAATGCAGTTCTTCTCTTCGCCGCTGCCCTTATAATCGGGGTCGCTCAAAAGATCGGGCGAGGGCACGCCGTAGGTTTTAATGCAATCCTCGCGGAATTCTTTGCAATCTTTTGCATAATTTTCGAGCACTCGCTGTGCCCTTTCCCGCAATGACGCGTCGTCCGTTACAATTTTACAGACGATGCGGGCTTTTTGCGCTTGTTGGGGTGATAATTAAAACTGAAAATCATGGTTTTCTCCGTCATTTCATGCCGCCGCGGACGGCGATGAATTTAGTGTTTCGAACATTCCGCAGCCCCGCAGTGGATCAAGAGAATGTCCTTATTTATATAATGGATTTGTCGTTTTTTGTCAAGCCGTTTTTCCGCTCCGATCATTTCGGCGGCGAATAATCTGTGAAATAATATAAAATCTCGTTTTTCAATTCGACAAATTACATAAGCGCGTTTTTTGCGATTTGTTTAAAATATGCCGTCAGAAGTGCTTGCTATATTCTTCAAAATGTGTTATACTTAATGCAGTATTGTTAAGGAGGCTCACAATGAAATACGATTGCCTTATAATAGATGACGAAAAGCTCTTGGCGGACAGCACCGTGGAATATTTCAATATGTTCGGGGTGAGCGCTGCTGCGGTATATACCGCCGAGGAATGCCGCGCGTTTTTGTCGGAGAACTCGGCAGGCTTGCTGCTGTTGGACATCAATCTGGGAAACGACAGCGGCTTTCAGCTTTGCAAGGAATTGCGCGAAAAAACGCAGATACCTATTCTGTTCATTTCCGCGCGAACAAGCGACGACGATCAGATAATCGCGCTGAATATCGGCGGCGATGATTACATACAAAAGCCGTACTCGCTTGGCGTGCTGCTCGCTAAGGTGAAAGCGGTGCTGAAGCGTTACGGGAAGGACGGCGGATTTGACGACGGGTACTTGAAAGTCGATCTTGATGCGAAAAAAGTGACTGTCGGCAGCAGACCGGTAAAGCTTACCGCGCTGGAATATAAGCTATTGGAATATCTTATCGGCAACAAGGGCAGGGTCGTTTCAAAGCAGGAGCTTTTCGATAATGTGTGGGAGGATAAGTTTACGGGCGACGGCACCCTCAACGTTCATATCAGAAAGCTGCGCGAGGCGGTGGAACGCGACCCCGGCGCTCCCGAATACATCATCACCGAATGGGGCAGCGGATACAGATTTTGCGGAGGGAAACAATGAAGCTTTTTATCGGCTCTTTGATCGCGGTTTTCATAACGGAGCTTGCGCTGCTGTTCGGGTTCGTTTTCCGCAGCTCGGAAAGCGTGCTTGATACCGTTGAGGTGAATGAGGTGATGCAGTCCGTTCGGCGCGATCATGATGACCTCGCGGCTCACGTCAACGAAACGTCGCTAGATTATGTGGTGATAGACGGCAGCGGGAACGTTCTCTATAAAACGCGCGAGGGGCTTTCGGAGGGCATAAACGCGGCTGTTTCCCACCGCGATACTATCCTCGATATTGACGAAAGCGGTACGGTTTCGGGAAAGGTCATCATATACAACGACAGTGGGGAATCTGTCAAAAGCGACAGAAACTCCCTCTCGATAATTTTCGGAATATCAATGGCGGCGCAGATGATAATTTGCGTGGCGTATATCATCTACCTCGACCGCAGAGTTATCAAGCCGTTCCAAAAGATGAAAGGCTTCGCGGAGCGCGTTGCGGGCGGAGATCTCGACGTTCCTCTTGAAATGGACAGAGGCAATATCTTCGGGGCGTTCACCGAGAGCTTTGATATAATGCGCTCGGAGCTTAAAAAGGCGCGTATTGCCGAAGCGGAGGCAAATCGCTCTAAAAAGGAGCTTGTCGCAAAATTGTCCCATGACATCCGCACGCCCGTAGCAAGCATAAAAGCTGTCTCGGAGCTTGGTGCGGCTGTTTCCTCGGACGAAAAAACGCGTTCGGGCTTTAAGCAAATAATCCGGAAATCCGACCAAATAACCACGCTTGTGGGAAATCTCTTTTCGGCGACCTTGGAGGAATTGCAGCAGCTTACCGTTACTCCCGCGCCGCTTGACAGCACGGAGCTTTCGGCTATGCTGGAAAGTGCGGACTATTTCCGAAAGGCGAATATCCCCGACATTCCCGAGTGTGTTATATTCGCCGATAAATTGCGCTTGCAGCAGGTGTTCGACAATATTTTTTCAAATTCCTACAAATACGCCAACACCGAGATCGACGTGAGATCGTTTTTAGAGAACGGCAAACTCGTGATTGAGATAGAAGACCGCGGCGGCGTTCAAGCGGACGAGCCAGCGCTTTTAAAGGAGAAGTTCAGGCGTGGCGAAAATTCCGTCGGTATAGACGGCGCGGGGCTGGGGCTTTACATTTCGGACAGATTTATGGCGGAGATGAATGGGGAGCTTATCCTGGAAAACGGAGAAAACGGCTTGAAAAACATTGTGGTGCTCTCGCTTGCGTAAATAACAGCGGCACGCGTTATTTTCGCGGAGCGGGGAAAATACTTGTTACACCAAAATAATATTTAAGAAATATTTAAGGATCTCTTAAAGACATTTAAGGTTTAAATTGTTATAATAAACTTGTAAAACAAATTCCGGGAGGGTTACATTATGAAAGAGATCCTGTTAAAGGCTGAGAAACTTAGCAAGAGCTTTTCGAGCGGCGGCGCTATGCAGCACGTTCTGAAAAATGTTGATCTGGAGCTGTACGAAGGCGATTTCACGGTGATTATGGGCGCGTCCGGCGCGGGTAAATCCACGCTGATGTACGCGCTTTCGGGAATGGATACGCCCACTCTCGGAAAAATAACGTTCGGGGATACGGTTATTTCCGACCTTAGTCAAGACGGTCTGGCGGTGTTCAGACGCGATCATTGCGGTTTCGTATTCCAGCAGATATATCTTATCGACAGTATGAGCGTTTTCGACAACGTTATGACGGCGGGGCTTCTTGTAAATAAAGATAAATCCGCGCTTATAAAACGCGCCAAGGAGCTGTTCGAGGCGGTGGATATTCCCGAAACGACACAGCGCAAGTTTTCCACTCAGATTTCGGGCGGCGAGGCGCAGAGAGCGGGCATTGTCCGCGCGATGATAAACTCCCCCGAGATATTGTTCGCCGACGAGCCGACGGGCGCGCTCAACTCCCAGACGGGACTTGACGTTCTGAACACGCTAACAGAGTTCAACGAGCAGGGACAGAGCGTGGTTATGGTAACGCACGATATGCGCTCCGCACGGCGCGGAAACCGTATTTTGTATTTAAAGGACGGCTCGATCCTCGGCGAGTGCGAGCTCGGGAAATATGTCCCGAACGACCTCGCACGCCACGAAAAGCTCTCGGCGTTCCTAAAGGAAATGGGGTGGTGAGATGAGTAAGAATTCATTGCTCGCCCGCGCGAATATCCGCAAGGCAAAGGGGCAGACGGTCGCTATCGTCGTGCTGGTACTGCTGTCCTCGCTGATGATGAATTTGTGGCTTATGCTCTCCATGGATTACAAAAAGAACTTCGAGCGCTGCCACGACAGGCTCAACGACGGTCACGTAAATCTGGCGGCGTATGTCACAAATGACGATTTCGAGAAGTTTGCTTCCGATATGCTGAAAGAGCGCGCTGATATTACGGACTTCACCGTCAGCAACGCGTTTGTTGGACCGCTTACATTCGAGTACAACGGCGGCGATATGACCTCGCTGGCGGTGCTGCTTGAAAAAGACGATGCGCTTTCCCGTAATGTCGGAAAATTCGAGATCACCGAGGAAGGCAGCGAGAAAAGCGGTATCTATCTTCCCATGCTTTACGGCACGAGGGATAATTACTCAATAGGTGACAAATTCAAGGTCACTCTCCCGAACGGGGAATATGAATACACGGTCTGCGGGTTCTTCAACAGCGCGATGATCGGCTCTCACAACTGCAATATGATGTCACTGCTGTTCACCTCGGATAAGTTCGAGGAGCTTTTAACGGATAACATTGCCTGGAAAGCCGTGTATGCCTCTGCGAGAGTGAGCGATGTTCCCAAGAGCGAGGAAATCGTCGCCGCGCTGAAAGACGCAATCGCCAAGGAATTTCCCGAGATATCCGTTACGACAAACAACTATCAGATGATAACTACCTCGCGCTATATTTCCCAATCCATCTGCGCGGGAATACTCAGCGCTATGGCGTTTCTGGTGCTGCTTATCGGCGTGGTCGTTATATGCTCGAATATCGCGAATTACATTCAGGAGAATATGCCAAACCTCGGCGCACTGAAAGCCATAGGCTACACGAGCCGCCAGATAATCGCGTCGATGATCGCGCAGTTTGTCGGAGTGTCGGCAGCGGCGGCGGTCATCGGCATAGGGCTTTCGTATCTGGTATTTCCCGCGATAAACGAGATGATGATAGCGCAGACGGGTATTCCGTACACTGTGAGATTTCAGATTTTCCCCGTTCTGCTGACGGTCGCATTTATCTCGATAGTGGTGTGCGCGGCGGTGTATTTCTCCGCGAAGAAGATAAAGAAGATAGAGCCTATAATGGCAATGCGGCAGGGTATTGTCACGCACAGCTTCAAGAAGAACCGCGTTCCGCTTGATAGCAGTTCAATGCCGCTGAACGCCGCGCTTGCGATGAAAACCACGCTTTCGGGTTTCAAGCAGAACATCACGGTATGTATTACCATGCTGGTTATCTCGCTTGTTATGGTGTTCGCGGCGACAATGTTCGGAAACGTGATAACGGATATAGACCCGATGATAGATATGATCGCAGGAGAGCGCGCGGACTCGTCGATAACCGTCAACCTTAGCATAGAGGACGAGTTTGTCTCAGCTCTGGAAAACGACAGCCGTGTGGAGAAATTTTACCTCTTCGGCGGCGGCAGCACGGAGATACAGCACGTCGGCGGGATCTCGCTTTATGTGTCCGTTACAAACGACTGCTCTAAGCTGAATAATCAGGGTATGTCTGTGGAGGGTAGATATCCAAAATACGACAACGAGATATCTATCGCCGCGAAATACGCGAAAGACAATGACATAAAAATAGGCGATGAAATACTTTTAAGTGTGGGAAACAAGCAGGAAAAATACATCGTTTCGGGATATACGCAAAACACGAACGCTCTCGGCAAGGACTGCATTATAACGCGCGAGGGTTACGAAAAGCTCGCCGAGCTGCCGAACGTCTGCTATTATATTGATCTTATCGAGGGGGCGGATATCGACGGCTTCAACGACGAATTATCCGACCGCTTCGGCGGCGATATTCTGTCCGCGATAAACGTTTATTCGATAATAGAAAGCTCGGGCAGCGTGTATGTTCTGCTGGTAACGGTTCTTGTAATAGCCGTTGTGCTCATAAGCTGCATAGTTATAATCTTTGTAATGTACCTGTTGGTGCGTACTATGCTCAACAACAAAAAGCGCGACTACGGCATTTTAAAGGCGCTGGGCTTCACCACGGGGCAGCTGGTTTTGCAGACCGCAATGAGCTTTATGCCGTCGGTGATAATTTCCGCGGTTATTGGTATCGCCGTAAGCACGCAGTTGGTAAATCCTTTGCTGGCGGTGTTCCTCAGCGGTATCGGCGTTGTTAAGAGCACGTTCATTATACCCGTCGCGGGGAGTATCATCGCGGGAGCGGGGCTTGTGTTGTTCGCGTTCGGGGCGGCTTGTTTGATGTCACTGCGTGTGAGAAAGATAGCGCCCAGAGAGCTGCTCGCGGGGGAATGATGTTTTGTGTGAAGTGATAAAAACGGATAGAGAGAAAATCTCTATCCGTTTTTGTATGGCATTGTACTTTTGACCTTTCCGAACTCTTTTTCTGTCAACGCGCCGTTTCGTCCATTTGTTTGTCAAGCCCGACAAGGGCGGGGCTCTCACCGCTTCGAGAGGGAGAGAAATAAATTTTGTGCTCTGTTTATTGGGGAACGGTATTATAAATAACAGATCTCGCCGCAAGATCTTAGCGGTCGGTGTTCCCGAAAAAGTGACGCTTTTTGCAATAAAACGCCGTGCGTTCGGGAGAAACGCGCGGCGTTTATTTCAGTTCCTGCGGAACTTTACTCTTTAACGTTAGATTCGCGCTCCGCACCGAATTTTGAAAGCTCGCTGTTAAGCGAATCTATCGAAGCGTATGCTCCGCCGACATAAAAACCGTTGATTGTCAGCGACATATCTCCGGAGCTGTTGTAGCCCGGTTTTCCGTCCGCAAAAGTAAGCGTGCCGTCCTTTTCCTTGTAGATATGACCGTAATACGCGGCGAAAATGTAATCCTTTGTTTCGCTTGTTTTGGCAAAGGTAACGTTTTCCTTATACACAAAGTATAAACGGTAATTTCCGTTGTCTTTTGTCAGATTGATGTTTCCCAGAAAATCGATCTTGTTTACCTTACTGCCCTCGCTGCCAAACCTTACGGCTTCATCGGGAAGCATATCGGTTATCTTTTTGCTGAGCGTCTGAATTTCCTCGTCCGAAAGATCGGAGAGCTTCATTATGTAAGAGGGCATTTCCGAAACGGGAAAATCTTTGCTTGTCGCCGTCAGCGTATATTCGTCTTTGCTGCCCCGAAGCTCCGCAGTGACCGTGACCTTATCACCGTTTTTCAGATCTTTTTCTTTGCTGAGAGTGTACTTAACATTGGAGTTTCCTCCATTGATCTCGGCTTTGACATTCGGCGCGATGTCTTTAAACTTCACCTCAACGCCGTCAAACGGGTCTAAGGGCTTTGGTTCCGGCTTTGATACAGAGGTGTTTTTATTGCCGATGTTTCCGCCCCCGTTATTGTTGAACTCCTTGTTAAGCTCCGATGCCGCCTTGTCAAGCTCCTTTTCAAGCTTGGAGCGATTGTCGCACCCCGCAAACGAAGCGCACATTGCCGCGGCGAGCAGCGCCGCGCTGATGGTTTTGATTTTGTTATTCATAGTTTTCACCTTTCAAATATGTATTTTATATTATAGCAATCCACTAAAATAACGCTACGGTTTAATTAAACGCTATAATATGAGGCAGGGGCTTAAAAGCATCAATGTTGCTCTAATTGTGTGGACTGCTATAATTCCCCATTAAAAGCGGACGCACTGTCATATTTTTATTGAGAATTGGCATTAAGCGCGCAGCGTAAATCTGTTACTCTTTGACAAAGCCCTGAAGCGTACAGCTCACATAATTAACTTTATCGGTGTTTTCGTCTATTCTGAAGCTGTAATAGTAAAACGGTTTTGCGCCGAAGAGATTTTTCTCACCCAAAGCATAACACCCTACGCTCGATTTGCCAACCCAGTAAGTATTATAATTTTCTGCTTCTCGACTGGAAGGCAAAGAATAATCACTGACCTTTTCGCTGCATTTCTTCAGCCCTTTGGCTTCAAGCGCTTCGCCTATGTTACTTATCGAATAGTTTTTGTTTTCGGATTCGTAATCCTTAAAATCATTATCGTTTAATCCCATAGGGATCCATTCGGGAGCATTGAGGGCATGATGCTCACCCTCCGCAGGCGCTACCTCTGCGACTATCGCCTGATCAAGCGTGATTTTTTTGTCGGGCGAGGTGGCGTTTACAACATAAGCATTTATTTTGTTCGCCGTATTCGCGCTCTTCGGCGTCAGCGTTAAATAGTATTCACAACCTGCAAAGACACCTATACCGCCATTGCTGCGCTCGCTCCAACGAAGACCAAAAGAAGAATAGATTTCTTGAAATCTGTCTTTGTACTCAACAAGATATTCCTTACACTCATCGTAAGAACCCGCTTCCTGAATCCAACCGTCTTTAGGGCAGTTGTAGATAAAATCGTATTTATCCTTGTACTTCTCAACGAAGTCCGCAACGGTTATGTAGCCGCCGCGCTGAAAAATATCGTTGTTCAGCTGCACCGAGCCCGAGTTCAGCGCTGCGTTTTTTATCTCGTCGGTCGCGGCGAACTTTTCTTCCTTGGGCGCGCTGCTCGTGGGCTTGGAGTTGTTCTCCCCGCCGCCGAACACGCTGTTGATGTGGTTTTCAAACTTGCTTTCATTTACGGAAACGTTGCCGTTCTTATCGACATAAACGCCGTTGTCCCCTTTCTTCGAGCACCCCGCAAACGAAGCGCACATTGCCGCGGCGAGCAACACCGCGCTGATGGTTTTAAATTTCTTGTTCATGGTTTTTTCCTTTCAAAAGTATATTTTATACTAATTTCCCAATTAAAAGCGGACACACTGTCTTATTTCTCTCCTCCGCTTCGCGGGGGGAGAGAAATAAATTTTGTGCTTTTTTATTGAGAATCAGCATTATATCGATATATGCATCTTAATATCCCGACCCATTGATCGCGCCGATAGCGGCAAGGTTTTCCATCGTCGCTTGGTGGATCTCGGTCTCAAGCAGATTTATCGCTTCTTGGAGAGTTTTTGCGCGCATATTCTGTAAATACTCGATTATTTTGCCGATATAGGTCGTGATGCGGTATTTCGGCGGTATCCACGACAGTGCGGGATTATCCTGTGCGCGGTCGACCTTCGCGCTCGCCTCGGCAAGCTCGTTTTTGCGTTTAAGGTGTGTCATAAATCTCCAAATGCAAAACGCCCCTATTCCTCCCAAAACCACACACATGGTCAGGTCCGTACCCAGCGTTTTCGCGCTTGGTTCTTTGCCCGTGATAATAAAGATGATCGCGCCCAATACCAGCAGCGGGCACAAGATCATTCCCAGCCAAACCCAGCCCTCGCGCTTTTTGAATTTGGTTTCTTTTTCAAAAAGTTTGAGGTACTTGTTTTCACAGTCTGCCAGTTCCTTGATCGCGGAGTTGCTTTGCCTTGCACACTCTAAAAGCTGTTCTCTTTCGTCCATTGTTTTTCCTCCTAAAAATAGTTGTTCTATATAACGGAAGCTCGCGTTCCGTTATTGTCATACCGCCAAGTGTCGAAAAGCCGTTCATCAGCAGTTTGCCGTCATATCCTTATTCTGTTCTTCATTATCCTGTTCCGCTTTCTTCTTTTGCTCCTGTTTTTCATTCTTCTCTTGATCTTGCTCATCGTTTTTTCCTCGCAGAAATTGCACAACATCTCTCACAAACTCGATGTCCTTATCGGGAAGTTCGCTTACATCAATTGTCTGTTCTCTCTTTTCACGCCCCAGAAGAAAATCTACCGAAACGTGAAACACATCGGCTGTTTGCAGCAAGATGTCTGCCGAAGGATATCGCCGAGAATGTTCATAGTAGGACACCATGGTTTCGCTCAAATGTAGTTTATCACCCAGCTGTTTTTGGGTAAGGTTTGCGCCTTGACGCAGTCTTTTCAATAATTCGCCGAAGTCCGACATCTCACATTTCCTCATAATATGTTCATTATACCACTTATCGGCATAACAAGTCTTGAAGTTTTACTTTGAAATCTGTTGACCCCGTTTTCGAAATTTCAGCAAACAAAAAAACGGCGTCCTTCCATGGAAGAACACCGTTAAAAGACAATATAATAGTAGCAGGGGCAGCCTTAACAGCCGCTCTTCCAAGTCCTATGGTCGGACTTTCCCCATCAGGGGTGCTACCGCTTTTTTTATGTTTACATTATATCACCCTTTAAGAGATTTGTCAAGAGCTTTTAAAAAATTTTTTCAGAATATTATTTCCGACGTTTCGGAAAGCGGCAAAAAGCAAGCGAAATCTCCTTTATATCGGTCTTGGCGGTTTGCGGGAACGTGATACCCCGCCCCCGTGATAAACGGGTTTGCCGCCGAGTGCTGGCTCGGCGGCAAGAAATGAGGTTAATGAATTAGAAAGGTATTCAGAATTAAATCATTCACAAACGGGGCTTTATCTTTTTTTTAGAACGAACTTGCCCGTAAGCTCCTGAAGCACTGTCGATTGACCGCTAAGCTCTTCGGAGGACGCCGCGGACTGCTCGGCGGTCGCGGAGTTGGTCTGAACGACAGAGGATATCCTCTCTACGCCTATGTTTACTTGTTCGATCATCGCCGCCTGTTCGGTGGAAGCCGACCAGATATCGTTTATCAGCAGGATCGTTTGGTTGGTAACTTCAACGGACGCGTTAAGCGCTTCCGCGGTCTCTTCAACGATATGCGATCCGCTTTCAACAGCTTCAATGCTCTGTTGAATAAGCTCGGTGGTGCTGGTGGCAGCCTCCGCCGACTTGGACGCAAGGTTTCTTACCTCGTCCGCAACAACGGCAAAACCCTTGCCCGCCGCACCCGCTCTTGCTGCCTCGATAGCGGCGTTAAGAGCAAGAATGTTGGTCTGGAACGCGATGTCCTCGATTGTTTTGATGATGTTCGATATCTCGTTGGACTTTTCGGAAATGTTGTTCATTGCAACGACTACCTCTTTCATGTGGTCGTTTGACAGCGACATTTTTTCTCCCGTTTGGTTTGCCTTTTGGTTTGCTTCCTCGGCATTCTTTGCGTTAGTGTTGACTTTCTCTTTAAGCGTTGTGATAATTCCCGCAAGCTCCTGAACGGAGGAAGCCTGTTCGGTTGAGCCTGCCGCAAGAGACGCGGCGCCGTCGGATATCTGTGCCGCTCCTTGATTGACATTGGCGGCGGAAATGTCTATCTGCTCCATAGTATCCGACAATCCGAACGCGATATCGTCCAGCGCTTCGATTATGCTCGAAAAATCACCGTTGAAATCGATCTGTCTGTGAATGTTGAAATTGCCCGACGCAAGCTGCTCGCAAAGCCGCGAGATCTCCCGCACATATCCTTTCAGCGAATTTATCGTGCTGTTTATCGAATCGGCAAGCTGCCCCGTCTCGTCATCGGACGTATGCTCGACGCTGATACTGAGGTCGCCTCCGGCAACTGCGTTCATAGCGGTGACCGTCTTTTTTATCGGCTTTGCAATGCCGTTTGAAGTGATAATGCAGATAGCGATAGAATCTATAATAACAAACAGACTTACAATGATTGTAATAATAATAGCGGTTTTTGTCTCGCTCATCCACTCTTGAACCTCGGTCGAGACCCCGATCACCCAACCGTCCGTTCCTCCTACCCGAGAATAAGCAAGATATCTGTTTACACCGCCGCCGCTTACTTGACCGTACACGGTGTCGTTGTCCTCGGTCATCGCGATAGCCTGCGCTTCAAGCTCGCTGCGGCAGTCATACTCGGCGTTATCCTTATGAGTGTGATTGACGTTGTTTATATTTTCGTCCACATATTTCTGCTCCATGCAGGAAATATATGTGCCGTTTTCGTCCATGATATAGGTTTTTCCCGTCTTTCCTACGTGTATCTCGTCAATAATGTCGCGGAGCATAGAGCTGTCGATACCGAAATAAACTACGCCGATAAGCTCTCCGTTATTCACGCCGCCTTTTTTGATGGGTGCGCAGAAGTATATGATCGGTCTTCCGCTGACGTCCTGCGGACCGAACACAAACTCCAAGTTTTGCATGCCCTTTAAGTAGCAGTGGTCTTGCCTGTAGTCAATTACATCGTCAAGAGTCTCATACCCCCAGCCGTCCTTGTCGATATAACCGCGTTCGGCGAAGCCGTATGTGTCGGCTCTTTCCTGAAGAAGTTCGAGCTTTTCCGCAACGCTGTATTCTTCGCCCATACGCGGGTCCATGCCGACCTCTTTTACGATCGCGACATATCGCCATAAGCGGTTCTCCAAGCGCACGCTCGTCTGAAGAGCTATCTCCGAAAGCGTGGACTCAAGAGTGTTTTGAGTGCTGGTGAAGTTTTGATAGCTGCCCAAAATGCCGATCGCAGTAACACCGAGAACGACTACCGTCAAAATTCGCACAAGCAGTTTGGTTTTAAATGTCTTATAGATTTTCATATCCGTCCCTCTTTTGCTTTGTAAATTTTTGTATAATTTTAGCATACTAAAAAAAAGAAATCAATACGTTTTGCGCGAAACGTCATTTTTTGAGCGTGAAATTTGCGGGAACTTTTTCATTTCCGATTTTCGACCGAGCACGAAGGGGTTTGCGTGAAAAGCGGTTTTTTCTGCGTGAAAAATTTTAGAGATCGTCAGAGCCGCTTGAAAAAAGTTTTGGTAAGTATTGTCAGCGGCAGGACATATCTTGACAAGTTCCGAAAAAAAGGTTATAATTAAAAGATAAGTATGTTTTCGTTCCGTTTTAAAACGAATTCTCAACAGAAAGAGTGCTGATTTTAATTGAGAAATTAGTATAAGGAGATTTAGATGTTAAACGCATTTATGGTTGTAATAGAGATCATTATATTTATATCGTATGTTTTGATTTGCATGGCGCTGTTCAAAAGACGGTTTTCGCGTCAGGCGACCGCTGCGGCGTTCTGTTTGGTGCTGCTTGCGATCGTTGGAGTTCAGACAGCGATAGTGCTGCCGGGCGAGGCTACCCTGATGTCTACGCTGGTGCCGTTGACGGCGTATCTTCCGTTTACGGCGGCGTTTTTCTTTTTGTCGGGCGGAGGTCTGTTCGAGAATGTTGCAATATCGTTTATCGGATTGCTTGAAGTGCTTGTTCTGGAATCGCTGAAAAAGATACTGATATACGTTGTTGCGGCTCATAATACATGGGGCGCGGCGATACATTTTATATGCAGCGTGCTTGTTGCGCTTGCGGCAGCGGGATTGGTATTTATAACGTTTAAGCGACTTCGCAAGGTGTTTCGCTTATGTATTGCGGAGACCGGTCATAAAAGCGATCTGATACTGTTCGTGCCGGTAATTTTGATCTTTTTTACGCTGTTCTATTTTTTGAGCAGCACGACCGATATACTGATACTGATCTTTACCGTGCTGACTGCTCTTTCGATCTTTTTGATCATCGCAAAGCTGCTTAATACAACGGCGAATTTAACAAACGCAAGGCAAGCGGAAAGGGAGCTTCACGAATACATTGATGTTCAGCGGCGCGGCTATGAACGAGTAGTCCAGAAAATGGAAACGTCCCGCGAATACCGCCACGATATGCGTCATCATCTTGCCGTGATAGAGGGGCTTGCCAAGCGGGGAGAAAATGACAAGATCGTTGAGTACACATCTAATCTGAACGGTTCATTCGGAAAGCTTGAGAATATCGGTTACTGCAAGAACAGCGAGCTTAACGCGCTGCTGTCGGAATATATCGGACGCGCTGAAAACGCGGGGTGCAAGGTAACGCAAAGCTTTATGCTGCCGGAATCGTTTCCTTTTGAGGAAGCCGATGTGTGTCTGGTGTTGGCAAACGCTATTGACAACGCTATCAATGCCTGTTTCGAGCTTCCTTCGGAAAATCGGTACATCAAGATAACGGCAGGGTATACCGACGTTCATAAGCTGTTGATAGCGGTGGAAAATTCTTGTTCGGGCACGGTCGAATTCGGCGAAAACGGTTTGCCTGTCAGCGCCGCCGCGCAAGGCTCCGATGAACACGGTATCGGTCTGCGGTCTGTAAAGCGCGTTGTCGAAAAATACCACGGCTTTTTGAGGTGTATGCAGGAAAATGGTAAGTTTATTTTTCAGGCGGCACTGTTTTACGACAGCGGCTCTGCGCCCAAAGGCAAGAGCGCGAAGCCTTTGAAGAAAGCCGCGCGTGTGGCAGAGACCCTGCTTGGTTTGGGTCTGGGAGCGATCGTTGTGCTGAACGCATCGCCGACTGTGGCGGACGCGGCTTCAAAGCTTCTTTCGATCAATATCCGCACGATACATGATATCGGATTCAAGTGGGGCAGCAGCTCAATGGATATTCAAAGCCCCGAATTTGATGGAAACGGCGCGGACAAGCTGAACAGCGCGGCGAAAGATTATGTCGGCGAGGCAAAAGAAAAGTTTATGTGGTATTTCAACCGCCGTTATACGGGTTATGTCGGAGAGGATATGAAATACACGGTCATACGAGATGATGACAAGTATTTTATCGTTCGGTTTGAAGTGACGGTAAACGCGGGCGGATCGCTGAGTTACAGCCGCTGGATAAACTACGACAAGAGCGCTGACGAGGTGTTGGAGCTTGCCGATATATTCAAGGAAGACAGCGACTACATAGGCGTACTAAGCGCTGAGATACTCGAACAAATGAAGTATAAAAACGAGCACGAGAACGGCGGATTTTTCGTTGAGGGCGCGGATGCGTTCACCGAGATAGCACCTGACGCGAATTTTTATATTGACGGCTTTGACAGACTGGTAATCGTTTTTGATGAATACGAGGTCGCGCCGGGATCGGTCGGAAGTCCCGAATTTTTCATTCCAAGCAAAATAACGGAAGAGATCGCGAGGTGAGCGTGTGATAGAGGTAGCTTTGTGCGACGATAACCGTGAGGATATTGAAAAGCTGAATGGGCTTGCGGAGCAGTTTGCTTTGGCGCATGATGATATTCCTATGCGCTTCAGTACGTTCAGTTCCGCCGAGGAATTGTTGGAGCGAATTGAAAGCGGCGGCGGTTTCGATTTGTATATTTTGGACGTTATCATGTCGGAAATGACGGGAATACGGTTTGCGGAAACGCTTCGCTCCAGAGATGATCCCGCGGAGATCGTGTTCCTGACCGTTTCGCCCGAATACGCCGTAGACGCGTTTTCGGTGTTTGCGAGCGGCTATATGATTAAACCGGTAAGCATGGAAGATTTTGACAAAACGATATTAAGAGCAGTTCAAAAGATAACGCGTGAGAAAAACGAAACGATCACGCTGAAGACCAAAGACGGTCTGCGAAGAATAACTCTGAGTAAGATCATGATGATCGAAAGCTTCAATCACACGCGGGAGATAACTCTGTCGGATAACAGCGTGCTGGAAACTCCCGCCACGCTGTCGGAGCTGTTTGAGCTGCTAAGAGGGTATGACAGGTTTTTTATGCCGCACCGCTCTTATATAGCAAATCTTGATTATCTGGTGGGCATAGTGTGTTATGATCTGCTTATGTCGGGCAATCGCCGCATACCTATACCCAAAAATCAGTTTGCCGCGGTGCAGGAATTCGTTCAGAATTACTTTTTTAAGACTCAAAACTAAAGGAAATACCGCACGATTATCGATGGCAAAAACGTTAGTCGGTAATCGTGCGGTATTGTCTTAAATCACGCGCACTGATAAAATCAGTTAAGAAACTTTTTTACAGCTCGGACGATCCTGTCCGCTCTGAACGGCTTTACAACAAAGTCCAAAGCGCCCAGCTTTATGGCGTCGGAAACGATGAGATCCTGCCCCATTGCCGAACACATTATCACCTTTGCGGCAGGGTCGCTTTCCTTGATGTCTTTAAGAGCGTCGATACCCATTTTCTTTGGCATAGTGATATCCATTATGACCAGATCGGGTTTTTCAGCCGCGTAAACCTCGCACGCGGCTTCTCCGTCTCCCGCTTCAACAATATCGGTATACCCGTTCTTCGCGAGAGCGTCCTTGATAAGCATTCTCATAAAAGCGGCGTCGTCCACCAAAAGAATTTTCTTGTTCATTGATATTCTCACCCTTGTATAATTTCGAGCTCGGCGCGGCGTTGAAGTTTGATATGCATTTCAAGCCGCGTATGTCTTGCAGTAATAATTATAGCACGTGCAGCGCGGAAAAAGCAATATGTTTTTCGTGAAACGCCGTTTTTTTAGCGTGAAATAAATCCGCGGCGGCTTAAAAGCGGCTAAAGCCATCGCGCCGAAACACATAAAATTCGCTTGACAAATCCGAGAGAATTTGCTATAATTGTAAATGCGGGGCTGCAAAGGTTCGGCAGGCGCACCGAATAAAGTTTGAGCTATCCGCAAGATTGTGAGAAAAGATCATGAATTACTCGGAACTGAAATTTGAACAAGCCGCTTTTTGTTTTGCAATGCTCTATCAAGCTAAAGAACTCGCCGATCAAACTATGGAGCAATTTGTTGAGCGGGTTTGTTTTGAAAGTATTGAATGCTGTCATTCTTGCGACGCTGATATCGGCTCTTGCCAAAAGGCAAACGCCGTGATCACGCTGATTTGTCTCGAACGCACGGGATATATATTATCGGAACGTCATATAAGATTTTTTCAAAAATATCTTGAGATCTCCGAAGATGATCACTTGTTTAAGGACGAGGAGATTTCAGAATATCGCTCGGATCTGAAAACTGCCGTCGGCTATCTTGAGTGGTCAAAAGAAAAAGCGTCGAAAAATTAAATATGCGACCGTGACGGAACCGGCAGACGCGATAGATTTCGTCAGCGTTATTACAGTGGAGTTAATGCTGTGGTAGAATGTTGAAAAATAGATCTTCTTGACAAACCGGGATTAGTGGGGAAAACGGATGAATGCACAAGCGTTTTGGAATGTCATTGGCAATTATAATGAGCAGACCAAAATCATCCAAATCGGATTGCTTATATTTGTGATTTTGGCTATTACATTATCTTATATACAAAAAGTAAACTGGGCAGCAAAGTTCGCGTTGGGAATTGCTAATTTGTTTATAGGCATTGTATTTTTTGCATTGTATGGAACAGAGCCTATTCAAAAATTTTTTGCTTTACCGCTATATTTGCTTTGCGGGATTTTATTTTTGTATGAAAGCCGGCATAACAAGAATGATATATTTGAAAAGTTTACCCCTTTTCAAATCCTATTGATGGCACTTTATCTGCTATACCCGCTAATTTCTGTTGTATTAGGAAACAATTTTCCGCAAATGGTAACACATATAATGCCATGTCCGATTGTTAGTCTGAGTATAACTGTTTATGCAGGGTACAAAAGAAAAAACAAATTGCTTATTATTTTATTAACCGCTTGGGGACTGACAGGAATAAGGTCTATTATTTTTAACGTATACGAAGATATTATTCTTTTAATTTGCGGCTTTTATGGTATTGCCTTATTTGTGAGTGAAATAAAACGATCCAAAATCAAATAGATAAATTCCAATTTGTCGGAAGGATAAAACAGTCGAAAAATTTACGAACCGGTAGATGCCTTTGATTTGAGAAGCGTTACTTCAGTGAAGATTTATGCTTGACAAATCCGTAAAAATCCTGTATAATATCATTGTGCTTATTGATGATTCGATGTTAAAAGGCGAAAAATAATATGCACCTGTGGCGAAATTGGCATACGCGATAGATTTGGGCAGCGATACTACAGTGGAGTTTTCCCGCAGTTGTAAAAGAAACTAAAAGCAGAAGGTTGGTAAATTGAATTGGTGAGGTTTTAAAAATGGAAAAAGAATTATCGCAGATGTCTTTAGAAGAATTGTGGGATTTATTCCCCATATTCCTTGTTGCGCATGATGATAAGTGGGATTTGTTTTATTCCGAAATAGAAAGTGCTTTAAAAAGCATATTATCCGATTGCCCGATTGAGAGGATCAGTCATATTGGGAGTACAGCTATATCGGGAATATGGGCAAAGAATATTGTTGATGTGCTTATTGAAGTATCAAAAGATTCTGATATTGAAAATACTGCAAAGGTGATTGAAGACAACGGATTTATTCGAATGTCAACGGCGGCGAACAGAATATCATTTAATCGTGGATATACAGCAAAAGGATTTGCTGACAAAGTTTATCATATTCATCTTCGTTATACCGGAGATAATGACGAATTGTATTTTAGAGATTACTTAAATGAACACAAACAAATAGCTAAAGAATATGAGACGCTGAAATTGCAGCTGTGGAAGCAATTTGAACACAACAGAGATGCTTATACGAATGCGAAGACAGCGTTTGTAAAAAAATGGACCTCTGAAGCAAAGAAAGTTTACAAAGGAAGATACTGATAACTTCCTGTTTGTTGCGCAGGGAAAAGCGGCATAAATTACATATGCGGGTATGGCGGAACTGGCAGACGCACCAGATTTGGGCAGTGTTACTACAGTGGAGTTTATTGTTGTAGGGTATGGATCGGAATAAAAATTTGCTTGTCAAATCGGGATTCATGTGGGAGGATTCATAAGATGGCATTGTTTTATCTTGTCAGGCATGGAGAAGCAAATTATGGATATATGTTTGAAAATGGATTTTGGGGATTTGGCAGGGATTTTGCTCCCTTATC
>DKXD01000114.1 GCA_002492075.1 Ruminococcaceae bacterium UBA7135
AATATTGTTTCTCCCCCCGAGAGGGGGGAGAAATTTTAGGAGAGGAAAATGGATAAAAACATATCAAAGTCGGTTATACGGCGATTGCCGCGGTACTACCGTTTTTTGGAAGAGCTGCTGAACGAGGGCATAGAAAAAATATCTTCAAGTCAATTGGCGGAGCGTATGCGTTCGACCGCTTCTCAGATACGTCAGGATCTGAACTGCTTCGGCGGGTTCGGACAGCAGGGTTACGGCTACAACGTTGCGGAGCTTCGCGCGGAGATAGGCGCGATACTTAATCTTGACAGAGAACGCAGCGTGATACTTATTGGCGCGGGCAATCTTGGCAGAGCGATAGCGTCGCATATCGATTTTTCGCAGTACGGATGCAGGCTGGTGGGCATATTCGACCGCGATGAGTCGCTGCTTGGACAAAGCATTGCGGGTTTGAAGATATGTTCCACCAATGTTCTCGGCGGGTTCTGCCTTGAAAACAAGCCCGAAATGGCGGTGCTGTGCATACCGCGCGAGAGCGCCGAGGATACGGTAAAATTGCTTACGGATCACGGCGTGAACGTGTTCTGGAACTTTTCGCACTATGATATTCAGGGCGAGTTTCCAAATGCCACCGTGGAGAACGTTCACCTCACCGACAGCTTGATGACGCTTTCATATTCTATGGAAAATAAAACGCAAAATACTTAAAAACAGTGTGGTCTTTTTTTCGCTTTTTGTTTACAAACCGCATTGCAAAGCCGATGTTAAGTTTAGTTGACAAAGTTCAAGCTGAAATTGGTAGACATTTTAAGGTGCTTGTGGTACAATAAAAATAACGAAAGGCTTTCGATTTTCTTTTTCGAGGAGTAATATTATGGATTTTGCGGAAAAATTGACCGAACTGCGGAAATCCCGCGGCTGGTCTCAGGAGGATCTGGGAGAGCGTTTGGGAGTGACGCGTCAGACCGTATCAAAGTGGGAGTTGGGCGCGACTACCCCGGAAATGGAAAAACTTGCGGCGATGAGCAAGCTGTTTGGGGTTTCGGCAGACGAGCTTATCAATGGCGGCTCGGCGTTTGAGCAAAAGGCCGAACTGTTTTCCGATATTCCGAAAACAGGCGGTAAGCGGCGTTTTGTAAACGGCGAGTACAAAAGTGAAAGAACATTGTGCGGAATGCCGCTGGTGCATATTACGCGCCATGGCGTTGCTAAAGGCTTTGTTGCAATAGGACTGCGGGCGCGCGGAGTTATTTCGATCGGACTGTTTTCAATAGGGGTCGTTTCGATAGGCGTTCTTTCGCTCGGCGCTTTGGTGTGGGGTACTCTGGCGATGGGAATAGCCGCCACCGGAATGATAGCGGCGGGTATTTTTGCGCTGGGCGGCGTTTCGGTAGGCGTTTTTTCACTTGGGGGAGTTGCCTTTGGGTGGTTGACCTTCGGCGGCGTTTCCATAGGCGAATACGCGTTCGGAGGTTACGCCTCGGGAAGCATCGCCATTGGCGGAACGGCTCACGGAGTTGTGGCCGTGGGCGATGTGGAATCGTCAACGGGCGATATCGTCTTTGGCAGCGCTGTTTCCGCCGAGGAGTTCCGAGCGGCGGTGATGTCGCGGCTGCCAAATACTCCCAAATTTGTGTTAGATCTGTTTTCGTGGCTGGCAAACAATGTAAGCATAAATTGAGATAATAAGAGCGCAGACGGTATTTGGTCTGCGCTTTCATTATTATTTGGAAAATTGTAGAGGTATCGGGTTTACAGCGGCTTTTTCATAATGTTAGCGATAACGCACATAACCGCGCCAACTACGAGGACAACTCCCGCAGAGCCGTGACCGAGCATTGCAAAGTTATACATATTCGAGACAAAGTCGCCCTCTTTTTCTCTTTTTTTCATTACAACAGTTCCGATAGCGAACGCTCCGGCGAGAAGTATGGTGCAGACCACACCCAGAATTATGTTGTGAGTAGTGTAATGAAACATCATCGCGACTATTCCAAGACCCGATAAAACCAATGATAACGTACCCATTATGTACACCGTCCTTTCATAAGGTAATCTGTTATTGCTTCGTCAATAAAATGTTTCCTTTTTTGTTGTTTTCCTACCTGCGGCGGAAACAATGATATTTTGAAAATATTTAATCGAAGTATCAATAATTATAGTATATTTTAACACCTTGTAATAGTAATGTCAATGTTAAAAATGCACAAATAGGTCTTGGCTGTTTTGTGCGGTTTGTCTATATAATTTGTCGCTTGGATTTGGTATAATTTAATGAGACGCCAACAAAGTAATGTGTCTGCTTTTAATGAAAATTCAGCAGAAAACGGCATTTTTGAAAGGAAATACTATGAACATAAAATTTAAAGAGGACAAAAACGGCAAAATAGCCGATAATGACTCGATATTCGATACGCTTAACGAGCAGATCGACAATGAGGAATACGCCGCGGTCGTATCAAAAATAACCTCGATACCGCGTGAAAAGTGGAGCAACAAGCTTCGTTTTTTGCTTATATGCGCGTATAACAATCAACACGATTTTGAAAAGGCGGATAATGAGCTTGACGAGGTGGAGGAGCTTTGTGAAACTCCCAATGACAAGGCGCGGTATTGCTATCAGCGCGGATATAAGTATTCCGCAACGGGTATGAGCGTTATGGCGCATAGTTTTTTTTCGGACGTTTTGAAGCACGACCCCGAGTATGCCAAGTCTATCGATATCGAAAGCGATATCGCGGACTGCGAAGAGGAAATCAGGGAGGATCTCGCAAAGCTGCATGAGTTGTGCAAAAAGTTATTCAATGATATAAAACGGCGCTGCGCCGAAAACTCTGTGAAGCGCAAGCTTAGCGCGGAGGAGTTTCGGACGCGTCTGGGATTTTTTTCCTCGATACGAAAACTCCCCGATTTTGAGCGCGCCATGGGCTTCGGCGATTATTCGGCGCGGCTGGAAGGCGAGGATAAGGAAAAAACACTAAAGTGGTTCAGTGTTTTTTTCGATATTACAGACACGGAGAGCTTTTTTGAGCATATTCAGACATACAGGGGCTGCAATCTTGCAAGAATGGCGGTGGACTCTGCGGCGTTTTTGGCAGGCAAGCCGAACTTCGATATCAACGAGCTTAACGAAGGCGGAAAATTTGCGTTCGGAAATACGGTTATGTTTGTGGATCAGTTTGTCGAGTACCTTCCGCGCGGCGGTGTACTCGCGTGGGATATCAATGAGAAGATAGGTTATGTGCGTCACGCTTACCGCTGCGGTATCCTTAAAGAGGACGAGTACAACAGATGTATGAGTTCATTATCGGAAATGGCGGCGGACGCTTTTTCAAGCTGGGAAGAGTATATGCGCTCTTTGATTTGCGGCGCTGCGTTGTTCGTTTACAGCATAGACCAATGGAACATTAAAAGCGCGGTCGATTTCGCATCAAAAATGGCGCCGCTTATGTTGAGCAGCGATCTTGCCGATGTAAGCTGGGGCGAGTAATTGGAAAAAGTACAAAATTTGTTTGCTTTCCCCCGCGAAGCCGGGAAGGAACGTTCAAAGCCTGTTCGTTATTGACGCGAACAGGCTTTTGTGTGATCCTGGCGCTATTTAGCTGCTTTCAGCTTTGCGTCCGGGTAGAATATATCCAGTATCTCCTCTGCCGTTTTGCCGTGTTGAGCGAGATAGTTCGCGGCGTAAACGCTCATTCCGCGGTTGTCGCCCCAGCCTTGGCATCTGAACATAAACTTGTCTTCGGTATATTCCGTTGAAATTGCCGTGCTTCGCAAGCCGAGCGCCGTGCGCAGCGTTTCTCCGCTTATTTTTTCATTTCCGAACGCGATGAACAGCAGCGTTCCGTTGTCGCCGTAAACGGGGTCGTGGAACCATTCCGTGCCGTCGAATGCCATATTCGTGCCGCCCAGAGCGGCGCTTACTTCCTCAACGGTCGCCGCCGTGCTGCCCGAGTAATACGGCGCGTCAACGTCGCACGGAAGTCCTATGGACGGCGAATACGGAGGACAATCGTCGGTCCTTCCCGTGGAAATTTTGCAAATCGGCGCGTTGAACGGCTCGCCGTCAAACGTAAGCTCCAACTTAAGCGCGTCTTTGGCGGCTGCCTTTGCCGCCTCGCTCGGCTCTTTGGGAGAATAGGGAATATATTCGTTTACCGAAAGATCGGCGCCGAGGTTTTCAAATCCGCTTTTTATTTTCAGAAAGTACTTTATTCGCGTGTTTTCGGCTGCCGCTATCGCTTTAAGCGCTTCCGGTTCAAAATCCACGCCTTTTATCAGCAGACCCTCTACACACCCCGCAAGAAAGTCCTCGTAGGTCGGCGTGAATATCGTTCCCGCGTTTTTGTCGTAAACGCTTATCCTTGCGGGAACGCCGGAAGGGGTCTTTTTTTCGCTGAGTTTGACCGCAAGCGCGATCACCCCGATAAGCAGCACCAGCGATACCGCTGATACGATCGTTAGTTTTTTAGGCATTTTCGCTCCTTACTTGAAAAATCATGAACCGTTTTTGTTTTGTTCAACGATAAAGTATAATTTTGTTTGGTCTGTTTGTTGCTTCGATTTAATTCACAACTGTGCATTATGAAATAATTTAAGCGTGATTATTCAAAATCCCTATTGACTTTAAAATCTAAATGATGTATAATGGATATAAAGTGAGATAATCAATAAAATATAATGCACAGTTTTGAAAAAACAACTTTCAACTGTACAACGTAAATTGTCAAAAGGGTGTGTAATTATGGATAAATTGGAGCAGCTGAAGTCTACCGACAGACTGCACCATATGTGCGAGGATTTCTGTAAAAACAGCGTTATCGATTCGGCGCTTTACAGCAAGTACGGCGTAAAGCGCGGACTGCGCAATTCCGACGGTTCGGGCGTTGTGGCGGGAATTACGAATGTTTGCTGTGTTCACGGATATGTTATGTCTGAGGGAGAGAAGAAGCCGATAGAGGGCGAGCTTATCTACCGCGGCTACAACGTTGCCGACCTTGTAAGCGGCGCGCTGAACGACCGCCGTTTCGGTTACGAGGAGGTGGCGTACCTCCTGCTTTTCGGCGTTCTTCCGAACGAGCGCGAGCTTTCGAGCTTCGCGCGGCTTATCGCCGAGTACCGCGAGCTTCCGCGCTATTTCAGCGAGGACGTTATAATGCGTAATCCCTCGCCGAATATCATGAACAAAATGCAGCAGGCAGTGCTTACTCTGTACAGCTATGACAGCGCTCCCGAGGACAAGTCCGCGGAGAGCGAGATGCTGAAGGCTATTTCGGTAATATCGAAGCTCCCGGCTATTATGGTGGATTCGTATCAGGCGCTGCGCCGTTTCTACAACAACGATTCCATGGTAATGCACCAGATAAACAAGGACGAGAGTCTTGCCGAGAGTATTCTTTCCACCCTGCGTGACGACCGCGCCTATACTCAGGACGAGGCAAAGCTGCTCGACCTGTGCCTTATGCTCCACGCGGAGCACGGCGGCGGTAATAACTCCACGTTTACATGCCGCACGGTGTCAAGCTCGGGCACGGATGCGTATTCCGCATACGCGGCGGCGATAGGTTCGCTGAAAGGGCCGCGTCACGGCGGCGCGAACATCAAGGTTATGGAAATGCTTGAATACGTCAAGACGGGCGTTAAGGACTGGGATGACGACGATGAAGTGTCCGCGTTTCTTGTAAAAATACTCCGCAAGGAGGCTGCCGACAGATCGGGACTTATCTACGGTATGGGTCACGCGGTCTACACGCTGTCAGACCCCAGAGCCGTTATTTTGAAAGACAACGCGATGAAGCTTGCCAAGGGCACGGATTTTGAGCGTGAGTTCAAGCTGCTGAACTCCATAGAGCGGCTTACTCCCAAAGTGTTTGTTCAGGAACGCGGGGATATAAAAAATATATGCGCCAATGTGGATATGTATTCGGGCTTGGTTTACAAAATGCTGAAGATACCCGTGGAGATGTATACGGCGCTGTTTGCATGCGCGAGAATGGCGGGCTGGTGCGCGCACAGAATGGAAGAGATGATAAACGGCAAGCGCATTATCCGCCCCGCTTACAAGGCGATAAGCAACAACAAGAAGTACATACCGATAGACGAGCGCCCGTGATTGGGTGTTATGGCGGTGTTTGCATAAAAGTGCGTTTTTCATTCGCTCTCCCGCTTTGCGGGGGAGCGATTTGTTATACCGTTTTTGTGTGATACTAAAGACCGGATCTATTCTCTGCTCTCCCGCATTGCGGAGGGGGAGAACTTGCGTTAAAAATGCTGTCGTTCTCTCTCTCGTGGAGCGGGAGCGAGATACAAGTCGCGAATGTTCGCTCGCGATAAAGACTTCTCACCCCCGCAGAGCGGGGGCGAGAAAAAATAATATGCAAGTTTATAATGGGAAAATAGTGTGATAATTCGGGTGTTGACATTTCGGAAAAGATGTGATATAATATATTTGTTTGGAGCAACTCTTGCTTTTGCTCTTTATATCATTAAAGTATTGGAGATAATAGCTATGTCAATGACGTTTAACAGAAAATTGCCGATCCCGAAAGAGATAAAGGAAATGTACCCCCTTACCGATGAGATAAAGGAAGTTAAGGCGGCTCGTGATAAGAAGATCGCGGACGTGTTCGAGGGAAAATCGGATAAGTTTTTGCTTATCATAGGTCCGTGTTCGGCGGATAACGAAAGCTCCGTTATGGACTACGTAAACCGCCTCGCGAAGGTGCAGGAGAAAGTAGCGGACAGAATACTTATAATTCCGAGAATATATACAGGAAAGCCGCGTACCAACGGCACGGGTTATAAGGGGCTTATTCATCAGCCCGATCCCACTAAGAAAGAGGATATGCTGCAAGGCATAATCGAGGTGAGAAAGCTGCACACCCGCGCTATCGCGGAGACGCATCTCACCTGCGCCGACGAAATGCTTTATCCCGAAAACTATCGTTATTTAAGCGATTTGCTGTCGTATGTGGCAGTCGGAGCGCGTTCCGTTGAGGATCAGCACCACCGCCTTGTTGCAAGCGGTATGGAGTGTCCTGTGGGAATGAAGAACCCCACTTCGGGAACTTTGTCGGTAATGTTCAACTCGATACAGGCGGCGCAGGCATCGCATACGTTTATTTACCGCGGCTGGGAGGTCGTGTCCGACGGCAACCCGCATGCACACGCTATCTTGCGCGGCGCACAGAACAAGCACGGTCAGACGCTTCCGAATTATCACTACGAGGATCTGAAGCTCTGCTATGATCTGTATATGGAAAAGGGTCTGCAATATCCGTCGATAATCGTGGACACCAACCATTCCAACAGCGGCAAGCAGTTCCTCGAACAGATAAGGATATCAAACGAGGTGCTGCACTCTATGCGCCATTCCAAGGAGATACGCAACATTGTAAAGGGGCTTATGATAGAGAGCTATATCGAGGACGGCGCTCAGAAGATAGAGGAGGGCACCTACGGCAAGTCCATCACCGACCCGTGCCTTGGCTGGGAAAAGACCGAAAAGCTGATCTACGGCATTGCCGAGCAGCTTTAAGATAGTTGTATGAGATTTTTCGCAAGACGTTACGGATTTTGCCTTAAAAGCTGTTTTCGCGGTATGAGACCGTGGGTGTGGATTTTGATAATCGCAGTCTGGGCTATCCCGTTCCGCACGGACGATTCTCAAATGTCTATCGGCGTTCGTATGGCAGTCGGTGCAATGTGCGGCGCAGCGTTTAATTTGCTGTGGCTGCTTATCGGGTCGCTGGTCGTTGCCTTAAAGGACTTTGAGCTTTACAAGATACTCGATGAAAAGGGCTTTTGCGTGGAGTATCTCAAAGCCTTCGAGCAGACGAAGATAATCAATAAGCCGTTTTTGCTGCAAAACGCCGTGGCGTATGCCGAAATATTCGAGCGTATAGGTCAGCCGCAGACCGCGCTGAACTATCTGAACTCAATAGCCGTTCCGCCAAACGCGCGTATAAACGAACGCATAGGGTACTTTTTCATTTATGTGATGTGTGCCCTAAAACTTGGCAACGTTGCGCTCGCCGAGGAAACGTGGCGGCGGTTTGAGGGCGATCTGAAAGCGGCGAGAAGATCTCCGATGTATAACGGGATAAGCAACATAGTCATCTTGCCGCTTCTGTATATCGACTGCGCGGCGGGGCGGGTGAAACGCGCTTTCGAACAGACCGTGGCGTTTATTAACAGCCGCGACTATGAACGCTGCTTGAGTTCTATGATCGACATTGACATAATGCTGCTGTACGAGCTTGTAAAGCTCGGAAAGACCGATGAAGCAGCCGAGTGGCAGACGGAGCTTGCAAAGCGTGTGGAACAGACCAATACGCAGTTCAGGTCGCAGAGACCGAAGCTTATCGAGGACTTTAACAAAGCGGCTCGCGGAGAATTGCCCCTGTGATGTGTTAATGAAGTTATCCCCGTCTTTTGACGGGGATATGTTTTTATACGTATATTATGATCTGCTGTCGAGAACGTCCGCGATAAGCGACAGCAAATTGTCCATATTGAGGGGTTTGGGCGCGTGGGCGTCCATACCCGATTCGATAGACTTCTTTTTGTCCTCGGCGTATGTATTGGCGGAAAGCGCGATTATCGGAATATCCTCGTTTGCTCCCCCAAGCGCGCGGATCGCGCGGGTAGCGTCATAGCCGTTCATACGCGGCATTTGTATATCCATCAGTATCACGTCGTAATACCTCTCGTCGGCGGCGCGTACCATTTCCACAGCGATATCTCCGTCAGACGCGGTCTCAACGACAAAGCCCTCCGCGCAGAGAAGCTCCTTTGCGATCTCGCAGTTTATCTCGTTGTCTTCCACAAGCAATATACGCAGACCCTCAAGTGTCACGGGTTTTTTCGGCTTTGCGGCGGAGCGGTTTTCGCTGTTTTCAAGCTGCTTTAACGTTACCGTCACGGTAAATCGGCTGCCCTCGTTAGGACGGCTTTTCACGGATATTTTGCCGCCCATAAGATCAAGGATATTTTTCACCACTGTCATTCCAAGTCCGCTGCCAAGAATTCCGCTTTTAGTGGTGTTGTTTTCCCTTGCGAACGGCTCGAACAGGTGTTCCATAAACTCCTCGGAAATGCCGCTGCCCGTATCCTCCACGGTGAAAACATATTTCCCGTAGCCGGCGCCGTGCAGCTGTTCCTCGGCTTTAAAGCTTACGTGCCCGCCGTTTTCGGTGTACTTTGCCGCGTTGTCCAGAAGCTGCACAAAAACCTCGGTCAAGCGGGTAAAATCCGCAAGCACGTTGGGGTGCGCGATACCGGCTCTGTCAATTTCAAAGTGCAGATTTTTTGCGGTTATTTGGGGCATAATTGACTTTTCGATCTCGTCGATCATTTTGTCAAGACTGCCCTCTATCTCCGCAAGCGCCGCCTTTCCCGATTCCATTCGCGTGACTTCCAGTGCCTCGCTTACGATGGTCAGCAGCTGATCTCCCGAAATGCGGATCTTTTCGATGTATTCCTTGGTTTTTTCGCGGTCGTCGACATGATCCTTTATAAGGTCGGCAAAGCCCAGAATGGCGTTGAGCGGTGTTTTTATATCATGCGACATATTTGCGAGAAACGTGTTCTTGGCGATTGCCGCGGTCTGCGCCTGGCGGAGCGTATCGCTTAAAAACTTGCGGCGATCCGCCTGTTCCGTAACGTCCTTTACGATGATAAGCGCACCTACCGTGCCTTCCGCGGCGCTTTTTCCAAGCAGGACGACGTAGTGCAGCAAATGACTTTTTTCAAACTTATCGTCGACGCGTCTTTCGTAAACCTGTTCAAGCTCGCCTTTTTCGCAGCATTTCATCAGCCGTTCGAGATCGAAAAACTCCAAATAATCGTGACGGTCGTCGAGCGGTACAAGCTCCTTACTCGCCGCGATAAAATCCGTGTAACTTGTTTCCTCAAAATTCCCTTTCAAGCGTATTATGTCGGAAATGAGGAAGATGTTGTTTTCCCCATTTTGAGTGACAGCCGTAATAAATCTGTTTTCGGATAGGTTTACCTCATAAAAAAACAGCGCGTCGTGCAGTATCGCCTTGCGGTATTGGCTTTCCCTTACGGATATTTGCAGCAGAGCCTTGTTCGCGTTTTCAAGGCGCTCCATGCGCTTTACCATACGCTCGGTGCTGTCGGCGATAAAGACGTAAAAAACGTCCCCGAACGATTCGGTGTTCGTAAAGCGCCCATAGTCGGCGATCCAGCGTGTGGAGCCGTCCTTTTGCTTTATGCGGTATTCGACGTAATCTGTTTTTTCGGCGTTGTTGGTTATTTGCTCGATAATGCTTTTTTCTACGTTATCTATGTCGTCGGGGTGAACCATTCCGCGAAACGTATTCCCCGTAAGCTCGACAAATTCCTGTAAGGTATTACAGCCGAATATTTTAAGGGCGGCTTTGTTGAGGTGAAGTATCTCCTCGCTTTCATCGGCGCGGTATGCAAAAAAGCCTCCGGGCATTTGTTCCACGAAATCAAGGAAGAAATCATCCGAATTCTCCCTTAATGCTTTCATAAATTTTAATTGGCTGTTTTCCATAACGTCCTCCGAAGCACAATTAAATAAGGGTATCTCTAAAAACCGGTTTGAGAAGGGAAAATCGGTAGGGTGCGTCGACTGCTGGGAAAGCCGACGAAGCAAGGCTGTATGCCTTGCGAGGTGGTTTGACGACGCAGACGGCGTGCCCTGCCGATTTTGCCTCAAACAAGTTTTTTAGAGGTGCCCATAATGTAGTTGTTTATATTTTACACCATATTTTAAAAATTTACAAGTGTTTTTTCAAAATTTTTAGTCATTGCAAAAAAAAGTTGTTCGTATAAAGCTGTTAACAGCAAAAGACGATGCAGAACAATATCAAGGTCGTTTCCCGTGCGAGCGGCGCAATAGAACGAATAAGAGCCGATCTCAAACGTGATCGGCTCTTTTGGTGAATTGCAATATGTATTATGCTATAAGGTATGCCATCGTCAGGATAAAGCATTGCAGCGTCAGCAAGTCTTTCCTCAAGATCAATGATCGCTTTTTCCTTTAATATTTTCGTATCCTCCTAAGTTTATTTTATTACTGATCTTCCGTTAAAAGCAGGCACACTATCTTATTTTCTCTCACCCGCGAAGCGAGGAAGAAAGTAATTTTTGTGCTCTTTTTATTGGTAATCAGTATAAGCACCCACCTTTTGCTTGTGGATATTATAACACAGACTTTTGGGATTGTCAAATCGAAAAAGCCATTAGTTATGGTATAAAACTGCCATTTTCCCGAGCTTGTTACATGGAAGTTACATTATATGTCCTACCGCTTTTTTGTAAATGTATATTAAAAATT
>DKXD01000215.1:0-3273 GCA_002492075.1 Ruminococcaceae bacterium UBA7135
ACTCGCTTTCGCAAATTTTATGCGATGCCACAACGTTGCTGTTTTTCAAATGTTGCTGTAAGCTAAACTATAATTTTTTCGCGCGTTGTCAAAGCCGCTCAGCGTTTTTTGTGCAAAGTGCCGAAAAAAGCTCTTAAACTTCGTCACAGAATTTTCAAAAAAGCGGTTGAAATTTTCGTGAAAATATTGTATAATAATTTTGATTTTGGAAATAATTCTCGAAACTTCGAGTTGAAAAAGGAGATAGGATAGATGAACACAGCGTTGATGATGTTGTCGGAAGCAGCTTCGGCTGTCGATGAGTGCGCGATTGCCGATGAGGGCGCGATAGAGAGACTTCAAAAGCTCCCCGATGCCGCCGCGCAGCTTGCCGACAAGGATTATTGGGGTTCTGTCGGGATATTGGCGCTTACCGGTATATTGGTGGTTTTCCTTATTCTGGCAATTTTGATTTTCTTCTTCTGGCTTATGGGTACGATCTTCAAAGCGATCGACAAGGCAAAGGCAGAGAAAAAAGCGTCCGCGGACGCCGCAAAAGCCGAAGCCCCCGCTCCCGCTGTTGAAGCCGCAGTCGTTGAGAGCGCGTCCGAGGGGGACGACGAGGAAGAGCTTATCGCCGTTATAAGCGCGGCAATAGCGGCTTATGAGGGCAACGGCGATTTCACTATCAGAAACGTGAAACGCCGCATCGATAAAGGCTCGCACACGCGTTCTTCGTGGAGCATGGCGGGCTTGGGCGGCAATATGCGCCAATTCTAAAGAAAGGAATACCGCAAAATGGAAATATTTTCTAGTACTTTTTCCGGACTGTTTGAATCGGCGGGATTCAGGGGTCTGGATTTCAGAAACATTATAATGATCCTGCTGTCGTTCGTTTTGTTTTATCTGGCTATCAAGAAACAGTACGAACCTCTGCTGATGCTGCCGATAGCGTTCGGTATGCTGCTGACGAACCTGCCGTTTACCGATCTTTACCACCCGGAGTTGTGGGATCCCGCAACTAACCCGTATTTCGCGCCGCAGTATGCCGACGCGGAGACATTCACGGGGGCGGCGGTAAACTTCGTTAAAGAGACCTCGCTGGATTACGGCAAGGTCCTGCACGACGGCGGCTTGCTTGATATGCTGTATCTGGGCGTTAAGTTGCAGATCTATCCGCCGCTTATCTTCCTCGGCATCGGCTCTATGACCGACTTCGGTCCGCTTATCGCAAACCCCAAGAGCTTTCTTTTGGGCGCGGCGGCGCAGGGAGGTATCTTCTTCACGTTCCTTGGCGCTTGCCTGTTGAACTTCACGGGTCTCGGAGGAGGATTTACTCTTAAAGAGGCTGCGTCTATTGCTATTATAGGCGGCGCGGACGGTCCTACGGCTATTTACCTCACCTCAAAGCTCGCTCCTCAGCTGCTCGGCTCCATTGCGGTCGCGGCGTACTCATATATGGCGCTTGTGCCGGTAATTCAGCCGCCCATTATGAAGCTGCTCACCACCGAAAAGGAGCGCTCAGTAAAAATGGGACAGCTCCGCGAGGTATCGAAGATCGAAAAGGTCGTGTTCCCTATTGCCGTTACTGTTATCGTTTCGCTTATCGTTCCAAGCGCCGCTCCGCTTGTCGGAATTCTGATGTTCGGCAACCTTATGAAGGAATCGGGCGTGTGCGACAGACTTGTTAAGACCGCTCAGAACGAGCTGATGAATATTATTACGATATTCCTCGGCGTTACGGTCGGCGCGACTGCCGTTGCGAGCAACTTCCTCAGCTGGAAAACGATATTCATTATCGTGCTCGGACTTATCGCGTTCTGCGTTGGTACGGCGTGCGGCGTATTGCTCGGCAAGCTGATGTACGTCATCTCGGGTCACAAGATAAATCCGCTTATCGGCTCGGCGGGCGTTTCCGCTGTTCCCATGGCGGCGCGCGTTTCGCAAAAGGTCGGTGCGCAGACCAATCCCTCGAACTTCCTGCTTATGCACGCTATGGGACCGAACGTTGCCGGAGTTATCGGCTCGGCAGTCGCGGCGGGTGTGCTGCTGTCTGTTCTGGGATAAATAACAAATTTTCCCCCGCCTTGAACTTTGGCGGGGGAATACTGTAATAAAAAGTATAAAATTTATTACTCTCCCCCTCGAAGCGGGGGAGAGTAAACAAGATAATATTTCTGCTTTTAATGAATAATTGGTATCAAGAAAGGATAGATCGTTATGAGAACCATCACAGTAAAGGGCGTGGGCACCGCCTCAACAAAGCCCGACCTCATCGTCATTTCGCTTAGCATAACCGAGAAGAACGCGGAGTACATCGGCGCGATAAACGGCGCAAACGAGCGCATTGAAAAGCTGCAAACGGCGATCACAACGGTAGGCTTTGCGAAAGAAGATTTGAAAACTCTGTCGTTCAATGCGCGGACGAATTACGAGAACCATCGCGCAGTGAACGGCGACTATAAGCAGAAGTTCGCGGGATATGTTTGCGATTATGATTTGAAGCTCTCGCTGGACTTTGATAACAAGCGCCTTGCCGAAACGCTTACCGCTATCTCGAACAGCGGCGCAAATGCGGAGCAGTCCATAGCGTTCACGGTGAAAAACCCCGAAAAGGTGAGCGCACAGCTGTTGAAGTCCGCGACCGAGAACGCCCGCAAGAAGGCGGAAGTTCTCTGCGCGGCGTCGGGGGTAACGCTCGGCGAGCTTGTGAACATAGACTACAGCTGGAACGACATTTCCATACACTCCCCGAGCGTTTATTCAAAGCAGCTGCGCTGTATGGACGCTGCCCCCGCCGCGGCTATGCCCGAGTTTGTGCCTGAGGACATCAAATCAAGCGACAGCGCGACGTTCATCTGGGAGATAAAGTGAAAATGCGCTACAGAGCTTCTGCGGGTTCGCTCGCGTTTCCTATAGTCATCATTGTTTACTCAGCGTATAAATTCCTGCGGTTTTCACTGAATGGAATGGGACCCGGTTCAGGACTGATGTTTGTGTGGGTGTACATTGCGGCGATCGTTCTGGGCGGCGTTTTGCCTATAATATTGACTTATTCTTTGAAAATAGAGACGCGGGACTATTTTCTTCCGCGACTTATCATTTTTCTGTGTACTATCGCCGCCGTTTCCGTAACGGAGGAGTTCGTCGTTCTTCCCAAGGGCGGGAGGATCGTTATTATGGCGATCTCTTCCGCGGCAACGCTGCTTTATTTCTACAAGATACGCCCGACGCGCTTTTCGGAGTGGTGCGTGATATTTCTTTCCACGCCCGCCGTTTATATGATGATATATT
>DKXD01000215.1:3561-5174 GCA_002492075.1 Ruminococcaceae bacterium UBA7135
GTTTATATGATGATATATTATCTGCTGATAAACACCGATGTTGAAAATCTTTTGGGAGAGCTTAACGGAGCGTTTGTGTGAACGCTTTCGATAAGAGTTGGGCGGTTCGTTTGCCGCGCCGAAAAGAGCATTATGATATCGTTCTCTCCCCCGCGGGGCGGGGGAGAGAAAACAAGTGTCTGCTTTTTAAATTAGTAATACACGAATACACGCCGAAACGGAAAGCCGCTTCGGCGTGTAAAAATATGCTTATTTGTTATACGATTTGGCGAAAAAACGCGAGATTTTACTATGCGTAAACAAAATTGTCGAATCAACAAGCGCTGATATCACTCTTTGATCTCAAGATCGTTTGGCGGAATATTTGTTTGCGGCTCGCGGAAGTTGCCGATCACCTCAACGCCTTGAACGTACCAGCTCATATTTTCGACTTCGTGGTCGGTCATAGTATCCGTTTCGAGATATTTTACGTTGCCTGCGGTATCTTTGAGCGGTCCTCTGAACACCTTCGCCGATCCGTCCGTGAGGTGCGGCACCAGCGCGTCGATGAGCTTCTGCGTGCCGTCCTTGGCAACACTTTCCGTAACGGGGGAAATCTGAACGATGCCGTTACTTATATCGCCGAGATAAGTAGACAGCTCCCACGTTCCCATTTTCATAGCCTTGAACTGAGCAAGGAAATAGCTGTCGCGCAGGCAATAGAAATACATCAGCATATTGGAGTACTCGCTTTCGCTGTCGCTGTAATCGAGGCAGCCGATAAATTTGACGCCCTTTGCCTCGCAATAATCCGCCGAGTGCTTGGAGTTTGTGTAACATACGATCACGTCGCAGCCCTTTTCAAGCAGCGCATCAACCGCGTTCTCGATCTCGCCGTCAAGCTCTGCCGCGGCAGCGTAAACGGTCGCTCCGCCGTCGGGGTTGAGCTGTGCGCCAAGCTCTACCGCATTGACTGTCGCAACTGCGCCGTAAAGTCCCGGGTCGACTACAACGCCTATCTTTTTAGCCGGGGAGTTGAATTCCGCCGCGAAACCCGCAACATAAGCCCCCTGATATGGCAGCTCGGCATACCCGCTGATGTTGAACCCGCCGTTCAAATCGCCGAAGCTTGTGAAGCTCAGGTCGAGATATTTTTGTGCCACGGATTGCACAAGGTTCGCATAAGCTGGACTGCATGCAACTATATCTGTGCAGCCCGCGTCCGACAGCTTCTTCACCGCGTTTTCAAAGTCGGTGAGAGAAACGTTTTCGATATAGCAGATGTCCATGCCGGAACGATTGGACGCTCTTATGCTCTGTTCAAGCAGCTGTGAGGCGAAGCTGTCGGTCTCCGCGCTTTCACGGAAGATGTAACCTATCTTGTGCTCCTTGATCTTATCATCTTCGCTTCCGCTTGCGTCGCTCGATTCCGATGACGAATCGTCGCCCGTGCCTTTGGAGCAGCCGGAAAAACTCAATGTCATGACGGCTGCCAAAATCAGGGAGAGCCATTTTATTCTTCTTGAAGTCATACCAAACAACCTCCTGTTATTTTGCGACAAAATTATACAAAATGTATCGAAAAAACCTAAAAAACGGCTTTTCAAAATATCCTCTTTCATTATAACATAAAA
>DKXD01000095.1:0-5943 GCA_002492075.1 Ruminococcaceae bacterium UBA7135
AAAAGTAATGTTATAATTTAAGTTGGTATAGAATGTGTAAAAATATTTTACTTTATATATCTAATTTTCGTTGTTCGGAGGAATCAAATAATGTTTGGAATGAGCAAAGATATCGGTGTTGACTTGGGTACGGCAAATACGCTGGTCTATATGAGGGGCAAGGGGATAGTCATCCGTGAGCCTTCTGTGGTGGCGGTCGATAAAAAGGCAGGTCAAGTGCGCTATGTAGGACAAGAGGCAAAGGACGTCATCGGACGTACCCCAGGTTCCATAGTTGCCGTAAGACCGCTTAAGGACGGCGTTATCGCCGATTTCGATATGACAAGCATAATGCTCGGGCAGTTCATCAAGAAAACGTTAAAGGGCAAGGGCGGCGCCCGTGTTATCATCTGCATACCGTCCGGCGTTACCGAGGTAGAGCGCCGCGCCGTTAAGGAAGCGGCACAGCAGGCGGGCGCAAAGCGCGTGTCCATAATAGAGGAGCCTATGGCGGCTGCGATTGGCGCAGGACTTCCCGTGGCTGATCCTATGGGTAGTATGATCGTCGATATCGGCGGCGGCACGTCCGAGGTGGCTATCATCTCGCTTGGAGGCATAGTAACGTCACGTTCCGTGCGCGTCGCGGGAGACGAGTTCGACAACTCGATAATCAACTACATCAAAAAGAAATACAATCTGCTTATAGGCGAGCGCACAGCCGAAAATATCAAGGTCGGCATCGGCTCGGCGTACAAGACCGACGAAAACGAGCCGGTCATGGACATCAAAGGACGCAACCTTTTGAACGGCTTGCCCCAGAACATAACCATTACATCCGACGAGATACGCGAGGCGCTTGCCGAGCCGCTGTCTCACGTTATCGAGGCTATCAAGACGACGCTTGAAAAGTGCCCGCCGGAGCTTGCTTCGGATATCATCGAAACGGGAATTATGCTTGCGGGCGGCGGAGCGCTGCTGCGCGGTTTGGATAAGCTTATCAGCGCGGAAACGGGTATGCCCGTAAAGATCGCCGAAAGACCGCTTGACTGCGTTGCGGACGGCACAGGCAAGGTACTTGAAAACATAGATAAGCTTGAGGACGTTCTCAGCGAGGACGACGTGATGTATTGATAAGCCCGCGCGGCGGACGGAGTGTTCGCTGAACACTTATACCAATTCTCAAATGAAAGGGTACAAATTTTATTTTCTCCTCCCATGCGAAGCGGGGAAGAGAAAATAAGATAATGTGCTTGCTTTTAATGAGAAATTGGTTTTATGAGCCGAAAAGCGTAAAAGCTGTTGATTTTCGGCTGCAAATTCGGAGTTGATATGAAGGATTTTTTTCACAGCGTTAAATTCAAAATACTGCTCGGTATAGCCGCGCTGCTGCTGGGGCTTATGGTTGCCGTGGCAGTTTCGGCAGGACAGCAGACCACTCCGCAGCAGATACTTAATACCATAGCGTCGCCGTTCGTAAATGCGGCAAACGCCGTTGCGGACGGCGTGGGCGGGTTCTTCGACAAGCTGATAAACGCCGATAAATACAAATCTCAGAACGACGAGCTTCTCGCAAAGCTTTCGGAGATGTACAAGTACACAATGGATTATGACACCTTGAAAAACGAGAACGACCGCCTGCGCGAAATGCTGGAGCTTAAAAAGAACAACGAGGATTTTCGTTTTTCCGAGCCGTGCGACGTTGCTTCACGAAACGCGAACGACCTTTACGGCGGCTTTACGGTCAGAAAGGGAAAGAACGACGGGATATCCGTCAACGATCCCGTTATCACCTCGGTGGGTCTTGTCGGCAGAGTTACGTCCGTTGCTGATAACTATGCAAGAGTTACCACTATCGTCAGTCCGCAGGTGAACGTCGGCGTATATACCATGCGCACCAAGACCACGGGCGTTATAGAGAACGATGTTTCCTCCGCCGAAAAGGAGCTCTGCCTTATGAGTGATATCCTGAAGGACGCGGATATCAAGGAGGGAGACATAATCTTTACTTCGGGCAAAAGCGGGCTGTTTCCCGCCGATATTCCCGTAGGAACGGTAACGGAGGTCTACGACGATCCCAACGGTCTTACCAAGCACGCGCTTGTAAAGCCCATGGAAGACGTTAAATCGGTGTCCTCGGTGTTCGTCATTACGGACTTTGACGGCAAGGGTATACCGTTTGATATAGAGGACGAGTGATAGCTTATGAAGATGAAGCTCACAAGCAAAGCGCGTTCGCGCAGAGCGGCGATACGCTGTTTTTTGCGCTGGCTTTCTTATGCGGCGGTTTTGCTGTTGTTTTATGTGATGGAATGTAACCCGATAATACCGGGCTTTTGTCCGTTGTTGCTGATACCGCTTGCCACGTCCGTCGCAATGTACGAGGGCGACCTCGCAGCGGGAGTGTTCGGCGTTTTTTGTGGACTTATGCTGGATATCGCGAACGGCGTGACCGTTACGGGTTTTTCGGCGCTGCTGCTTTTATGCGCGTGTCCGTTTATTTCGCTGATGTCGCGTTTTCTTATTAAGAAAACGTTTGTCAGTCATTTGATACTGAACGCCGCCGTTTGTGTGGTAATGGCGCTGCTCGATCTGGTGTTCCTACACTGGGTGTGGGAGGGCGGTCAAAGCGTGATATCGTTCCGAAAGGTGATACTTCCCGCTTACGGTGGAGCGATATTCTGGTCGATACCCATTTACGCTTTGATAAGCTTTATCTCCGCAAGGTTCCGCCCAAAGGAACAGCAGAGACTGGCGGAGTCGGCTCAGAATGCCGAGGAGCAGGAAAATATGGAAACGGATTGACGCGGACATTGTGCTTTGCGGAATAAATCCCGCGCTTTTCATAACCGCGTACAATATGATTTAGGTGAATATTATGAGCAAGATCTCAAGTCTTATTCGGTCGATAGTATTAGCGGCGCTGGTTATCGTCGCCGCGTTTTTTTGCGGTGTAAGGCTGCTGCAAACTCAGATAGTCGACGGAGAAAAATATCTTCAGATGACTAAAAGCGTAAAGGTAACTACGCAGGAGATCGAGGCCGCCCGCGGGCAGATAGTCGACACGAACGGCAAGGTGCTGAACACCAATAAGATATCGCACAGCCTGAACCTGCAATATTCGTCGCTTCCAAAGGGGAAGGAGAACGAGGTTATCTACCGTGCTGTAACGGTGCTTTTGAATAACGGCGACAAATGGAACGATTCCCTGCCGATAACTCTTGACACGCCATATTCCTTCCTTACCGGAAAGGGAAAGGAGGAGGAGATAGCGAAGCTCAAGGAGGTCATCAACGTAGCGGGCTATTCAAGCGCCGAGGACTGCATGCATTGGATCTGCAAAAATTATGAGATCGACGAAAACAAATACGACGAGAAAATGCAGCGCTATATCGCGGGCGTTCGTTATGAAATGACTTTAAAGGAGTTCTCGTCGTTCAATAACAAATTTGTTATGGCTTCCGATATCAGCGAGGACTCGGTACACGAGCTGAAGGAGCTTGACCACCTGCTTGAGGGCGTTGAGATAAGCGACAGCTGGGAGCGTCAGTATCTTGACGGAACGCTTGCGCCGCATTTGCGCGGAGTTGTGGGCGCGATATCCGAGGAGCAGTACGAAAAGCTGAAAGACGAGGGCTATAACGCCAACGATATAATAGGACGCGAGGGCGTTGAGAAATCGTTGGAGGATATTCTGCACGGCAAGCGCGGCGAGCGCACTATTACGCGCAGCAGCGAGGTAAACGGCGTCAAGGAGGAGATCACTAAGGAACCCGAGGCGGGGAAATCGGTTATGCTGACAATAGACAGCGAGCTTCAGCTGCTCTTGCAGGACGCTCTGAAATACCACATCGACTACATCAATTCCGATTACCTCACTCCCGCAATTAACTACACAAAGTATGTTAAGGGCTGCAAGGCGGGCTCTATCGTGGTGCTTGACGTAAAGACAGGCGGCGTACTGGCTTGCGTAAGCTACCCCGGCTATGACATCAACGATATGGTGAAGGACTACAACGAGGTGCTCAACCGCGCGGATTCCCCATTGCTTAACCGCGCGTTGTTCGGCGAATACCGCCCCGGTTCCACGTTCAAGACTATAACCGCCACAGCGGGTATGGCGGAGGGCGCGATTACTCCCACAAGCACAATCTCTTGCGGACACACATATCCATATTACGGCGGCAAGTTCACTTGTCTGGGTGCGCACGGAGCTATCCCCGTTAAAACGGGACTGCAATTTTCGTGTAATATTTTCTTTTACGAGACCGCGCGGCGTATAGGTATCGACAAGCTTGCGTACTGGGGGAAGATGTTCGGCGTAGGAGAGGATCTGGGCTTGGAGCTTGATATGGCGACGGGTCACATGAGCTCGCTTGAATATTTCGAGGAAATGGGCTACGATTGGTACGAGGGCAACATCGTACAGGCGGGTATCGGTCAGTGCGAAACGGCTCTTACGCCCATGCACCTCGCAGTCCAGGCAATGACGCTGGCAAACAAGGGAGTGCGTTACGAGCCGCATATCGTGAAGTCCGTCTATAACTACGACCTCACCGAAAAGCTCTACGACAAGGAACCGACGATCGCTGAGGATTTCTCCGACCTGCCCGATATGGATAGTTACATGGACGCGATAAAGCAGGGTATGCAGCTTATGGCGGATACGCAGGTGAGCTTCAATATTAATGGAGTGTTCCGCAACACATTCGATTATCTGGGCTTCAAGGGACAAGTCGCCGGCAAGAGCGGCACCCCGCAGGTCTCCGAGAACGAGTACAATTCCGCGTTTATCGGGTTTTATCCCGCCGATAAGCCGGAGATAGCGTTCGGGATTCTTCTGGAAAAGGGCGAGTATTCCAAGTGCCTTGCGGCGAACGTTGTGAATGCTTACGCCAACAGGAAAATAAGCACTCAGTATGACGAAAAGGGCGTACCCAAGAGTATGCTTTAAGAACAAAACGTTTTCTCCCTGCCACAGGTGGGGAGAAAACCCATAAAATAATCGCATTTTATCGAAAGGGAAAATATGACAAAAAATCTATTTACGGCAATAACGGGACGCCCGAACGCGGGAAAATCCTCACTTACGAATTTGTTGGTCGGAGAGAAGATATCAATAGTCTCCGAAAAACCGCAGACCACCCGCAACCGTATAAACGGCGTACTCACAAAGGGAGATACGCAGTTCGTGTTTATCGATACGCCGGGTATGCTCCGTGCGAGGACTAAGCTCGGGGAGCACATGGTGAAGTCGATACGCTCGTCGGTAAGCGACGTGGACTGTGCTGTTCTTATGGCGGACGCGACAAAAAAAATATCGCCCGTAGAGCAGCAGCTGATACGCTCGTTCGCCGAAAACGGCACACAGGTCATTTTGCTGATCAATAAAGTCGACCTGCTGAAAAGCAAGGAAGAGCTGCTGCCGATGATCGCGCAGTACAACGAGCTTTACGATTTTGCGGAGATAATACCGATAAGCGTAAAGCGCAGGATAAATACGGAAAAGATACTTCCCGCGCTGGAGCGCTTCGCGGCGGAGGGTGAACACTTTTTCCCCGACGATATTGCCACCGACCGTACCGAGCGTTTTCTGTGCGGTGAGATAATCCGTGAAAAAATACTGTGGACAATGGAGCAGGAGATACCGCACGGCACGGCTGTGGATATCGAGAGCTTCAAGCAGCGCACGGGCAAAAACGGCGCGGAGATCATTGATATCGGCGCGGTGATCATCTGCGAAAAGCAGTCGCATAAGGGAATGATAATCGGCAAGGGCGGCGAGCGCCTGAAACAGATAGGCTCTATGGCGCGCAAGGATATTGAGGAGCTGCTGGGTTGCAAGGTGAATCTGCAGATATTCGTTAAGGTGAAAGAGGACTGGCGAAACCGCGAAAACGTTATCAGCGAATATAATGCGGCGGACGAATAAGCCGCATAAAATAACCCCGCCATAGGCGGGGGTAT
>DKXD01000095.1:6225-7792 GCA_002492075.1 Ruminococcaceae bacterium UBA7135
AAAAAATACCCCCGCCATAGGCGGGGTTATTATCAGTTCAGTTTTTGCAGATCCTTTTCGACGTTCGTTATTATCGAAAAGATAGCGGCGCTTTGCCTCGGGAACTCCTGCTCTATTCGGAGATTGGTGATTTTCTTGTCCGCGGAGCCGTCCTTGGCGGCTGAACGCGCTTTCACATCGTCAAGCGCCATTTTCGCGGCGCTTATATCCGACGATTCATCGGCGGGTATCGCAAAGCAGTTCTCATCGTTCTCTTTTCCCGCGCTGAATACCATACGGTACGCGCGGTAAACGGCGGTCATCAGATATGATGCCACGGAGTTAGCGAGTTTGCTGTTCTTTGCTTTCATCAGCAGCGAGAAAACTATCTCCAGCGAGTTCGTTATAAGCTTTTTTCTGAGCAGCGTTCCCGCGCCCGCGGGGTCTCCGCTGTAGTTCTCCGAGACGGAGCTTTCTGGCAGCGTTTCCTCGGAGACAACAGTGCCGTTTCGCGAGTTCGTGCGCCCCAGAATGTAGTCTACGGATACTCCGTAGAAATTGGCTGCGGACACAAGAAAATCAAGTCCGCACTCTCGTTTGCCGTTCTCATAGTGTGACAAAAGCGCCTGCGCTACTCCAAGCTGATCGGCTGCTTCTTTCTGACGCAAGCCGCGCTCCTTGCGCAGCATTTTCATAACTCTCGGGAAATCCTTATTCATATATCTTTTACACTCCAAAACATTCAACGTTGCCGAGAGCTGAGATTCGCAGCGGTTCGCACCGAACCGCGCGGTATATTTTCCGATTTGGTTTTAAATGCGGAGTATTGGGGGAACAAAAGCTTGAAAGCTCATTGTAATCAAACGAAACGCTCAACGACTTAAATTTCAATAGGTATATTATATAATATTTTTGCCGATTTGTAAAGCGGCATAATAACCAAATTTTCGACAGCGTTATAGGGAATAATTCATAACGCAACTAAATATTGGAGGAAAGTATATGAAGAACTACTACCTGTATTTGATAAGGCACGGAATAACACAAGGAAATTTAGACGGAAAGTACATAGGTCAGACGGATCTTTCGCTGTGTCCCGAGGGGAAGAAGCGCATTGAGGAGCTTGTTGCCGAGGATATCTATCCCGAGGTGGGTAAGGTGTATTCATCGCCGCTTATGCGGTGCCTCGAGACAGCCGAGATCATCTATCCCGAACAAAAGCTGATGATAATAGACGAGCTAAGCGAGATGAATTTCGGCGATTTCGAAAACAAGACGCAGCAGCAGCTACGCGATTTGAGGGAGTACTCCGAGTGGCTGAAGGGCGGCGCGGAAGCCGCTCCCCCGAACGGTGAGAAATACGGAGACTTTATGCTGCGGTGCATAGAGGGTCTGGACGCGATTTTCTCCGATATGATGAGGCACGATATAACCCGCGCGGCATGTATAACTCACGCGGGCGTGATAACCGATCTGCTGTGCGGATGCGGTCTTCCCAAGGGAAGACCCGCCGATTTCCTTTGCGCCCCCGGAGAGGGGTATGAGATAATTCTTTCGACGTTTTTGTGGCAGAAAGGACCCGCCTTTG
>DKXD01000130.1:0-224 GCA_002492075.1 Ruminococcaceae bacterium UBA7135
TTTTTTTATATATATTGCATTTTTCGGGGAATTGTGGTATCATTATATTTGATAGGATAAAATTCGGGTGTCGGAAAAGCGGAAAATTTGTTCGGCAAAGTTTTCCCGCTGACACTCCAACAAATAATGGTAAGGAAGTAAAGAAAATGCCCAAAAAGACAGATATCAACAAGATAATGATAATCGGCTCGGGTCCCATAATCATCGGACAGGCGTGCGAGTTC
>DKXD01000130.1:497-7973 GCA_002492075.1 Ruminococcaceae bacterium UBA7135
ATCATCGGACAGGCGTGCGAGTTCGACTATTCCGGAACACAAGCGTGCAAGGCTTTGAAAAAGCTGGGCTACGAGATAGTGCTTGTAAACTCCAACCCCGCGACTATAATGACCGACCCCGACGTCGCGGATATCACCTACATCGAGCCGCTGAACGTTACAAGGCTGACGCAGATAATCGAAAAGGAGCGCCCGGACGCGCTGCTGCCGAATCTCGGCGGACAGAGCGGCTTGAACCTCTGCTCGGAGCTTTCCGAGGCGGGAGTGCTTGAAAAGTACGGCGTAAAGGTTATCGGCGTACAGGTGGACGCTATCGAGCGCGGAGAGGACAGAATAGAGTTCAAGCACACCATGGAGAAACTGGGCATCGAAATGCCGCGCAGCGAGGTAGCGTACTCTGTTGACGAGGCGCTTGCTATCGCCGATAAGCTGCATTATCCTGTGGTTCTCCGTCCCGCCTACACAATGGGCGGCGCGGGCGGCGGACTGGTCTACAACGTCGACGAGCTGAAGGTGGTCTGCGCGAGAGGTCTGCAAGCGTCGCTTGTCGGGCAGGTGCTTGTTGAGGAATCCATAGCGGGCTGGGAGGAGCTGGAGCTTGAAGTAGTCCGCGACGCAGACAACAACGTGATAACCGTCTGCTTTATCGAGAACATCGACCCCATTGGCGTTCACACCGGCGACAGCTTTTGCTCCGCGCCCATGCTTACGATCTCCGAGGATGTTCAGAAGAAGCTGCAAGAGTATTCGTACAGTATCGTAAAGGCTATCGAGGTCATAGGCGGCTGCAACTGTCAGTTCGCGCACGATCCCGTGTCCGGGCGAATAGTCGTTATCGAGATAAACCCGCGCACCTCGCGCTCTTCGGCGCTTGCTTCAAAGGCTACCGGTTTCCCGATAGCGCTTGTATCGGCGATGCTGGCTTGCGGGCTCACTTTAAGCGAGATTCCTTGCGGCAAGTATGGAACGCTTGACAAATACGTCCCCGACGGTGATTACGTTGTTATCAAATTCGCACGTTGGGCGTTCGAGAAGTTCAAGGGCGCACAGGACAAGCTTGGCACGCAGATGAGGGCGGTCGGCGAGGTAATGTCCATAGGCAAGACCTACAAGGAGGCGTTCCAGAAAGCGATACGCTCACTTGAAACGGGGCGTTACGGTCTGGGTTATGCCAAAAATTTCCACGACCTCAGCAAGGAGGAGCTTTTGTCGAAGCTTACCTATCCGTCCTCCGAGCGGCAGTTCATTATATATGAAGCTCTTCGCAAGGGAGCGACTATCGACGAGATATATGAGCTTACAAAAATCAAGCGCTGGTTCCTGGAACAGATGACGGAGCTTATCGCCGAGGAAGAACAGCTTGCGGCGGCAAAGGGAACTATCCCCGAAAAGGACGTTCTGAAACGCGCGAAGTGCGACGGCTTCTCCGACCGCTATCTTTCCATGCTGCTTGACGTTCCCGAAGCGGATATTCGCGCAAAGCGCAAGGAATACGGCATAAACGAGGCGTGGGAGGGCGTTCACGTAAGCAGCACGGAAAACGCGGCTTACTACTACTCCACCTACAATCTCGACGAGGATAAAAGCCCCGTAAACACGGGCAAACCCAAAATAATGATACTCGGCGGCGGTCCCAACAGAATAGGGCAGGGCATAGAGTTCGATTATTGCTGCGTTCACGCGGCGCTTGCCTTGAAGTCGCTCGGTTTTGAGTCCATTATAGTAAACTGCAACCCCGAAACCGTCTCCACCGACTACGATACATCGGATAAGCTCTACTTTGAGCCGCTGACGCTTGAAGACGTTCTTGCGATACATGAGAAAGAAAAGCCGGTTGGTGTTATAGCGCAGTTTGGCGGACAAACTCCGCTCAATCTCGCCGCGGAGCTTAAGAAAAACGGCGTGAACATACTCGGCACCACGCCCGAAACGATAGACCTCGCGGAAGACCGCGACCATTTCCGCGCAATGATGGAGCGCCTTAATATCCCGATGCCGGAAAGCGGTATGGCTGTCACCGTGGACGACGCGCTTGAGATCGCGAACCGTATCGGATATCCCGTTATGGTGCGCCCCTCTTATGTTCTTGGCGGACGTGGAATGGAGATCGTTCACGACGACGAGATGATGAGAGTTTACATGAGCGCTGCCGTTGGCGTTACTCCGGATCGTCCGATACTTATAGATCGCTTCCTTAACCATGCCACCGAGTGTGAAGCCGACGCAATATCCGACGGCACTCACTGCTTCGTTCCCGCCGTTATGGAGCATATAGAGCTTGCGGGCGTTCACAGCGGCGATTCCGCTTGTATTCTCCCCGCGAAGAACCTTTCCGAAAAGCACATCGCTACTATCAAGGAATACACTCAAAAAATAGCGGTGGAAATGGGCGTTGTGGGGCTTATGAATATGCAGTACGCCATAGAGGGCGACACTGTTTACGTTCTTGAAGCGAATCCGCGCGCGTCGCGTACAGTGCCGCTTGTCTCCAAGGTGTGCAGCATCAATATGGTGAAAATAGCGACCGAGATAATGACCGCGCAGTTCACAAACAGACCGTCTCCCGTCCCCGAACTTCACGATCGCGTTATCCCGCATTACGGAGTAAAAGAAGCGGTGTTCCCGTTCAATATGTTCCAGGAGGTCGATCCCGTGCTTGGTCCCGAAATGCGCTCCACCGGCGAGGTGCTTGGCATATCGCCGAGCTTCGGGGAGGCTTACTATAAGGCTCAGGAGGCTACTCAGACCCGTCTGCCGCTTGAGGGAACGGTGCTTTTGTCCGTCTGCGACCGCGACAAGCCCGAGCTTGTTGAAGTTGCGAGAGCGTTTGACAAGCTCGGCTTTAAGATACTCTCCACGGGGAAGAGCTGCGAGATGATAAAAGAAGCGGGAATTCCCGCTGAAAAGGTTCTCAAGCTCTACGAAGGCAGACCGAACATTACCGACAAAATCGCCAACGGCGAGATACAGCTTATCATCAATACGCCAGCCGGCAAGACCAGCGTAAACGACGATAGCTATATCAGAAAGGCTGCGATAAAGAACCGTATTCCTTATATCACCACAATGGCTGCCGCAAAGGCGAGCGCAGAGGGAATAGCGGCTATCAAGAACAACGCGCATCTTGGTGTGAAGTCGCTTCAGGCGTTCCATGCAGAGATAAAGTAACAAGTACATTTTTTCGTTCTCTCCCGCGAGGCGGGGGAGAACTTTATTTAATAATATGTATGACAGAAGCAAAAGCCCTTGACTTTTTCCAAAACCTGCATTATAATATAAAGTACAGAATTGAAAAAATCACTGAAAAGGAGAATGATATTATGAGAGTAAAACACGGTATAGGAAAAGCAGCCGCTGCAGTGGTATTGGCAGCCGTATTGTTGACGGGCTGCTCAAACGGAGTGAACGAGTCCGCGGGAGAAAGCGTCGGCTCTGTAAGCGAACAAAGCAGCAATACGGCTTCATCGGTAAGCTCGGTTTCTTCATCGTTATCGGCAATATCGTCGGCAAACTCATCGGCAGCGTCTTCAACGACCTCTTCGGCGGTTTCGTCAGCTAGTACGTCCGAAAGCAAATCGGAAAGCAAACCTGAAAGCGTTGAGGAAAGTAAACCCGAAAGCAAACCTGAAAGTGTTGAGGAAAGCAAACCCGAGAGCAAGCCCGAGGAAACGTCCGTTCCCTCCCAGAGTGGCGAAACGGATAAGAACACTCCCTATGGCAAGCATGGAGCGCTTTCCGTAAAGGGTACGGATCTTGTCGGCGCTTCGGGAGAAAAAGTGCAGCTTCGCGGAATGTCCACACACGGCTTGGCGTGGTTTCCTCAATATGTCAACTATGACACCTTCAAATTCCTTCGTGACGATTGGAATACCAACTGCGTCCGTCTGGCAATGTACACTCACGAGAACGGCGGCTATTGTGCCGGCGGCAATAAGGAGCAGCTGAAAACTCTTGTGAAGAACGGCGTTGATTACGCTTCGCAGCTGGGTATGTACGTCATAGTGGATTGGCATGTTCTGAATGAGCAGAGCCCTCTTGTTTACAAGGACGAGGCAAAGAAATTCTTTGAGGAGATGTCAAAACAGTTCGCAGATAAGGATAACGTGATCTATGAGATATGCAACGAGCCCAACAGCAGCGCTTCATGGCAGGATGTTACGACTTATGCCAACGAGATAATTCCGATAATACGCGCGAACGATCCCAACAGCGTTATACTCGTCGGAACGCCGCAATGGAGCCAGAATATAGACCAAGCGCTTTCGGCTCCGCTGAATTTCGATAACATAATGTACACGCTTCACTTCTACGCGGCGACGCATACCGATTGGCTTCGCAACAAAATGGAAAGCTGCATAAACAGCGGACTTCCCGTGTTTGTAAGCGAGTTCGGTACCTGTGACGCTTCCGGCAACGGCGCGGTGGACGTAGGACAGTCGAACGCATGGAAGGATATTATCGAAAAGCACAATGTAAGCTATATGTGCTGGAATTTGGCTAACAAGAACGAATCAAGCTGCATTATAGTAAGCGGATGCTCGAAGCTTTACGGCTGGAGCGACGGAGAACTCAGCACACAGGGCAAATGGATACGCGATTGGTTCAAAAGCGAGACGGAGATGTAATATTGGCGGAGGACAAGGAAATGGCTAAGCTTACACTTGATTGGAACGAATATGTCACTGCGGCACGGGCTGCCGTGGCGGAGGGTGTCGTGCTGCTGGAGAACAACGGCGCTTTGCCGCTGAAAAAGAACGAGGAGCTTGCGGTGTTCGGACGTGTGCAGGAGCACTATTATAAGAGCGGAACTGGCTCGGGCGGTATGGTGAACGTTGATAAGGTGTGGAACATCACCGAGGGACTTATAGAGTGCGGTATTCCGCTGAACAAGGAGCTTCGCCGGGTGTATGCCGAATGGGAGCAGTCTCACCCGTTCGATCAGGGCGTCGGCTGGGGCGGCGAGCCGTGGTCTCAGACAGAAATGCCGCTTGATGACGCGGTATGCAAAAGAGCGGCTGAAACGTCCGCGGCGGCGCTGTGTATTATCGGCAGAACCGCCGGTGAGGAGCAGGATTCCACCGATACTGAGGGCTCTTTTCGTCTGACGGCAGCGGAGCTTGATATGCTGAAAAAGGTGCGTTCGCACTTTAAAAAGATGACCGTACTGTTGAATGTTGGCAACGTTATAGATATGTCATTCGTAAAGGAAGTTAAACCCGACGCGGTGGCATATATCTGGCAGGGCGGAATGATCGGCGGTCTTGGTACGGCAGACGTGCTTGCGGGTAAAGTCACTCCCTGCGGAAAGCTCACCGATACGATAGCAGGCGGAGTTGCCGATTATCCGTCGGCGGATCATTTCGGAAATCCCGAGCGCGAGTTCTATTGCGAGGATATTTACGTCGGTTATCGTTATTTTGAGACGTTTTCGCCTGAAAAAGTCCTGTACCCGTTCGGTTACGGGCTGTCGTACACAAAGTTTGAGCTTAGCGCAAAAGCCGAGAATGCAAACGGCGTTTCGGTGCTTGATGTTACGGTAAAGAATGTCGGCGGCTGTTCGGGCAAGGAAGTCGTTCAGGTCTACTTCCAAGCGCCGCAGGGCATTCTCGGAAAACCACTGCGTCAGCTGTGTGCGTACAGGAAAACACGTCTGCTGGCTCCGAATGAGGAGCAGACCGTTCATTTCGAGATACCGAATACGGATATGGCAAGCTATGACGACAGCGGCGCAACGGGAAACAGATCCTGTTATGTGCTTGAGGCGGGCAATTATATTCTGTATGTGGGAACGGACGTTCGCAGTGCCCGCGAAGAGCTTGGCTTTACGCTGACGGAAACGGTCGTTACGAAGCGATTGTCCGAAGTGTGCGCGCCTGTGCTGCCTTTTGAGCGCATAAAGCCGCTGATAGACGAGGACGGCGTAAAAACCGTAAAGGAAAACGTTCCGCTTGCTACAGTCGATATGAGAGAGCGCCGTGCGGAAAACCTCCCGCATGAGATACTGTATACGGGCGACAAGGGCATAAAACTCGCGGATGTCGCTGACGGAAAGCACACTATGAACGAGTTTATCGCGCAGCTTTCTGACGACGACCTGTCTTGTATCATTCGCGGAGAGGGCATGGGAAGTCCCAAGGTAACTCCCGGAACAGCTGCGGCGTTCGGCGGCGTGACAGACGCTTTAAAGGACTTTGGCATACCTGCGGGCTGCTGCGACGACGGTCCCTCCGGAATGAGACTGGACTGCGGCACAAAGGCGTTCAGTCTGCCGAACGGCACGCTGCTTGCGTGTACGTTCAACCCCGAATTGGCGGAGGAGCTGTATGCTATCGCGGGCGTTGAGATTGCCGCGAATAACGTTGAGTGCTTGCTGGGACCCGGAATGAATATCCACCGCCACCCACTTAACGGAAGAAACTTTGAGTATTTCAGCGAGGACCCACTCGTTGCGGGAACTATTGCCGCCGCCGAATTGCGCGGACTTCACCGCACGGGCGTTACGGGCACGATAAAGCATTTCGCCTGCAACAATCAGGAAACGGGTCGTCACTCAATAGACAGTGTCGTTTCCGAGAGAGCGCTGCGCGAGATATATCTTAAAGGCTTTGAGATAGCGGTTAAGGAGGGCGGCGCTGTTACTGTCATGACCACTTACGGTTCGCTGAACGGACTGTGGACAGCGGGAAATTACGATCTTTGCACCACAATACTTCGCGGCGAATGGGGTTTCAAGGGCTTTGTGATGACCGACTGGTGGAGCAGCATAAACGATAGGGGCGAGGCTCCGCGCAAGAACAATTTTTCGGCGATGGCAAGGGCGCAGAACGACGTCTATATGGTTTGCTCGGATTCCTCAAAGAACCTTGGCAATGATAATACGCTTTCGGCGCTTGAAGCGGGCGCTCTCACGCGCGGCGAACTTCAGCGCAACGCCGCCAATATCTGCCGTATGCTTATGGGCAGCCGCGCTATGGAGCGTCTGCGCGGCACGGCTCCCCAGATCGAGATAATAAACCGCCCGTATGAGGACGAGCTGTATGACTCCGATGACGTTACATTCTATCCGACAAAGAACGGAGAGCTGGTGATTCCTTTGGAGGGCACGGACACTTTAAAGGGAAGATCGTATTTGTTCGCGTTGGATGTAGATGTTCCGGGAAAGTATTCCGTGACGCTCGTTGCCAAATCCGATCTGAGCGAAACGGCGCAGATTCCCGTAACTATGTTTACGACGGGTTTTCCGTCGGCTGTGTTTACCTTTAACGGCACGGGCGGAGAGTGGAGCGAGATATCTCACCCCGTCAATATGTATTCGCGCTTTTTGACTTGCAGATTATATTTTGGCGGAAGCGGATTGGAGCTAAAGGAATTAAGGGTAAAGATCATTTCACGGATAGTTCCCGGAGAGGTTTGATATTTGTCTGCTCTGCAATATTTATGTGTTTTACCGCGGTTTTTGCTTTCTTTAAACTTATG
>DKXD01000122.1 GCA_002492075.1 Ruminococcaceae bacterium UBA7135
GTTGCTGATTTTCAAACGTTGCTGTAAGCTAAACTATAATTTACTTCCTCGCCGCCGAAACCGCTTTTAGCGTCAGCTTTGCCGCCGCGTATCCGACAAGTGTTCCGAGCGTGTTCGCGATGATATCGTCCAAGTCGCAGGAACGTTCCAAAAGCGGCTGAACCAATTCGATAAGCGGCGTTGTTCCCAAGCCGATAAGTCCCACAGCCCACCAACGAAGCCTGCGAAACGACACTGCCAGAAGCGCTCCGTAAGGCACAAACAGCACGATGTTGCCGATAAGCTCCTCGTCGCGAAGAACCGAAAAATCCCCGCCAAGCAGCAACAAAAAACGTCCGTTGTTTCCGTATTCGCCCGGAAGAAATGTCAGAGCCGCAAATTCTTCAAGAGTGATCTTTCCGAAAAGCAGCCGCGGCAGCTCGGGCAGCCATACCAGAACGATAAGAATTACCAGATACCACACAAGCAAACCCCGCGCGACCTCCGCTGACATTGCGGCACGCGGCTTGTGCGAAGCTTTAAGATATGTTACGCGTATCACGGCGTATATGGCGGCGGCTGCCGCGGCTATCGGCACGGCGGCAAACAGTCCGTAATCCTTTAAGGTATGATACAGCCAGGACATTTCCTCACCTCTTTTGTAAGTATCGATTATTTTCATTTTCTCTCCCCGCCGCAGGCGGGGAGAGAAAACGGTAAAATCCGTATTTTCTTAAATATTGTAACATTTTGCCGCGGATAATTCAACAGATTTTTAAAAATGTAAGAGAAATGTAAGATTATCTTCCGCAAGCCGTTGACATTTTGCGAAATTTGTGATACAATATATAGTGAATGATTTTATGTGTAATGAGGTGGCGGAATGAAGTGCGGTCGGTGCGGACGAGAGTTCGATTTTTCCAAGCAGGATTTTTGCGGCTTTTGCAAAACCGTCCATAACAAGAGCGGCGAGCCTGTTCGCGATATCAAGGGTATACTGTGCTATATATCGGAGAGGTTCGGCGCGGATACATTGCTTGACCGCCGCCGCACAGACGCGCTGATAGCGGATCTTTTCCCCAAGGAGGATACCGCGCGGAGACTGGCGTATGTCGCGCTTTATGACGGCGCGGCGAAAAATCTGTCGGCGGTTCGCGAAAAGCCGTTCGAGGTGAAATGCGCCGTGGCGGCGCGGTGTGTAAAATCTCTGCGCGACGAGATAGGTCTTAAAGGAAAAGTCGCGGCGGAGGCTGTCGAGGCTGTGGGCTGCGCGGTAGGGTGCGAAATCTCGTTCAAGAAGTCCGAAAAAACGCCCGCCTCCGAAACGGAGAGCCGCAAGAACGTGACCGACGCTGCCGAGCAATACTCGTTGGGGCGGCATTTCGATCGTATCCGTGAATACGAAAAGGCGCTTTATTGGTTTGAAAGCGCGGCTTTGCAGGATCACGGCGAGGCGCAGTATTACGTCGGCGTTTACAGACTTGAGGGACGCGGCGGCATACAGGACGCAGATCAGTCGCGCGAGTGGTTTGTGCGGGCTATGGAAAACGGCGTAGCGCAGGCGGAGTATATGGTGGGCTATTTTTACGCGGAGGGAACCGCGTGCGAGGTGGACGAGGACAAGGCGTTTGAGTGCTTTTTGAGCGCGGCGAAAAAGGGCTGCGCGGACGCGGCGAACATGGTAGCTATGTGTTACGAAAACGGCGTTCACACCGAGAAAAATCCCGAGCTTGCGAAAAAATGGCGCAAAGCGGGCGGCACTCTTGATGAACGCGAGCCGGAGCGGACAGCGGAAGTTCCAAAGCAAGCCCCCACCCTTCCCGACCCCGATGAAACTCCCAAATCTACGGCGGACGAAGGAGAAGAGCTGTATCAAAGTGCGCGGCGGTGTCTTGCCGAAAAGGACGCGGAAGGCGCGGCGCTGTTCTACAAGCGCGCCGCGGAGCTGGGTCACGTGCGGGCGCAGTGTTCTTACGGAAAATGTTTGTATACGGGTCACGGCGCGGGCAAAGATCCCGCCGAAGCGTTCCGTTGGTTTAAAAAGGCGGCGGAGCAGAACCTTAATATCGCACAATACAATCTTGGAGTGATGTATCTTAAAGGCGTTTACGTTCCAAAGGACACGGCGGAGGCAAAGAAATGGTTCAAGCTCGCGGCGGACAACGGTCACGAGGACGCGGGGAAGATACTCAAAAAGCTGAAGTGAGGGTGCGGAATGAATAAACGCAAAGCGCCGATAATCGTCATAGCGGTGTGCATGTTCGTTTTGATCGCCGCCGTGCTTACGATACTCATATTGACGGGCAAATTAGGCGGCGAAAGGCATGACCCCGATAAGGAGCGTTTTGAGAAAGCCTTGAGCGAAAGATACGGCGAGGACTTCGTGTGCCTTGAGTGGGAAAGCTCCGGCATATTTGAGAAGCCGATACGCATGAGCGGGATCTGCGCGCCCGCCCGTGATATATCGCTCAGATTTATGGCGGATATGGAGATCGGCTCCGAAACAAAGCTCTCCGATGATTATCCGTGGGCTCTCGCGAGCCGACAGCTCTCCGCCGAGCTTATCGAAAAGTTTAACAAAATATGGAATGAATTCAGCGTTGACAGCGGTTTTCTGATTATTGAAGAGCACGACAGCGCCGAGTTTGTACCAAAAATTCGGGAGGGCACGTTCGATTGGCGGTATTATATGGAGCAGAGTATAAGCGGCAGCAACTTCGACTTCGGCGTCAATGCTATCTGCACGGTGATTGTCGACAGCTCAGCGGCAACGCTTTCCCATGAGGAAGAGTGGAACGCTCTGCATGGGCTTATGGAGGAATATAACGTGGAGCTTAACAAGCTGGACAGGTATCCCGGGCTTTCGCTATCAATATACTTCGCGCCGAGCGAGCTTTACGGCGAGTGCGCGGCAAAAATGAAAGCGCCGCGATCGCTCAGCAGCGACAACGACGATTACTTGGATTTCTTGGAGGAAAAACTCGGCGAACCGGCATATCTTGGCGCGGGTTGCGGTCTAACTTTGGATATGATCGCGGAGTGTAAAGAGCCTTATCTGGAGTATCGAAAGAATATCGGCAAGTTCAATAAGTAAACAAGTTATTTGTAATTTTATTTTTTAGGGGGAAAAACTTTGCTGACACCTACAATTGATTTCGGAGAGATTTCGATAACTCTGCCGTGTGCGCTTAAAGACATAGGCGGCGTTACGGTGGACGAGGAAGAAACCTTTGAGTATAACTACGATGGGATAGACGCTTTGAACGTAAGCATTTACCTCAACGGCTGTCCGATTGACGGCGTAACTCTGGATAACCGCGATAAGGACATACCGATTGAGGAGAAACCCATAATTGAATTCCCGGTGGATGATGAGGCGGAGTTCCACGGAATACGTTGTTACCACAGCAAGTGGGAGGACATTTGCGAAATCATTGGAACGCCCCGCTCCAAAATTTACGGTAACTTTCTTGTGCCACTTGAAAACGGCTACTATCTTGATTGCAGGAAGTCTTTCGATAAAGGAACGGTTACAGAGATGACGGTGTTCAGAGTTTTCGACAGCAAAGAGGAATACCGAAACGTGCGTTAAATTCACAAAGGAGAGCTTATGAAAAATTTTTGCAGCTACAAAGCGGAAAAATATTCCGAGGACAAATACAAGGAGATCGAGGACGGGATATATCAGACCGCCGACCCCTTCGGCATGAATGACGGCGACATCTATGTCACGTCGCTTACATTTGAGCTGGAGAACGACCGATACGGCGAGGAGGACGGCTCTCCGCGATTTATTCCGCAGGTGCCGTTAGAGGGGCTTCTGGACGAGTTCGGTTTGTTCGTCACGGATTTTTACGAGGATTTGAACAACGCATGCGAGACCGTTTGCTATCAGGAATTCGGCTCGCCCGAGATCGAAGATATACGAAAGCTGAGAACGCTTATCGGAAAGAAGTTTTACGCCAAGCCGTATGAAGAGGACGGCGAGGAGTACTATAAATTGGTAACGGAGTAACGCCAAATCTAAAATTATTTTTTCTTTCCCCCGCGGAGCGGGGGAAAGAAAAGAAGATAATATGCTTACTTTTAATAAACGGAGGAAACACAATGAAAGCAGCAGTAATTTTAACGAAGTGCAAAGAGAGCCATGAGCTTTTCGGCATACGCGCCGAGGTTCGCGAGAACGCGGAAAAGCCCGAGCAGGAGGAGTGGTACGCGACTTGGGCGTTCAAGGTCAGCGAAAAGACGGCGGGGCGCGAGAAGTTCGGCGACACAGAGATTTCGGGTAACATCTACATCACGACCGAGTACCCCTCCTGCCCGTATTGCGGAGCAAAAGGATTTTTCCAGTGCAGCGAGTGCGGAAAGACCACCTGCTGGGACGGAGAGAACGAAACCGTCTGCGAGTGGTGCGGCAACGCCGCCGAAACCTCCGCAGAGGAGAGCTTTGAGGGTATCTCCGGCGGCGGATTCTGATCCGAAAACATCTTCCCCCGCGGAGCGGGGGAAGAAAAAATAAATTCTCCATTAGTGGCGGGGGTGTTTTTTTGCTTAAGATCGGTGATAAAGTGCCGCTGGAGCTTGGCGGCTCGGCGGAGATTTCAGAGGTGCTCGGGCAGGGCGGACAGGGAATAGTTTACCGCGCGGAGTTCGCGGGCAAGGAGTACGCTTTGAAAATGTATTTTCAGAACAAGCTGCGCCGCCCCGAAATATTCCGCGACAATCTGCGGACGCTCTGCGAGGATAAGACCGCGAACGACGCGTTTTTGATGCCGCGCCTGCTCACCGCCGAGACCGACGAGGGCTTTGGGTTTATGATGGACTTGATACCCGAGGAATACAAGCCGTTTTCCGATATCTTAAACGCGCGCGTTAAGCTTTCGGGGCTGTATTCCGTGGTAAACTCCGCGATAAAGATAACGTCGGCGTTCCGTGAGCTGCACAACTCGGGCAAGAGCTATCAGGATATGAACGACGGCGGGTTTTTCATTCGCCCGTCGGACGGCGACGTGCTTATCTGCGACTGCGATAACATAGCGCCCTATGGCGAGCATCTGGGTATCGCCGGAAAGCCGGGTTATATGGCTCCCGAGATCGTTCGCGGCGAAAAGGCTCCCGATAAATACACCGACCGCTACTCGCTGGCGGTGGTGCTGTTCCGGCTGCTGCTGCGCGGCGATCCGCTGGAGGGCGGCAAGGTGCTGAAAAGCGTCTGCCTTACCGAGGAAGCGGAGCGGCGGCACTACGGCTTCGAGCCGATATTCGTCTACGACCCCGACGACGACAGCAACCGTCCCGTTCGCGGCGTTCACAACAACATCATCAAATTCTGGCGCATTATGCCCGATTATATTCGGGAGGCGTTTGAGTTTTCGTTCACAACGGGTCTCAACGAGCCGTCAAAGCGGCTGATAGAAAAGCAGTGGCTTGACCTGCTGAAGCGTCTGCGCGGCGACATCACGGCGTGTCCGTGCGGCATACAGAACTTCCTGCCAGCCGTGGAAACGGACGACGAGGGCAAGCTTATCTGTCCGTGCGGAACGCACTATTCAAAGCCGCTCTCGCTTGTGGGAGCAAAGACGAGCGTTCTGCTGTTCGACGGCGCGAAGCTCTTCAACGAGGACGTTTCTCTTGAAGCGGAGGTCGTCCGCAACAAGAAAAATCCCGCGCTTTGGGGACTTAAAAATCACGGCGCGGAAAGCTGGAGCTGCACGCTCCCGAACGGCGAGGAAAAGCAGATCGAAAGCGGAAAAGCCGCGCCTATCTTTGTGGGAACAAGTATCTCTATCGGCGAGGAGAGGTTCGATATAAAGGAGTGAGGTCTGTGTCGACCAAAAACCGCATACTCGGTAATTTGGGTTTAACGCTTTGTCTGTTCGGGCTTGTGACGTTAAAGATCACGATCATTCAAAAATACTATGTGGATGGCGGCTCGGTTCTAAGATCATTCTTGGATGATCCGCTCGATATATTGTTTCTGTTCTATTATGGGGTATTTCTGTCGGCGCTTTTTTCGCTTATAACAGTATGGCTTCCGAACAAGGCTCAAACTCTGTTCGGGATATTGACGCTTTACGTTTTTGGCGCGGTGGGATTACTTGAGTTTGGTTGTAAAGCCTTTGTAATAATCGTTTGTTTAATTCTGGGTAAATCCATTCCCATTTTCACCGTTTTTGAATTCCTTATTACATTGGGAGTTCTTGCCGTGACGGGATATGTTGTATTGACCTCCGACGAATATGACGACTATAAATCGAAGAAAAAGGAACAAAACAAGAGTCAGTGGATATTTTTTTCGCCCAAAAAAGTTGATTTCTCAAACGGAAACGAGCGTTGTTATAGGCGGCGAGAAATAGGGGGTCAAAAACCGACACGCGAAGATAACGGAATAAATATTGAAAAGCTCGGAAAGCGGTTATTTGCGGCGGCGGTCGCGGCGATCGTTGTGTCCGCGTCCTGTTTGATCTTTATAAGCTCCGACACGGCGGTCTGGCGTATTTCTTTCGTGTGTATGCTTATAGGCGGGCTGGGGCTTTTTGTTGGTGTGGCACTGCTGATCTTCGATCATATAAGGAAATGATAGAACGGAGGCTCGTTATGGAGCTTAACATAAGAAAAGCCGAGCCGCGCGACATTCCGCGCATTACGGAGCTTTTATCGCAGGTTTTGGAGGTACACGCGGCTGGCAGACCCGACCTGTTCAAGTCGGGAACGACAAAATACTCCCCCGAGGAGCTTAGGGAAATAATCGCTGACCCCGAACGCCCGATATTTGTCGGGGAACATAACGGTATCGTGCAAGGCTACGCGTTCTGTGTTTTTCAGCGTCACAACGACCGCAACACTCCGAACTATACCACGCTTTACATAGACGATCTGTGCGTTGACGAAAAAGCACGCGGCTTGCACGTCGGAAGAACGCTGTATAAATATGTGCTGAAATTTGCGAAAGAGCAAGGTTGCTACAACGTCACCCTGAACGTATGGGCGTGCAACGAAAGCGCGATGAGGTTTTACGAAAAGTGCGGCTTGCAGATTCAGAAGATCGGAATGGAAAAGATACTGTAAAATAGTGTGACATAAATATGCAGAAACCCCGCCGATGTGAACCGCCCCATTTTGTGCAGACAGCACAAAAGCCCCCTGTTGTGATAAATTAAACGACAAACCGATTCCGTTTTTCAAGCGGGATCGGTTTTGTTTTTGACTGCAAACGCTGATGATTATAAAAGTATATGTAGTTGTCGAGCTTCATCAAAGCTGTTTAGCTTCACTCGATGTATACACGCTGTCCTGAGGATCGAAAAGAAGTTTTCAGCCAAAACGTTATCGTAAGGGTTTACACGCCTTGACATCAACTGCGTTATACCAAGATTTTATGTAAGTTTGTTGTATTCATGCGAAGTGTATTGAAATCCTTGGTCGCTGTTTCGCTTATGCTCTAACAGCGACCAAGGATTTCGCCGCTTTAACCGTTTCCAAAACTAAATTTACATTTATTGGTTGATGTATGCCGCTACGATCCGGCTACATCTGAACACGTTTGTAACCGTTTGTCCGCTTGGTTTCGGCTTGACATTCGGCTATTTGTGCGGCAAGTTTTTCGTCTTTGTCGGGCTTATCCATTCGGTCTTTGCAGCAATAGTATCCGGATCGCGATACTCCAAAATACTTGCACATCTCACTGATCGGATATTTCTTCTTATGCCGATAGATCACCAAAAATTTTACGTTTACTTTTACTTTCTTTCTGTTAGCGAGAGAAAATCCCGCATAAGTTCATTTTCCATTTCAAGATGCTTGATTTTCGCTTCCTTTCGCGCAAGCACATACTTTAGTTCGCTATCCTTATCCTTTTAGTGATCTTATCACTTTTCGCCGGTCTGCCTTTCTTTCTCAGTGCTTCTCCTATCTCCCGATGCGTCTTGCTCTGCTCCAACATTTGCGCCATTTTTTCCGAGTGTCAACGAAATATTTCTTCGCAGCCGTCGTCCCGGAGCCACAAGCAATAGCTGACCGCATCTCTTGATTTGTCAAAGGCTCGCCCGCTATTGATACGCTCGAACCAAGCCAGCTTTTCATCCACCGTATCTGCCTCGCAGATATACACAATAAACTTATCGTAATTCAAGAACTTTGTGTTGTCTGTCAAACCATCGAACTGTGTGCCATCAGCCAAACCAAACGCGTTCTGATAGAATAATGCCATAGTAATAATACGCTGCTGCCCGTCAAGGCATTCGTATATATCCTCATAATCATAATACATACAGCCTAAATCAAGAGAAAGCATTTGATGCCGCTTTGCATGGTCAAGATTTGTAAACCATCGAACGCCCTTAACACGAATAAATTTTCGGCCGTTTTTATCAACACCGCAACCAACGGTATTTAATGGATAATTATCAGGTACATTAAACGGTCTGTCGCCAGATGAAATTGATAGACCAATCCATTCCAGATTATCCTTTAACAACGGGAAAAACTCCTTATATGTAATCGCGTTCTGATTTCCGATAATCAAAAACTTTTTCCCATACTCCATCAATTGTGCAACATACTCGCGGAACAGCGAGAACGGCGAATTCGCGCAGACGATATCACACTGTTTTCAACATCTCAATACACATATCACTCCTGAAGTCACCGGCTTCATAATATAACGGACGCTTCTCTGTAGTTGTTTTAACTTTACCCTTCTTATCAAAAACGAGATTAACATTTTTATCCGTAACGGAAACCTTGACTATGGTCATAACCTGCTCACCGTTCCCGTTAATAACAGCATTCCCAATAATAGGCTGCATTAAGTTATTTGCTTCGGTCTCCAGAAAAAACTTCGCCTTGCGCGGGTCTAAATCACTCTGCATTCCAACCAGATACTTACTTGTATCAGAAACACGCAATATGTTGAGATCGTATCATACATAAATCCCGTTCGGGAAGGCAGAAAAGACAAGCGAAACATTCGCTCCAAAAATGCCGTTTGGTTTGTTTACAGAGTAGCATAATTTTTTGAAAATCGACCGATAAATGAGGATCATTTTTGACCGACTTTTAACGGACGGTCTGTTTGCTATGTCTGAAAATTTTTTCTTCATATATTATATATAAAGAAAACTGCATGCAACAAGTACGATTTTGCTGCATGCAGTTCTTGTTTCTTAACTTAATGTCCCTCATCGCCATTTTGATTGTCAAGAGCTTATCTTAATGACATTGGATTGATGGTATCCCGTTTTTTCTGATATTTCTTTTTGGTTTACGCCTTCGCAGCGCAGTTCCAGCACTTTAAGCCGTTTATCTATCTGTTTATCTCTGTTGGCTTAACGTGCGGCTTTTATTTCTTCCTTTTGTCTTTCATTGAATTTGTATTTCATTTTCATCATTTTTTATATTATTATACTTT
>DKXD01000154.1 GCA_002492075.1 Ruminococcaceae bacterium UBA7135
CAGAAATCCCGCAAGCGTGGGACCCGCGCGCCAATCGCTTTTTTTGATCTCGGCGAGCCAATGCCCACGAGCGTCGCTCTCAAAATAATTTATTATCTCCAAATTTTTCCTCTTGCTTTTTTCCTTTTCCGCTTCTTCGGGGTTAAGCCACTCAAGTATCTTAACGAGATTATCGTATGCCTCATCGGTATTCCCCCACCAATCCCATACCGACTCGTTCATTAGCCTTAAAACCGCGGGTTTATACACCTTTTGAACACGAAAATTGCAGACGTATTTTCTGCGGATAACGACCTCTATATAGCCCGGATCGTGTCTTGGAGTTCCTATCACAAGAATGTGCTCGTGACCCATTCCGCCATAGACCAGATTTACAAACACCTTTGCGCCGGGGCGAAAATGCTTTGTGCCGTGCTTTATTACATGATCCTCTCCGTATTTGTGTTCGTCAACGATATTCGCGACAAGACACCACTGCCACTCTTGTTCGGCTGAATGTTCATTATTCACAGCGTCCACATCAATAATCTCCCGTATTCAAATCAATCGCAATTTGCCCATAATGCCCTCACAACTCAAAATCCTCAAAGCCGTCCGTACCGTCGGAGTTTTCTCCCTCGCCCTCGGCAAACTTGAACTCCTCCTCGCCCATAAGCTGCGGGAGCGTCTTGTCGGGGTTCTGGTACGCGATGTTCAGCAGCTCTATGAAGTCGCGGATCATCTCGCGCGGAGTGACGTTCGTGGAAGCACCCACACGCTCGAACTCCGCCTTCACAAAGAATATCCTGTCCTCAAGAGTAACGCGCGGCTCGTAGCCGTATAGCCCCGCGTGTATCTCTGCAAGCTTTTCGGTAAGCACCGTAAGCTCCTCGTAGGTGAGCGGGTTCAGGCGGATTATCGGCGCTAACATATCGTGAACTTCATCGGTCGCGAACCGACCGCGCTCCAGACGAGAGCGCAAAGCGTCATAGCTGAACACTCCGCGCCGAGTATCCTCGATACACTGCGGCGTACCGCCCATTATAATACCGAGGTGAGAAGCCTTGCCCTGCATACAGTCGTTGTACATCATCAATATCTTTTCGTAGTTGTACTGCCGCGTGGTGGAGTTGGGTATCTTCATCACGTTCACAAGCTCATCTATCATCACCACCAAGCCCTTGTAGCCCGCGCTCACCAGAAACGCGCACATCAGCTTGATATAGTCGTACCAATTATCGTCGGTGATGATGACGTTCACGCCGAGATCCGCTTTGGCTTCGGTTTTGGTGGAGTACTCGCCGCGCAGCCAGCGCACCGCCTTTGCGGACTTTTCGTCATCGCCGTCGCGGAACGCTCGGTAATATGCCGCTATCACCGCCGCGAAATCAAAGCCGTGGACCATATCATTAAGACTGTTTATTTTTGAGAATATCCGCCGCTCGACCTCGCTGTCAAAAAACGCGTTATCGGATGACATTCCGTCATCAATAACCTCCGAGCGCACTACGTTTATCCACTTTTCGAGTATCAGCGACAGCGCGCCGCCATCCGGTTTTGCCTTTACGGAAAGCGACATCATAAGCTCGCGGTAGGTCGCAAGCCCCTGTCCTTTCGTGCCCATAAGACGCCGCTCCGGTGAGAGATCGGCGTCCGCGGCGGCGAAGCCCCTGTCCATAACGTGCTGGCGCATAGTTTGCAGCAGAAAGCTCTTACCGCTGCCGTATTTTCCCACTATAAAGCGGAAAAACGCGCCGCCGTCCTCGGCGATCGCCACATCGTGCAGCAGAGCGTTTATCTCGTTCGTGCGCCCCACCGCGATATATCCCAAGCCCACGCGCGGCACTACGCCGCCCTTCAGCGCGTTAATAAGCCCGTTTGCTATTCGTTTTGGAATTTGCATAGCTATCGTCCTTTGCTGTTTTTTCTATTTTTCAATATCGTATAAATTATAATTCGGAGGAACGATAAATTGGAATTTATGAACTCTGACGCTTTTTCTCAATGTAATCGAATTGTAGCAGAATAAACTCTCCCAATTCTTTTGCTGAAACAGAGGTGTTTATGGTGATATCATTGCTAAGATGCTCCGGTTCAAATCCACGGTCATTTGCCGGAAACCAACGACAAACTTTAAAAACATCTCCCTCCCATGTGAGTCCAATCGAAAAAGCTGCTTCTACATATTTTTTGTAGCTTTTAATGCCCTTGGGCATAAGCCAGTATTTTTGGTATGGCGTATGGAGCGTTAAGTTTCGCAGTTTCATTTGCTCAAAGAATTGGAAAACCAATCTCCCGATTTCTTCTGCACCCATCGGATAATCGTAAATAGCAGCAGCCTCAGAAATATTTTTGAATTGCAGGACAGGAATAAATAAAATCTGCTTTTTCTTTATTAGGGCTACACTCAAACCATGACGGCAAACCCCAATTATATCGTATAAGCTGTCATCAAACATTATCTTTCCTCCAAATTCCGATTTGTCGTCCTAAATTATTTTATGTCTTTCTCCTTATTATACCATATCCAAATAAAAAAAGCAATAGAATTTTCACCTCGGATTTATTCATTCCAAATTTCCCCACATAAAAATATCGAAAAACAATAAAAATCTATTGACAATCAAAAAATAATCTGCTATAATAAACTTAACAAAAAATTCACGGAGGTTTTTATGAAAAACAAAAACAGATCGCTTATATTCTCGAAAATACTTGTCAAGATATGCTATGCCGCAGTGCTTGCGTGTTGCATTTTTGCGCCCGCTTTAGTACGCTGCTACAGCGAGAAAACCGTTCACCTACACGCGGATAATGTTACCGCGCAACTGCTGATAACACTTTACTGCTGCGTTCCGTTCGCGGTGTGCGTACTTGTATGCCTTGATATCCTGCTGAAAAATATCGGAAACGGACAGCCGTTTATCACCAAAAACGTAACGCTTTTGCGGATCATCTCGTACTGCTGCTTCGGAGTGTCTCTTACATTCATATACTTTGCCTTTTTGAGACCGTTCGCGTTCGCGATAGTGTTCGCGGCGGCGTTTTTCGGGCTGATACTTCGGGTGGTGAAGAACTGCTTTAAAAAAGCCGTTGAAATACGCGAAGAAAACGACGCGACTATTTGACGGAGGTGCGCTATGATAATCGTAAACCTAGACGTAATGATGGCAAAGCGCAAGATAAGCTCCAACGAGCTTTCGGAGCTTATCGACATCACCCCAGCAAACCTCTCAATACTGAAAACCGGCAAGGCAAAAGCGGTTCGCTTCTCCACGCTTGACAAAATATGCAGTGTGCTGAAGTGCCAGCCCGGCGATATTCTGGAATACCGACCCGACGAGGAGGAATAACGCGCAATGTACAGAATAAAACAGTTTGTTTACGGCTCTTTGGCGCTTACTGCGGTCGTCGTTGTCATGCTGTTTGCCATAGCACCCGATGAAGCCGCGAGCTTTTCGCTGTATTTTGACATAAATCGCGGCGACATTTACGAGATACGCTGCGAGTACTCTCTGGGCGGAGTAACGCTTGGCGAACGCGGCGTGCAAAACGTCAACCCCGAAGCGACAATGCCGCTTGGGGAGCGCGTTTGCTTTGAATTCACGCGCGAGTTTTTTGAGTTCCCCGAAAAACTGAAAAACGAGGACTTTTCTTTCAGCATATCCGTATCAGATATGGACGGCAACGAATATCCCGTGCAATTTTTCGACAAAAACGGAAACGCTCTGCCGAATTGGACAGGTTCGATGGATTTTTATGACGAGGTCTGCTTTTCTTTAACAAGCGACGGTTATTTCTTCACGGAAAAGTGTTAGAAAGGCTGATTTTATGGAGATCGCTCTATACAAACTGAATAGTATTATTGTAACAGCGATAGTATGTGTTATCGCGTTCGGAGTGCCGCTTTTTCTCACCGTTTGGAACATCAAGAACTTTATCCGTCCGAAAAGAGTAAAACTTCCCGCATGGCTTACCGTCTTTATCGGAGCCGTTCTTTATTTCCTGCTTTACGGGCCGGTATTCGATACCACCGGGGATTGGTACGAGGCGGTTTTCCCGCAGCAGCTTCACAACAGCATAAGCTCCGAATACGCGTGGACTGTGATTTTACCGGTGGTTTTGGGCTTTGCGGGTCTGTTGACGCTTATTTCCGTCAAGGCGGAAAAGCTGCCGCCGCTGCTGTCCGCGATATGTATCGCCGCAGTCGCGGTGATGAACGTTGTGCAGACTGTATTCGCGTTTCAAATAATGGGACGTGTCCACGATATCGGGCTTATGCTGTACGTCTATCACTTTAACATTTTCGTGCTGTCAATATCGGCGGTAAAGGATCATTTGGCACAGCAAACAGAGCTGCTGGCAAACCCTAATGAAAACGAGCAAAACCGCAGCTGGCTTCGCCGCAAAATCAAAAAGATATCGCAGTACAACATACTGATATTCGCGTGTTTGTTCTTGTTTATCGCGGTTCTGGAGATCATATTCATACTCAGCGGGCAAGGCGCGGACGCCGCGATAAAGGCGTTCACCGACACTGCCGACTGGACATTCTCTAAACAAATTCCCCCGCCTCCCAAGGAGTATAAAGGTCACTATCTCTGCACAGTCGCGGCGGGAGGTCACAAAAAAGTCGTAAAGCCCCTGCGGCTCGGGACACGGCACGGCGCGACGATAATAGTCAACAGACAGCTCTGCATAGCGAACGCGTTCGAGGACTACATTCAAGAAAAGCTCCCGCGCTTTCACAAAGTAATTCGCGGAGCGTATGACAAGTACGGTTACCCCGTTTCGAAGCATATTACAACGCCGCGCCGCGCGGACGCGGTGTATATTCTGATGAAGCCTTTAGAGTGGGCGTTTCTTATATTTCTATATCTTTTCGATACAAAGCCCGAACAGCGTATAAGCAGACAATACCGTTATCAAGGTGAAAACAACGGGGGTGCGAGATGAAAAAACGGATATTCGTTACCGGCATTATCGCAGCAAGTCTGACTTTGCTGTGCATTGGAGCGTTTGTTTTTCTTAAGAATTACAAGCCGCTCATCGTCAAAAAGGAAGTGCCGTACTACGATGAGAAAATAATCGCCGAGGTTCGGCTTGACAGCGTATTTATGGGCGAAGCGTATGAACTGTCCGTGTACAGAACAACAAACTTAGGCTTTTTTCACAGCAGACGAACTCTGCTTGAAAAAGAGCTTAAATTCGGACCGCACAACGGAACATTGGACGAGAATTGTGTGGAGTTGGGCGGCGAGGGCAGTCAAGTGATCATCAAAATTTGTCACAATGGTCGTATCTGGACGGAAAGCTGCAGGTTAAAATAAATGAAAAAACAGATTATTTACCTTATTTTATGCGCGGTAAGCGTTGTCCTCGCTTACGGAAAGCCTATCGAGATCAAGGGCTTTATGGCGGTGGGGTTGTGGTTCGCGCCGCCCGCGCTTATGATATTTTGTATAAAGAGGAATACCAAGCTCTTTCGGACAGCATTCGCCGCGGCTCTGACGCTGTACGTCATCGCAACGGGCTTGTTTCTTATCCGCGAAAACGCTTTCTATACCTACAGCCGCAATTTTTCCATGAACCCCGAGAGCCGCAGAAGCGCCGAAGTGCGTATGGACAACTCGCCGATTTACGGAAACCCTATGGTATATGACCGCGAATATTTCAGTCTTATAGAGAACACAGGTGTCCTTTCCGTTCGAGTGCTGCTGAGCGAGAAGAAATACAGCTACTACCCACCCGGCTGTTAAAAGGAGCACATATGAAATTCAAGCTGAAAATACCGTGTCTTGCACTGAATTTTTTCGCGGGCGCGGCATGGTCAATCCTATTCTGGCTTGCAGTAACGCATTTCCGCTTTGAAATAAGCCTTATCGCGCTTGTTATGCTATGCGTTTTGACAACAGTTTCACTTGCAGACAAAAGAGCACATCAATTGGGACTTAACATTGCTTGTTGGTTTGCGGGAGGAATAGTATCTGCAATTATTGAAGTCCAAACGGACTTCGCACATATTATCCTCCCCGAGTGGAACGCGGGCAACGGCTTGGGGATTATCGTTTTTATTCCCATCTTCATTGTTACAGGATCGTTGACGATACTTGCCGCAGTTATTACAAGCGGAATCAAAAACAGCAGAAAATAAGAGAACCGCGGCCGGGATTAAACTCCGGGCGGAAAAAGGCAACATATAAAACCCACAA
>DKXD01000150.1:0-421 GCA_002492075.1 Ruminococcaceae bacterium UBA7135
GTCGCCCGCGCAAAACAGTACTATCGGGGGATTTTCTATCCCGCGCAGCAGCGGCGGATAGTCACTGTCGTCAAGAGTGATGATACGCACATTGTTTTTTGCGCACGTTTCAATAAGCTCGCGCACGTCTTTCATACGGACGCTTTCGGCGTTTTTCTTTTCTGTGTCGCTTAAAAAATCATATTTTCCGTCGCGAATATTGCGCCCCGCCTGTGCCGCGTCGCCGCCGCACTCCGCGAGGATATAGTTCGTTTTCTTATTGAACGGCTGCATTACGAGCAGCAGCCAAAGCCATACCTCAATGGGATTTTTAGCCATAATGTACCCCACTTTTTTAAATAATAATGTAGAATGGAATAATGTATGTTCCGCCTTCGGCGGCGCCGGCTTGCAGATTTGTTCTCTCCCCCGCGAAGCGGGG
>DKXD01000150.1:739-12246 GCA_002492075.1 Ruminococcaceae bacterium UBA7135
TTCTCTCCCCCGCGAAGCGGGGGAGAGAACAAAAATCAATTTAAAAGCTATTCTCTATTAGCCAACCTTGAACACCGCGCTTGTAAACGCGGGCAATGTAAGTCCGCCAATCTCCTGCTTTTCACCGGTAAGAAGATTTTCGGCTTCTCCGCCCATGTTCAGGTTGAACGTAAACGGTGCGCCGTCCGCGTTGATAACGGTGAGAAGCGTTTCTCCATCCGCGGAGCGCGAAAACGCGTACTGTCTGTTTGTGAGCTGGACTTGCTTGTAGTCGCCCTGAGAAGCCGCCGGGTGGTTCTTCTGAATTTCAGCGAGCGCCGCGATATGCTCGGTGAGGTCGCGGTGACCATCAATTTTCATCTTCTCCAAATTGAACTCGGGGCGAAGAGCGTCGTCACCGCCGCCGCGCTTGTCTCCCTCAATGCCGAACTCGCTGCCGTAATATACCGACGGTATGCCCGGCATCATAAACTCCAAGGTGTAGATAAGCGGCAAATGCTCCTTGGTTTTGAGGATAGTAGCAACGCGCGTTACGTCGTGGTTGTCAACAAAGGTGTAGAGGTGCTTCCCGCGGTAAAGGCACCAGTTTTCGTTTCCGAACTGGCGGTTTATCGAGTGCGCTATCTCGAACATATTCATATCGTTGAAGCTGGAAAACAAGCCCTTGTAGCACTCGTAGTTGGTAACGCTGTCCAGCATCTGATCGTTCATCCAGATGTTGTAATCGCCGTGGAGCGTTTCGCCCAACAGGAAGAAGTCCTCCGCAAGCCACTTGCAATGACCTCGCAGTTCTTTGAGGAAATTCTGGTCGAGACAATACGCCACATCAAGACGCAGACCGTCAATGCCAAACTCGTTTTTCCAGCCCGTGATAACGTCCTTTAAATACTGCTTAACCTCGGGATTGTAGAGGTTGAGCTTAACAAGCTCGTAATGACCCTCCCAGCCCTCGTAATAGAAGCCGTCGTTATAGCCCGAGTTGCCGTCGCGGATATGGAACCAGTCCTTCTTGGAGCTTGCCATTTTATGCTCACGAACATCCTTGAACTCAACAAAATCGCGCCCCACATGATTGAATACGCCGTCGAAAACGACTTTGATGTCGTTTTTGTGGAGCGCATCGCAAACCTTTTTCAGATCCTCGTTCGTCCCGAGACGGCGGTCTACGGTCTTGTAATCGATGGTATCGTAGCCGTGAGCGACGCTCTCAAAAAGCGGTCCGAAATAGATAGCATTGCAGCCCAAGCTTTTGATATGCGGGATATCGTCGATAAGCTTTAGCAGCTTGTGCGTAGGTTCGCTTGTCTGATCGTTCTGACGAGGGCAGCCAAAATACCCTATAGGGTAGATGTGATAAAATACAGCATTTTCAAACCAATTCATTTTTAGGTGTCTCCTTTATTTTTTGCGTTTCCGCAATTTTTTTTACACCTTATTATAGCACAATACGGCTAAAATGTCAATGAGAGGCAAAGAAAAAATAGCCTGACGGTGCTCTCAACTCGAAAACCGCAGGATTTTCCGCACTTTTAGCACTCTCGATCGGAGAGTGCTAATTTTCTTCAAAACATAATAATAACGTCACGAAACAGACACAAACGGGGTGTATAACAGAGTTAAAGAAAGGAAGTAATAAGAAGTTCACAAAGTGCAAATACTATTTCAAACAGAACCATTTATGTATTTTAAGGAGGAATTTATATGTACGGATTAACACCATTTGAAAAGAGAACTTACGACCTGTTCAACGCGTTCCATGATTTTGAGGATAATTTCTTCACCGCTCCTACGGTACCGGGATTTAAAACCGATATCAAAGACGAGGGCGAAAAGTATGTCCTTGAAGCGGAAATGCCCGGCTTTGAAAAAGAGGATATCAAGCTTGACCTTGACGGCGACAGACTTATCATCTCGGCGGAGCACAGCTCTTCCAACGACGAAAAGGACGACGACGGAAAGTATATCCGCCGCGAGCGCACGTTCGGCTCGTACAGCCGCAGCTTTGACGTAAGCGCGATAGATACCGATAAGATTGCCGCCGAATACAAAAACGGCATACTGATGCTTGATATGCCCAAAAAGCAGCCCGCAGCGCCCGCTGCCAGACGGCTTGAGATAAAGTAAGTCATTCTTGATCCAAGCGCGGTTTTTAACAAATGACCGCTCCCGTGAAAACGAGAGCGGTTTTGTTATATTACTTCAGCTTGGAAATTTCCCCTGTTTGAATAGCACCTAGGTTGTTTTTTATCCAATCCTCGGGACGATCCCACCACCGAATTTCCGAAAGCTTAGCGATGACGTCGTCCGAAAAGCGCTTTTTCATCAGCTTTGCAGGGACTCCGCCGACTATCGTATAAGGCGGCACGTCCTTTGTGACTACTGCCCTTGCGCCGACCACCGCGCCGTCGCCTATTGTCACTCCCGACAGGATAACGGCTTCGTAACCTATCCACACATCATTTCCCAGCACGATATCGCCCCTGTTATCCCAAGCGTCCGCTACATTCGCCGCATCAAGCTCCCATTCCTCAAAGAATATGGGGAACGGGTATGTTGATAGCGAGCTCAGTGTGTGATTAGCGCTTGTGAATAGGAATTTGGCGCCGCACGCTATCGAGCAGTACTTCCCTATTTTCAATTTGTCGTCGTTTATCGGATAATGATAGAGAACGTTGTTTTTCTCGAAATCTCGAGGATCGTTCACGAAATCATTATACATTGTATACTCGCCGATCTGGATTCTCGGATCGGTTATCACGTTCTTCAAATAAACGGTTTGCGCATCTTGTGTGCGCGGATATATTTTTTCCGATACAGGCATTTATAACCTCCGTATTTTATAAAATTTTATTTGTCTGTATCGGTGAATACAATGCAGCGCTTCATTTTTATCACCCCGTTTATTGCGCCGCCGCGTAGCCCTTGTCCCGCACGGTCTTCTCAATATCCTCAATATGTTTATTGCAAATATCCTTGGACTTCGCCTCCACCATAATACGCAAAAGCGGCTCTGTGCCCGATGGACGCACAAGCACTCGCCCGTCCGTGCCGAGAGCGTCTTCGGCGAACTTCACGGCAGACTTCACGTCCTCGTCGCTCAATACTGTTTTTTTGTCCGTTACGCGCACGTTCTTCAGCACCTGCGGATATGTTTTCATGCCCTTTGCAAGCTCGCCGAGAGTGGTTTTTTTCGCACATACCGCCTGCATTATTTTAAGCGCGGTAACAATGCCGTCGCCCGTGTTCTCGTATTTCGAGAAGATGATATGTCCCGAATTTTCGCCGCCAAGAATGTAGCCTTTTTGGCTCATGCACTCGTAAACATACTTGTCGCCGACATCTGTTTTTTCGTAGCCTATCCCCAGCTCGTCGAACGCCTTATACAGTCCCAGATTAGACATAACGGTGGTAACGACCGCGTTGCCCTCCAGCTTGCCGCGTTCCTTAAGATAACTGCCGTATATGTAGAGTATCTTGTCGCCGTCTACAAGCTCGCCGTTTTCATCCACCGCAAGACACCTGTCCGCGTCGCCGTCAAACGCAAATCCGCAGTCGAGCTGCTCTTCGCGGACAAGCTGTATCAAGCCGTCTATGTGAGTGGAACCGCAGTTCGTGTTGATATTGAAGCCGTCGGGCTTGTTGTTTATTACGTAAGTTTTTGCTCCCAGAGCGTCAAAAACGCTTTTGGCTATCGTAAACGCGGAACCGTTCGCGCAGTCTAATCCTATACGCTTGCCCTTGAACGAATACAGCGCGAGCGATATGAGGTAGCCTATGTAGCGGTTTCGCCCCGCGGAGTAGTCCGAGGCTCTGCCGATGTCGCGATCCTCGGCGAGGGGAAGCTCGGGTATCTCGTTATCGAGATACTTTTCGATATCATCGATAACGTCCTCGTCCATTTTCTCGCCTCTGGAGTTAAAGAGCTTTATGCCGTTATCCGAAAACGGATTGTGAGACGCGCTTATCATAATCCCGCAGTCGAAATCGTCCGTTCTTACGACATAGGACACCGAGGGCGTTGTGGTGACGTGCATAAGGAACGCGTCCGCGCCCGAAGCGGTAAGCCCCGCAACAAGCGCATACTCGAACATATACGAGCTTCTCCGCGTATCCTTGCCTATTACCACCTGACAGCGGTGTTCTCTGCCGTAATACCACCCGATAAAGCGCCCGATCTTAAACGCGTGCTCAACGGTGAGCGTTTTGTTCGCCTCGCCGCGAAATCCGTCCGTACCGAAATATTTTGCCATGATGTTTTCCTCTTTTCGTTTTATATAACAGGTTTATTCGTGTTTTCCCCTTCTGCTTAGAAATCAAAAACCCAATCAGATCGACAATCCTATATAATTATAGCATATTCGGTTTGAGGTTGTCAATATTCTTTTCAACATGATTATTTCCCCCGCCGTAAGCGGGGGAAATAACAATATTGGAACATCAATAACTATGCTTTATCACAGCTCGAATTTTCCGTTTGCGAAATCGAACGTAGCAAAATAATCGTCGGGGGTTTCGGCGCGGCGTATCAACTTCACCGAGCCGTCCTCGCGAAGCAGAAGTTCGGCGCTTCTGAGTTTGCCGTTATAGTTGTAACCCATTGAAAAGCCGTGAGCGCCCGTGTCGTGAATTGCGATGTAATCGCCGAGATCGATTTTGGGCAGCATTCTTTCTTTTGCGAACTTGTCGCAGTTTTCGCAAAGTCCGCCTGTGATGTCATACTTGTGGTCGCAGGGAGCGTTTTCTTTTCCGAGAACGGTGATGTGATGATACGCGTCATAGATCGCGGGGCGCATAAGGTTTGCGGCACACGCGTCAAGACCTATGTATTCGCGGTAGATGTGCTTTTCGCGGATAGCGGTCGCGATCAACATTCCGTAAGGCGCGAGCATAAATCGTCCAAGCTCGGTGAAGATCGCGACGTAGCCCATTCCCGCGGGAACGAGTATTTCCTCAAACGCGCGGCGCACTCCCTCGCCGATAACGGCGATATCGTTCGCGGGCTGGTCGGGCTTGTAAGGAATACCCACGCCGCCGCTCAGATTGATGAACGACAGCTCAACGCCCGACTTCTCCTTGATATCCACAGCTGCCTTGAACATTATTCTTGCAAGCGTGGGGTAGTAATCGTTCGTAAGTGTATTGGAGGCAAGGAACGCGTGCATTCCGAATTTCTTCGCGCCCTTTTGCTTTAAGATCTTGTAAGCCTCGATTATCTGCTCGTGCGTCATTCCGTACTTCGCGTCGCGCGGAGTGTCCATAACATTCGGCGAACCGTCCGTTTTGAACTCGCCGCCGGGATTATAGCGGCAGCAAATGGTTTCGGGAATTCCCGTAAGCTTATCGAGAACGTTGATGTGCGTAAAGTCGTCGAGGTTGATGATAGAGCCGAGCTCGAACGCTTTCTTGAAATCCAAATCGGGAGTTGCATTGGAGCTGAACATGATGTCATGCTGTTTCGCGCCTACCTCGTCCGAAAGCAGCAATTCCGTGTAGCTGGAACAATCAAAACCGCAGCCCTCGCTTTGCAGTACCTTCATAATAAACGGGTTCGGAGTAGCCTTTACCGCGAAGTATTCTCTGAACCCCTTGTTCCACGAAAACGCGGCTTTCAGCGCCCGAGCGTTCTCGCGTATGCCCTTTTCATCGTAGATGTGAAAGGGCGTGGGATAGGTTTTTACTATCTCGTCTACCTGTTCTTTTGTTACAAACGGTTTTTTCATAATGTTTCCTTTCTTATGCCTTTATGTTGTTCTATTTCTCCCCGCCGCAGGCGAGGAGAAATGAAATAAACGTTAATTATGTATTTCTATTCCGATAAGCGGAAAAACGCAAAGCGCCGCGCAAACAACTATCTTCGCGATAAGGCATCCTCTGCGTATAGCGCGGAGATTTTTCTCGGAGAGCTTTTCGGGGTTCATTGCGATATTGGTGTGCTGAGGGCAAACGGAGCATAAGGTAAGCGTCGCGTACAATATGCCCACAACAAGCGCGATAATAATGTTATCGCCGTCAATGCGACCCGATATCGTCATTGTCAGCAGTCCCGCTATGCCGCCCATTGCAATGATACCGCCTGCTATCTCGGCGGCTTTTTCGCCGTTTGTGTAAGTCAGCTTTTCGATTTTCATTGCGAAACACCTCCCTTTCCAAAATGGGACGCCCTTATATAAATTCCGCGCCGAGTTCGCGCAGAGTTTTGTAATAATTTTTCCGCTTGCTCTCGAACACCGTACCGATAGCCGCGGTGTTCAGCGTGACTTTCAGTCCGAGGTTTGCCGCGCCGATAGCGGTAAGCGCCACACAACCGCCGCCGTCCACTCCGACCAACTCAACCTCGCGAACGCCGTTTTTCTTCAAAAACGCGCCAAGCTCCTCGTTGGAGAACGCGTTTCCCGCGTATTTGTCGAACACGTTCTCCGAAACAATCTTCAAGCCCTCCGCAAGCTCCGCCTCGGGCGAGCCGTCAAAGCATTTCACGGGCGCGAGCCTGTTTATAAAATTGTTCTTCATAAGATTTCGTATGTAAACTACGAACTCGTTCTGCTCAATAACACTGTTCACCCTCGAAATGATGTCGGGTTCGTATTTGAACGGTTTCGCGTGATTTTTTCCTACGGTACATTCCTGCATGTCGATAACCAAAAGAGCTTTCACGATTTCCTCCTTATTTAAACCGCCGAGGGTCTGTCAAGCGCGATGACGTCGACCCCGCGCTCCTCCAAAATATCCTCGAACGCGTCCGCGCCGTTTTGTTTAATAAACTCCGATTCTCTTTCGGTAATGAAGAACGCCGACAACATTTCGCACTCGCCCGCCCTTGAAAACTCTTCGGGGAACGCGTAAGGCTCGGTAAAATACAGCGCGGACTTATTATGCGCTTTGGAAAAGCCCCGGGCGACATTATCAAGTCCGCCGATAAAAACGCCCCGACCGAAGTCAATCTTATTCTGAATGATGTAAAAAACCACGTTCGCCAAAAGCGCGGCGCAGTTATCGTAATCGCCGTCAACAGTCATAACCGCTTCGCAAAGAGCGTTTATATCTTCCACATAATTCGACAGCCCGAACGTCGCGAAAGTAAGACTGTTCCTGAAAACCTTATCAAAGCCGAGTATTTGCAATCCGCGGCTTTTATCGGCATACTTGTCCGCGCCGATATAAGCTCCCAAAAACTTTTCGTAGTGATTCAGTATTGTCTCACCCAAGCTATCGGTCATACTTGAAAACCCTTTCCGGAAAACGCCAGATCATTTTAATGACTATTACACTGTTGCAGCGCCGAGTTCCCGCAAAAACTTATCTATATCCCGCTGACTTTTCAAAACGACGGTTTTTTCGGGATACCTTTCGCGAACCGCCTTATAATGCCGTTTCTTGCTTTTCGTTCGCCCGTCTCTCAGAACCCATTTGATAAACTCGCGGTCGAGCTTTTCGGGACAGCCCTCTCCCAAATCGGGGCGCGTTTTTCCCTTGTATTTGCGGTAGCGCTTCCGCACACGGCCAAGGCACGCAAAGCGGTTGAACAGCAGCTCCGCTATCATATCCGCCTGCTCCGTGCGCTCGTCATAAAGCAAGCGCCGATAGTTTCCGTCAATGACCCAGCCGCTGTTTTCGCGCATAAACTCCGTGACTATCCGACGCTTTTCGGAGTCCTCGCGCTCCCGCCAGCCCGGCAGGAAATGAACTCTGTCAAGGTGGAGCACGGGGATATTATACAGCTTTCCGAGAGCGTTAGCAAGCGTGGACTTCCCCGCCCCCGAGTACCCGATAACTGAGATCCGCAATATCAATACCCCCTCTCACCGAATATAACGCCCGCCCCCGCCAGAACAAACAGCGCGCTCATAACGACTATTTTAGCGGCGATACACCCGCGGCGTATCAAACGCAGCTTTTCCTCGGAAATATCCTTTTGCGCCAATGCGTTGCTCGTAAACTGCGGAGCCTTGCTGCAAACGGTAAATGCTCCGTAAATTATTGAGGATATTATGAGAAACAGAATGCCGAAGCCCGATAATTTCCCGAAAATCATCAGCACGATATACGCCGCGTCAAACCCGACAGCCAGCACCGCGCTTATGACCTCGGCGGTCTTTTCGCCCTTGGTGTAGGTAAATTCTTCCGAAAACATCTTGGCACCTCCAAAAAATGTCAATTATCAATTAACACAGAGCGTATAAACAGTTTGTTTTTTTGTTCTCTCCGCTCCGAGAAGCGGGGCGGAGAGAACGTTATCGTAAAGCATTTCTCCGCAAGTGGCGTCAATTGTAAATCGCCGCTTGACATCATACGTTCAAATACTTGTTGAGGAACTCGATGGACAGTCTTATCCACTCGCGCACATGCGGACGTATGCCGTTTTCGTCATAAGACACCGGCTTGTCGCAGGTGGAAATACCGTGCGGACCTTCGTCGAACAGATGAAGCTCCATGGGAACCTTGTTGGATATGCACGCTTTCGCCATAACCAGCGAGTTATGCGCGGGTACGCAGCCGTCGTTTGAGGTAGCCCAGATGAATATCGGCGGAGTTTTGGGTGTGACGCGGTTCTCCAACGACAGTCTCGACAAATCGGAACGCGACGGCTCGTCGCCTAGAAGCACCTTAAAGCTGCCCTCGTGCGGAGCGGTCACGCCGCTGATAACGGGATAGCACAGCACGGCGGCATTCGGTCTCAGCTCCTCGGCGGTGCAGCCTATGGTCTTCACAAGCGAAACATCGTTCCACATAGTGGCAAGGCAGCCCGCCAGATGTCCGCCGGCAGAGCAACCCAGCACGGCTATCTTGTTGGGATCGATACAAAACTCCTCGGCTCTCAAACGAATTTTATAGAATGTGTAAGCGGCGTCGACAAGCGGTATCGGAAAACGCGCGTTGCAGGTATACGAAACGACGAACGCCGCGTAACCCTCGGCAAGATACTGAAACGCTACCGGTTCGCCCTCACGGTCGGAGCAATGCTCATAGCCGCCGCCCGGAAAAATCACCACGGACGGACGGCTTTCACAATACTTGATACCGCCGATAGAGTCGGGAAGATACGCTTTTACAAACGCCGTCTTTTCGGGATTTATCGAAAAAGTCTTAACAGTCATGCCTATGCCCTCCGATTAAGTAATTTGATTTGTCGGTCTGTACGCGAAGCATATCGCGCAAAACGGGCGCTCTTTTGAAATATGCCTTTTAAGAATAAGCCCTGCACAGTCCGAGTATATTTGTATCTTTATTATAACATTTCCCCAAAAATAAATCAAGTACCAAAACGACATTCGCTTGCAAAAAACGCCGAAAAGCGGTTGACAACCGCCGAGGTTTGTTGTATAATAATTAGGCGAGGTGGTAAAAATGTATGATCCTGTGATATTCGATCTTGACGGCACACTTTTGAATACGCTGGGCGACCTTGCCGCGGCGGGAAATTACGCGCTGCGCAAAATGAGCTTCCCCGAACATGAAACGGACAAATACCGCTATTTTGTGGGGAACGGCATACCGAAGCTAATCGAACGGATATGCCCCGAAGGCTCGGACGCAGAAACGCTTGAAAAAACGCACGCGCTGTTCTCGGAATATTACGAGCTTCACAAGTCCGATCTCACCCGCCCCTACGACGGCATGACGGAGCTTCTTGCGGAGCTGAAAAAGCGCGGGATAACTGCCGTGTGCAACTCCAATAAGGATCACGTTTTCGCAAAGGAACTGCTGCGGTCTTTTTACGGCGACAGCCTTACAGAGATAGTTGGCGCGGGACTTGGATTCGATACAAAGCCCGACCCCAAAGCGGCGCTGTATCTCGCCGAAAAATACGCCAAGCCCCAAATGCGCCCGCTTTACGTCGGCGACAGCAGCGTTGATATGCAAACGGCAAAAAACGCCGGTATAGACGCGTGCGGCGTGCTTTGGGGATTTCGCGAAAGAGACGAGCTGGAAGCTTTAAAGCCCGCTCATATCGCCGCCGACGCCTATGAACTTCGCAAGATCATTCTTGAATAAATACAGCAAAGTTGCACAAAATGTTAAAGAAAGGCAGCAATACGCAAAACTCTGCGCGGTGTTCGAGCAATTTCCGCGGCATTGCGCGACAAAAGCTGTGTTCCGCTGTGGCGGAAAAATTTTTTAACACAAAAGCGACTTTTACAAAGCGACCTATATGAAAGGAAATAATATGAAAAAAATACTGTCTGTTATAACCTGTATCGCAGCTGTTCTCTCCCTGACCGCATGCAAAAACGGCGAGAATGACCCCGCGAGCAATTCCTCAAACGCCGCGCAAAGTACGGTTCAAAGCGTTGCAAGCGAAGATAGCTCCACAGCTGTAAGCGAACCCGCGTCGAGCGTTCCGGAAAGTCAGTATCAAAGCTCCGCCGATACGGAATCGCAGCCCGAAGAAACCTCTAAACCCAAAGCGTCCTACTCATTCCAAAGAGAAGACGGCGGCGTTGAAATATTGGGCGGCAAAGATGAGAGCACAGAAGTTGTCGTGCCGTCTAAGGTCAACGAAATGAACGTTGTTGGCATAAGCGGCAGTCCAAACAAAACGATGTTCCCGAACGCGCAGAAGATAACGCTTCCCGATACGCTGAAAGATATAGACAGCTATGCTTTCTCGGGCTGCAGCGCTCTTAAAAGCATCAATATCCCCGCAAGCGTGGAGGACATCGGCGAATACGCTTTCCAAAATTGCAGCTCTCTTACTTCTGTCACGTTCTCCGAGGGCTTGAAGGACATTGACACGGGCGCGTTCGTCGGCTGCTCGAGCCTTACCGAGATAAACCTCCCCAACAGTATGCAGGAGCTTGAACCAAACGCCTTTGACACAAATGTCGCGTTTACCGTAACTTATATGGGCAAGAGCTACACTCCGTCCAACATCTCCGAGCTTTACTCTCTGCTGGCAGACAATTAAACAATGCATAATATTTTCCCCTCCCCACACGGGAAGGGAAAACACGTATTCGGTACCGATCCCAACAGCGGAGACGCTCGGTCTCCGCGCTAAACACAAAGCCGTCCGCGGGTCTTACGAACCGCGGACGGTTTTCACTTTTCGTTGATCTTCGAGCCGCTGCTCTTAAACGCAAGCGCCGTGAGCAATCCGAAGAATATCGCTGCGGAAATACCGACGGCGGCATTTGTGAAACCACCCATAAACGCTCCGATTATGCCGTAGCGATCGACGGATTCGCGCACGCCCTTTGCAAGCAGATTGCCAAATCCCGTAAGCGGTACGGTAGCGCCGCCGCCCGCAAGGTCGACAAGCGGCTGATACCAGCCCAAGCCGCCCAATACAACTCCGGCGACCACATATGTGGTGAGTATTCTCGCGGGCGTAAGTTTTGTGAGATCAATAAGCAGCTGCCCTATTGCGCACAGCAGTCCGCCGATAACGAACGCCCAAACGTATTCCATAAACATATCCATTATTCCTCCTATAAATTATAGTTTAGCTTACAGCAAGGTTTGAAAATCAGCAACGTTGTGGTGGCGCATAAAATTTGCGAAAGCGA
>DKXD01000067.1:0-1106 GCA_002492075.1 Ruminococcaceae bacterium UBA7135
CGACATCGCCGCTTGAATTTTTAAGCGTTTCAAGCTGCTTATCGCGCTCCGAAACGGCGGCTTCAAGGTTCTTTCTCTCCGTGTTGACCTCGTCAAAACGAGCTTTCGGGATAAAACCTTTCAGTTCCTCCGCGGAAGCCTCTGCACATTTTTTTGCGAGATCCTCGGCAAGCCCCAGTGTAATAAAATCTTCTTTTTTCATAGTTACGGTTCCTTTCACAAACATTGTTTTTGCGCGGTTCAGTCCGCGAATATCGTCTTGTTCTTTAACGTCCGCAATACCAAAAGGACGGTATAAAAAAGCCGCCTGTTCGGGCAGCAAATTTATTTAAAAACAGAAAAACCGCCCTTGAAAGAACGGTTTTCATATTTTGCTTTTTACAGTCGACTGCAAAAAGCGTTAAATCTTTAAAAAGCACATTGATTTCTCAAAGCGATTTTGTTGTTAAACTTCCTCATCTCGCCAAGAGCCATCTTCATCAACGTTATAACTGCGAATTGTTCCCATTGAGCTTTCACATTCTAAAGCAAACTCATATGATAAGGCAAATTTTTCGTGATCATGTTCGTAAATCGTGTTTTCAACAAACTCATCACTTAATCCCATTTCTTTAGCCTTTTTTCTAAACTCGTCTTCCGTCATACGATCACCCCCATGTTAAGTGTTTGAAAATTTCTTCTTTGTCAAATTCAAATAAAAAGAAACTAGGAATTTGTGAAAAATCACAAAATTTAAAATATGTGTTGCAAAATACGCGGCAATGGTGTATAATATAATTGGTTAGGGGACAATACGCCTGTCATAGAGGGGTGTTCCTTTACCCCATAACAAGAGCCGCTATGACCGGCTCTTATTTTTTGTGCCTTATAATTTTTAATAAAGTGCCTTTTTGTATGAGCATTATATCAAGGATGTCTAATTCGCTACGTAAAAAACGCCCTATAAGCTGTTTTTCCAACGTCTGAATATCTAAATCATCAAGTAGATCTAAGATAACCCCACCGGGATTATCTCGGATCTGTTTTATTGCGTGCTGTAAATTTTTGTCAGCGCCGTTTATTGAGTGTGTGGCTTTTAGCTCCCAGAATTTTCCGTTCCATAAATA
>DKXD01000067.1:1344-20752 GCA_002492075.1 Ruminococcaceae bacterium UBA7135
TAGTCCGGCGTATTTTGATTTCTGATTTCAGATTCTGTCAAAAGCCTTATTTTACCGCCAAAGGTATTAAACAGCCAATTTGCCGTTATAATCTCATCCCTGTGTTTGCCTTCTCTATAACCTTCATCGTATACCACTCTTCCTATTCCGGGAGTTGCTGCCCGTATGTACTCATCTGTAACATCAGACGTATATTTTTTGTGTGGACGTTGCTTAATTAAACTTCCTTGTGACATATCAATACTCGCCTTATTGTGGTTTTCTTTAATTGTACCACTATTTTCACCGCTTGTCAACCCACTATCCTTAACAAACTTCTTCTCCCACTCGGAATATGTAATATCCTCGGAAATTTTCTCCCCGCCTTTGATATTATCAAAAAAGCCGTCCTCATAGTACGGAATAACGCTCCCGTTTTCGCAGTTCGGGTGAAACGGCGGCGCGGTCGAGCCTACAACATACTCGGACATCTTGAAATGCTTGCCGTTCATCTCGCGGCATATTTCGCAGCTCTTAGGCGAAAGCGGCAAGTAAACCTCATACATTTCGCAGTCCAAATCCGAGAGAGCTTGCCGCTGGCTCTGCGAAGTGAAATACGCCGTTTCCGTCTTGATAACGCGAGCCGCACAGTATTCGGCGTTTTTGATGTCCTTTTTAACGAACTGTTCCAGAGCCGCCGTCATTTCCTTGCGCGAACGCCCGTAAATGCAATTTCGTATCATTTCTTGGTGAAGCGCGGACACCATTTTATCCTTTCGCTCCCAAATGCGGTCGGAAAACGTTCGGCGGTCGACCGTCCACGGCTTTTTTATGAGCGCGTCCAGCTGCCGCTCGTCAATTCCCGAAATATCAAAGCCCGCGCCAAAGCCTTTTTGAAGCTCAAAGCAAGTGCGATAATAATCGGCTTTGTAGACATTTTTAACGAGATTTTCAACAGTTTTGTTCTCCGCCGCAAACGCGGTTTCAAGATGATTTTGCGTGCGTATCTTCAAAGCCTCCAGCCGCGAGATATGCAGCCGAGCCGAAGCGTTTTCAAGCTCCTTCGCCCATTTTCCGCTAATCGCGTTTTCCCGACCACGCTTGATGTATTCCGCAACGTCCCATTTTAATTCTTTCAGCTCGTCGGAATTAAGCAGCCTACGCGCTTCAACAAGAGAAACACCGTTATTATCCGCAAATCTGTTCAGCCACGCGTCAATGTCACGCTGAATATCCCTTTGTGCAAGCTCGAACGCACGCTCTGCCTCGTCATAAGTCTGCCGGGTAAGCTGTGCGTTTGCCGCGTTCAGAATATTATAGCGTTCGCGCCAGTACGCCGCCTCACGGATCTTTTCGTTTTCAATATCCATTATTCGGTGAACTCCCCGTCATTGTCGGTATTGCCGTGAAAACTCTCATCATAAGACTGCATTTTCAACATTTCCTCTTGCTGTTGAGCCTTAAGCCGTTCCAATTCCCTTTGCGGGTCGTCGACCCACGGGTGGTTTGCGATTATCGTTTCGTTTGACAGCAGCCCGACGGACTTCGCACAGTTTTCAATAACCTCGCTCTCGGAAATAAGAATATCGCGGTTAAAGATGATCTCCACAGCCTCGCCGCGAAAATCGCCGAGACCTACATTCGCCAAATGCGAGTTAATAAAGAACAGCATTTTCTCAAAAGAGGCTTGAAATTCGGTCTCCATGCCGTTCGCGTCCAGATCAATATCGCTGTACATCGACTGAATATTCATCTGATTTGGGTTGCCCGAAAGTCTGTCGTCTTTCGCGTCATAACCCATAGCGTTCTCAATGATCGCTTTCTTGAATATCTCCAGAATTACCTTGTAATTATCGGCGTTCACTTCGATTTTCAGCGTGGAAACATCGCCGTTCATACCGTCCGCGCCGCTCACCTTCACCGCGCCGTATTGCGCCAGATTGCGCCGAAACTCACCCAAATTCTCGCCGTCATAGTTTTTCAAAACGATGATCGTGTTGCGGGCGTCCTCCTGCATAATGTTCTGAAAATCGCTCTCAACAGCGTTCAAACCGTCCTGTAAAGACTTCACCATAGCAATAAGCGGAATTTCTTTCGCGTTGTATTTAAACGGAATAATAGGGATTTTAAGCCAGTTATATGCCGCGTTGTCAACGACAAAATAGCTTTGAAAATACGGAGCTTCCGGCATCAGATCGCCGCCGTCCGTCAGCGTGAAATATGAAATACCGCGCTGCGCATATATCTCGACCTTGTGAATTACGCGCCGCGAGTTGTTTTCATAAGCGATAACGTCATAAACGCGGATAAGCGCGTCAAGCTCGGCGTGCTCCGCGTCGTGCCATTCGGGAATACATTCAAGCGGAGAAAACCGCTTAAACGCCAGCTCTCCCAGCTCATTATAATACAAAAACAGCCACCCGACTCCGCAGTTGAGCGCGTCCTCGCCAATAAGCCTCAGCGATCGCTGAAACGATTTGTTAAACAGCTCTTTCAAGCATTTCGAGTACTCCGCGTTATCGCATTGCACTGAAACAGGCTGACCCAACAAATAATTGCACTTCTGGTCGACCATTTTCTTGTATTGATTATCCACGATACGGTTGTTCGGAAGATTATTTACGACCTCCAATTCGCCGTTTGCGCCGATAGCGGTACGCTGCCGAAACAGAATATCGTGCCGCCCGCGGTAGTAGTTCTCGCCGTTTGCCATATCACGGAAACGCCGCGATGATTTAAACGCGCGAATTTCGTTAGTCACAAACTGCTTGTCAATAAGCATATCCGCGTCGTTTGGCGAGGAGTGTCCCATAAATAAAGTATCAAGCATTATCGCACCCCATAAAAATAACCGCCTGCTATAGACGGTTTTATTTATTTTTCTATTCAAAACTAAACAGCCCGCCGCGAATAAATTGCTCCGCCGCGTACCTCATAGCGTCCATTAGGTGGTTAAAGCCGTCAATCGGCTTGTTTACCGCATTGCCGAATTTATCCTTGTCCCAAGTGTAGTTGGATATTTCGGTAAGGAAATTCACGCAGCGCGGGTGTATCACGATGTGAAAATTTTGCAGGAATTGAATACCGTTGTTAATGCTGTCCTTGCCCTTGCGGGCGGCGGTGATACGTGTAAGCCCCAGCCGCCGCAGCTCTGCGATGTCTTTCGGGCTCGCGCTGTCGGCAGCGATCTTTTCTTTGCGGTACCCCAGAGCTTCAACCGTTTTGAAGATCTGCTCGTTGCTCATTCCAAAGCCGTACATCTCGTCAAAAACGTAGAGCGTTTTATTCGCGGTATCGAACATTCCGCAAAACAGCGTGGACGGGTCGTTGGTGTAACCGAAATCCATACCGAACGCGGATTTTACGCCCGTTATCGCGCGAATATCATTCAGATCAAACGTCTTTTCTTCCCAGTTCTCATAGATAAGACCCTCGACAATGCCCCAGTTGCCCAACCCCGCCACTTGATAGCGGCGCGGATTTTGCAGCTTCATACGCTCGAATACGCGAAAATCCGCCTCGTCAAGAAATTCGTTGCATAAATAATTTGTGGTAGCCGCAAAAATCTCGCCGTCCGCCGAAATAACCGTTTCACGCGGCTTGTAAATCGGCTTGCCGTTCGCATCCGTCCCCGCGATCTCGTCAAAAAACCTGTGCTTTATCCAGTGACGCTCGTTCCACGGGTTGAACGTCATAGTGATCTGCTTGTACAAGCCGTCGGAAACAACGCCGCGAATACTCTCGTCGAGCACATCAAAATCGCTCTCGGAAGTGATCTCATACGCCTCTTCTATCCACAGCCAACACAGCGAGCCTACATCCACCGTTATCGAAGTGACCTTCAGCGGATCATCAAGTCCGCGAAAAAAGATTTTTTGCCCCGTGGGAATGTACGTCATTTCAAGCGGACTTTCCTTTATCACCCATAAGCGGTCGCAATTAAAGCGGTGAATAGCCCATTTGAGCTCGGTGAAGCAGCTGTCCTTAAGCGTCCGAAAGGTTTTGCGGACAACAAGCAGATTAGCCGCGGGGTATTTCATCAAATTGTAAATGAAATTCAGCGCGGCGGTCTTTGACTTCTTGGAAGCGCGCGAGCCTTTAACAATGCGGTAACGCCCCTTGAAGTTCCAAAACTGCTTGTATCCGCGCCCGACTATTTCGGGCAGATAAATTTCCCTGTGAACGTCATTCTTCAAGCTCGCTCTCTCCCTTGATAACGACGGAAACGCCGCCGTCCACGTCCAGCTTGTCGGTGAACAGCCTGTGACATTTACCAAGCAGCTCGGCAGCTTTCAGACGATCCTTTCCATCGGGCTTTTTGGTAACACGCCGAGCCTCGGAAACGCCGTCGCCGCAGCCCACCACCACGACGATCTCGGAACTGCTCTCGCCGCGCATGACAGCGGTGAGATATTCGCGGATTTCTTGAGCGTCAGCGGTTTTTTCGTTGTGAAGCAGTCCAAGCTGCTCATCAATATAGGCTTTTATGTCAACAAAAGTCAACATTCTTTGCCCTATCTGTTTAGCTGTCTTTGGAGAATATCCTGCTCGGATTGCCGCTTGTGTAGCGTTGTAATCAATCAGATATTCATCACAAAATCTCTTTTGCTTTGCGTTCATAAGCGGCAATCTCCTTTCGTAAAACATAAAACGGCAAAGTTCATTTTCTTTGCCGTTTTTCTTATTCTACATTATAACACATAAGGCATGTAGGTTTCAATACGGTTTATGTAGGATTTAGTAGGTTTTTGTAGGAAGTTTCAAAATTCCGTAATGCCAATCCGTGAAGTTCAAGCACATAGTGGTATGTAAAATTCATTTCCAATGCAATCTGCTCAAATTTCTTGAATTGAACATACCGCTTGAAAAGAAGATCAATAAAACTCGCACTGCCCAAGCCCTGAATTTGATTGATAATCTCATGCTTTTTGTCAACAAAACAGTCAATTTCGGAATTGATCTCTTTTTCGAGATCACAAATATGATCTGTGATTTTCTCAAAAGAAGCTTCACTGGAATGCGCGATGTCGGTCTTCTCTTTTGAATAATCAACCGCGCCAATAGTTCCCGCTTTTCGTTGCAATTCCTCTTTTTCATTAATTTTTTGCTTAATCACAACATCTAATCGCTGTAGCTGCTGTAAATATTCTTTAGCCGTCATAATCATTCTCCCTCCCGATCATGTACCTTTTTCAGCCTTGCCTTTAACGCGGACATAACCGCCTCGTGGGTATCCGCGCGACTGCGTATCGCCGCCATAACGTCCTCGTCCACGCTGTTCTGAACGACGAGATAGTGAATAAAAACCTTGTCAAACTCGCTTCCTTGCCGCCACAGTCTGCACTTGCCCTGATCGTTCAGTTCAAAGCTCCAGTTCAAGCCGAACCACACGATATGCCGACCGCCCGCTTGCAAGTTCAGACCGTAGGCGCAGGAGGCGGGATGCGCTAAAAGCACATCGTTTTTTCCCGCGTTCCAGTCGTCCTCGTCCTGCGGTCCCCGATACACCCGAACCCGCCGCTTTGTTTTCCCCAGCCGTGAAAGCAAGCGGTCAAGGTCGTGCTGAAAGCTGTAAAACGTAATGCACGGCTCGCCGTCAAGCTGTTCAATCAGCTCCATATAGGCGTCAAGCTTGCAGTCATGAACAGTCACCGGCTGCTTGTCCGCATTGTACACCGCGCCGTTGCAGAATTGTAACAGCTTGCCCGTTAAAACCGCCGCCCCCTGCGCCGTTATGGTTTCGTCGTCGATCTCAAGCAGCAGGTCGCGTTCAAACCGATCGTATTCACGCTTTGCCTTTTCATCAAGCACCACGGGGATCTCATGTTCTACACATTCGGGCAGCTCCAAATAATCCTCGGCTTTCATACTTACGCAAATGTCGCTTATCGCCTCAAGCACTGCGTCCTCCGCGTCGCTTTTGGGCTTGTAGTCGGTAAAATGCCCGCCGTGAGTGTTGGCGACAAAATACCGCTCCCGATATTGGCTGATCGTCTTTCCGAGCCGCGCGCCCTCGTCAAGCAAATACACCTGCGCCCACAGGTCAATAAGCCCTTTGCTTGACGGCGTTCCCGTCAGCAGAACCACCTTTTTGCAAAAACGTCGTATCAGCTTCAAAGCCTTAAAGCGTTTGCTTTGGGAGTTCTTGAAGCTTGTCGATTCGTCGCATATCAGCATATCAAACGGCCACGACTGCTTGTAATAATCAACAAGCCACGGAACGTTCTCGCGGTTGATAACATACACATCGGCGGGAGTGTTCAGCGCCTTTATGCGCCTTGCCGTACTGCCTAAAACGGTGACGACTTTCAGGTGTTGCAGATGATCCCACTTTGCCGCCTCCTTGCTCCATGTAGCCTCGGCGACCTTTTTAGGCGCGATCACAAGCACCCTTGCAATTTCCCACCGCAGATACCGCAAAACATTTACCGCCGTCAGCGTTATAGACGTTTTGCCCAATCCTGGTCTTAGAAAAAGTCCGACAGCGGGGTCTTGAATAATCCGCTCAATGCAATATTTTTGATAATTATGTGGCTTATATTCCATTCGGCATCACCTCGTTTACAAAATCTATCGCCCCTTGCAGCCCACACACTACCCGAACGTTTGCACCCCTTTTTTCAAGTTCGCGTATTTGCCACTTCTGAACGCTTGCCAACCGTCCCTTTTCGGTTTTCAGTTCGACAAACCAAACATCTCCCGTTGGCGTTATTACAAGGCGATCCGGCACACCAACATTTCCCGGACTGGTGAACTTGTATGTAAGACCGCCGCGCTTTCGTATCATTTCACACATTCGCCGCTCGATTTCTTTTTCAAGCATTTTGAACCTCCTAAATTCAAGTTGATGTTAACATTTAAACACCGTTTCCTATATATACACATACATGACGTATTAGGCGGTATATTTCTGCCTAATTCTCTATTTTTATACTCAATAGAGAATAAATGTTAGATTGTTAGAATAGGGATTAAACCTTTTTATAATGCTGTTTTTAGGGCTAACACCATATCTGACATTTTTGTTAGAATGTTAGCTTTTATCTCTAACATTTCTTTGAAAAAAGTCTTATTTTCTCCCCTAATTTTAAAATGTTATACCTATTTTTCGGGAGAATGCTTTTCTTTTCTGATGAAGCCGCGCTGCGCTCCGTAATTGCTAAACCATAGCGTTTTATTTTCCCTACGCCACTCTTCCTGTCGTTCAATAACCGCGTTTATCTCGCGGGAAACAGCTTTAGTCAGATCCTTTGGCAGACCGTTCAGCGCCTCGCACCACACCTCAAGAGCGCAAACGCGCTCCCGCGGAACGGTCTTTACTTCGCCCGTAACGCTGCCGCTCCAGTACATACGGCGTTTGTCGAGTTTATATGTTTCCCAGTCCTCCGGCACTTCACGGTTAATGAAATCGAGTATAATCCCTTCGTAAGACGACACATCGCGGTGTTCCTCCTGCTTTGCTTTGGCGGCTTCCTCCGCCTCGCCCGACAAATAAAGACTTTCGCCCATTTTCCAGTAAAAGACCGCCTCCGCCCATATCTGATCGACCTCATCGGGCAGATCGCGCCACACGTTCTTTACGGGTGCTTGTTCGCCGACGTCCACCGGCCAAAAGCGGCGGTTTCCCGTGGTGTCCTGCAAAAAGTCCTTTGTGTTCGTCGTGCCAAAAAATACGCACGGGCGAGGCAACTCCTTGACGTGCCGCCCGTAAGCGGCACGGAAACGATCCGCCCGCAGGCTCAAAAACTGCTTGATTCTCGCAACATCCGTGCGCCTGAAAGCGTCCAGCTCCGATATTTCGACGATCCACACACCCTGCAGCAGCTCCGAGGCTTCCTTGCCCTCGAACGTGCGTATGCTGTCGTTGAACCACCCGCGGGAAAGAATATCAAGCAGGGAGCTTTTTCCTCTACCCTGCGGACCTACAAGGATCGTCATATTATCGAACTTACAGCCAGGGGTCATCGCTCTCGCCACTGCCGCAACTAACCCCTTACGCGCCACGATGCGATTGTAGGGCGTGTCAGCCGCGCCGAGGTAATCTATATATAAGCAGTCAAGACGCGGCGTACCGTCCCACACACGGGCTGTCAGGTAGTCCTGCACCTCGTTGAAAGCAAATTTATTTGAATGTAAGGAAAGCCCCGCGTCGATCTTGCCGTTGCCTGTAATGTGGTGACGCTTTTCCATATACCAGTAAAGACCGTTGTTGTCATTATCGTCCCACAGCCGACGCTCGGTGCGCTGGTCCCACGGCAGTGCGCCAAGCACCTCGCCGCGCCCCGCAAACATATTCAGCGCGAATTTGCCCTTAAGGTTCGGGTCGTGTTCCAGAATAATACAAACGTTGTCGATGGTAGCCTTTGGGTACGCCGTCTGCGAACTGATAGACAGCAGCTGCTCCCAATTTCCGTCATCGTCTTCGTTCGTCGCCGCTACGCCGTCAAAGTCCTTTTGAGTCTCTGCGGAGCGTTCTTGATTAATACGCACAAGCACATCGGGGAGCTGCGTCGCCGCATCAAGCATCGCCGTATAAGACGGCAGGCGGTTGTTTGGAGTGTTAGGCTGCGCGTCGTCGTCAAGCTCCGCTAAACGGTGCAGACGCACGAGATCAAAGGCGTTTACCAGCTTTCCCGAACACGGGTCGGTGGCATGGTGGCTGTACAAGAACTTACCATTATCGTAAACGACCGCGCCGCCCGTCGTGCTACCGCCTAAATATGTGTATCTGCCGGGGGTGCTGTCTACCGGCTCATAAATGCCCGGGATCAGCTCATCCATCGCCCGGTATATATCATAGGTGCGGCAGAACGCACCCACAACGCCCGCTTTGGTTTCGGGGTCGCCCTGCTTTACCGCTGTTTTAGTGAATGCCTGCGCGTTCGGCAGGGCGGGCCACTGCGATACGTCGTGCCAGTCGGTATATTGCGCCAGTAAGCCGTCAGCCGACACAAAGGGCTTGTCTGCGCAGTAATACACATATTTGCTGTCGGAACAACAGGACGGCCAGTACATAAGGCGGGCAACCTCAAAGGTGGTGGGGTCTGCCATTTCAAGTCCGATATATTCAGCCATTTTGCGGGCGCAGGGTTCGTACTCGTCAGCCGTGACGGTACGGTCAAGAGGTATAAGCACACGTAGGCGCGGAGCGGTGTCGCAGTGCTTACGGGTGCTGTATACGCAGTAACCGACGCCCAAGCCCTCAACGCGCCGCAGAACGTCAGCAGTGCCGCCTGCGGGTATATTATCAAGATCAAGGGTTATAACGTCCCTGCCGGTCACGTTGTTGGACTTTCTGCGGGGACTGTTCAGCGTTCCGCATACATAGCCGCCCACGTCCTTGAGGTCGTCCTGCTGTGCCTTTTTCATCGACATATATTCGGCGAGGGTTTCCGCGCCCCGCGTCGGTATGCGCAGCTTTTCCCACAGTTCGGACAGCAGCAGGGTCTGCGGCTGCCAGTTGGTTGAACGGCGGTTGTTGCCGTGTGATATTTGAATTATCCGGTCATTGTTCATCGCATTCGCTCCTATCCATTGATCTCACCGCACTTGAAACCACCTTGTTAATGCACTCGCACAACCACGCCGCCTCCGAGCCGCTATTTATTTCGGGTCGATTGGCGCCGTTTATTTCGGATTTGAGCCTGTCAACATCTATATATTTAGCCATTTTCTGATCCTTTCCCCTTAAACCATCGCTTTGTTACAGCGATTGGAAATTCTTCAATTTCACTTGCCCACAGGCACGATCCCTCGCCGTTCAGCCTTTCCCATATCAGCGGAAAACCGCCGAGGCCGTCAAACAAACTCGCCATCGTTATATCGTCGCCGCAACAGATACTTAACCGTTGCAGAACATACGCCCATGGCGGGAGAGCTATGCTGTTGCCTATTGCCTTATACCGTGCGGAGTCGGTGCTTTCTGCGTGTGTTTTGCCATCGGTGTCTACCCACTCGCCGATGTCCGTCCACCCATCGGGATAACCTTGTAAGCGTTCGCATTCAAGCGGTGTCAGCCTGCGCACGGCGTAGTCAACATTAACGCCGACAACAGCTTGACCGTTCGGACTGCCGGATGAAAGGCACGGCGTTACTGTTTCCGAGGTGATCGGGTCTTGCATTGTGTGGAACACAATAGGCTCGTTATTGTGGGACTCTGCCCTCAAGGTGGGACTGATACAGTCTTTTTCAATGTTCATACTGCTGCCGCCTTGATCGTTCAGCACGATCAGACTCTCGCTCCCCCCCCCGTTATTGCCGCCGCAGGCTTTTAGCGTTCCAAAGCTGCCCTCAGCGTATGTTCCGAAACCGCTCTCCCTATATACCATACTGTGCCTCCTTATTTATCGGACAGCAAACGATCTGTGGGTCTTTATAGTCCCTTGCTAACAGGGTGCTGCTCACTCCGTTTGCCGTCTGTATGAAACTGCCGCAGGTTGCCGTTATAACGGGGGGGGGATCAGTCGGAGGAGTATGGATCAAGCTGTTTTGAGCTTCCATTACAAGCGGTACATTGTTGCCGCCCATTCCCATATTGCTTGCCAAAGTCTGCACCACACCGTTTTCGCTTATTTTTATGCGGCTGTCTTGAGGGTGGTTTTCCAACGCTACGGCGTGGCTGTAATCTGCGGTAATGGTAAACGCAGGGTCGCCTATTTCACCGATCCCCCCCCGCAGGTGTCGCCGCTTGCAGTGTTTCGGGTGGCGTTTCGCAGGTCGATGGGTATGACTGCGACTGCGGGGCGGTCAACGGTGTTGAGGGTGTAGCTGACTCCCTCTGTCCACCCCTTTCCGTTACAGCCTGCGGTTTCGGCTCTGTCGATCCCGTTGCCCTGAAAGCAAAAAGCCCGGACTGCCGCTACAACGCCTCCCGCAGTTTCGGCGGCAGTATCTTTCCCCGCCGATCGGCACGGTTCAATATCCCCGCACACGCTTTCGCGCTCAAATAATATTTCGGGTGCGGCGAGTCCTCCAAAATCTGAGACAAGTGCGATCCTCTTTCTTCTTTGGGGGACTCCCCAAAACTGTGCATCGAAAACGCGCCAAGCAACGCTCCATTTTCCTGCCATATCGGTAAGGCATCCGGCGTTTGGCCATCCGCGTTTAGGGATAGGAACAGCGGGGGCTTTTTCGCACACGATTTTGATCGTTTCTTCGAGGACTGCCCCAAAGTCTGCGCCTTTGTTTGAACTGAATGCTCCGGGAACGTTTTCCCACACCATAAAGCGGGGTCGGGTGTAAATGCCTGTTCTGCCGTGTTCAATGTCGTTTCGCCTCATTTCCTTGATAATTCGCAGTTGCTCCATAAATAAGCCGCTGCGGGTTGTTTCGTCGTCGCCGTTGTCGGTGTGCTTTATGCCTTTTTGCTTGCCCGCAACCGACAGGTCTTGACAAGGGCTGCCGCCGATTATCACGTTGACAGGTTCAACGGCTGCGCCGTGTATTTTCGTTATATCGCCGTAGTGTTTCATAATGTTTTACCCGCTTTCATTCATTTCTGCCTCGGTATCAAATTCATAGAGAATTGTCAACTGCTTTTCATCCTTGTAGTTGCGATCGTATTCTTTCACTTTGTCACCTCCCACGGGTCAATCGGTATCTCGTCGCCCTGCGTTCCCCACGCGCATTCTCCGACATCATCGGCTATTGGCTGTACCGTTTCTACATTCGCAACCATTTGATTATAGTAGCTTTCTTTCAGTTCGCACCCGATAGCCCTGCGCCCCAATTTTCTGGCAACATACGGAACACTGCCTATCCCTCCGAATGGATCTAAAACTATATCGTTCGGATTAGTCCAAAGCTCAATACAGCGCTTTATGACTTCGAGCTGTAACGGGCAAATGTGGCGCTCGTCCTTTTCCTCACGCGCGGAATTTTTCTGCAGCGTGTCCGACTGTCGAATATCCATCCATACGGGTGATGCGTATTGCTGCCAAACGTCACACGGAAACGTTTCATCGGTGTGTGAAATGCGTTCGGGATTTTCTCCCGGCTTCCGCATAGTCAATATGTAGTCGGGAATTCCCTGTCTGTTCATCGCACTGTCCTTTTTTATCTGCTTATGGAGCAGCCCGAGAGCTTTTGTGCGCTGCATTTCCGTAACGGGATTTTTCCAGATCGTTACCCTTGAATGGTATATAAATCCGCAGTCCTCGAACACCTGCCGCACGATCGCGGGGAAGTCTTTCAAACCGATAACGCCGTCACGCTCTTTCATTCGCGGCAAGTCCATACAGTGGAAAGAAAGCAGCCGCCCGGGCATTGTCACGCGATACAGCTCCGTCGCGAGAAATTTGAAATGCTTGAAGAATTCCGCGTCGTTCTTGCAGTTCCCCATATCACGGTCGCTGTTCGAGTAAGTATACAGGCTCGCGAAGGGCGGCGAAAACAGCGTATAATGAATACTGTCATCGGGAATTCCCTTTATGACCTCGCAGCTGTCGCCGTGATAAAGCGAATAATTTCCCGTAACAGTCTGATGTAAAACATTAACCAACCTTAAATTCCTCCCAACTCGGCAGCCGCATTTCAACAACCGCCGTATATGGCGTAGAAACGCGGCACTGCGCCGTTAATTCGCGCTTGGCAATATCGCGGGTAAGTTCGATAAGATGAGCCTTCATGCGTTCGTTTTCGGCTTGCTTGCGCTCGATATTTTCCTTGACCGCGCCCTCGCGCGCGGAAATGATTATGTACACTTCAACATCGTTCTTTTGCCCGAACCGCCAGCATCGCCGCACAGCCTGATAATACGCCTCGAAGCTGTCCGAAAGTCCGACGAATATCATACTGCGGCAATTCTGCCAGTTCATACCGTAGCCTGCAATCTTTGGCTTCGTTATCAGGCATTTCAACTTTCCCTCTGAAAAATCGAGCATTGACCTCGATTTAAATTCGGGAGAGTCCGAGCCTTGAACGTTTACAGAACCGTAGATAAGCCTGTGAAGCATCGCCGCTTCATCGTTCAGATCGCACCACACAAGCCAAGTTTCGATTGAATTATTTACAAGTTCGGCGGCGGCTTTACAGCGTAATTCAAGGCTGTCACGGCGAGCCTTGCGGCGCTCGGTGAGCGATAACACCTCGTTAGTTATGGTATCGCCGTCGGCTATTATCTGATGAACGTTCAGCGCGGGCAGATCGTAGCCGCCGATATCGTAACCGAGCTTTTTCGGGTCATCCATAACTATGCACCAAGTTGAAAGCCATTTCCAGAACAAATCCTCCGCATGCCCTTTGAGCCGCCATTTAGATGTTTCGCCGCCGTCGTGAACGAAGTACATCGCGAGCATTTCCGCACGCGTCATAACTCCGATGAATTCCGAATGATTTCCCAGTTCCATATAATCGTTAGGCGCGGGAGTAGCCGTACACGCTAGCTTGTAGGGCGTTTTAGCGAACATCTGAATTATTTGGTTTCTGATTTTGCCCGAAAACGACTTCAGTATTGAGCTTTCGTCCAAAACCACTGCTTCAAATTCATTTGCCGTGAATTTGTCGAGCTTTTCATAATTGGTGATATTCACCATATCCGAGCGAACATCACTTTGTGAAGCGCATATATTAACGGTGATCCCGAATTTCTCGCCCTCGCGTTTAGTCTGCGCCGATACCGCAAGCGGAGCTATAATGATGACTTTTCCGCCCGTTCGACGATGTATCTGCTCCGCCCATTCGAGCTGCATAGCCGTTTTTCCGTCGCCGCAGTCTGCGAATATTGCCGCGCGTCCGCGTCCTAAAGCCCACCTCACAATGTCCTTTTGAAAGTCAAAGAGTTTAGGGTTAAGCTCCGACACATCAACATTAATGCCTTTTGCATACACCGTAATAGCCTTTCTGTTGATAAAGTCGATATACTCCATTGCTATGCGCCCCCCCATTCTTGTAATTTTCATTGAAACGTATGTCATATTTAATCCTTTCTGAAAAACGTCCCCGTCCACCCGTCCGCGTTCAACGGCAGGTCAGCCGCCCACGGGATAGGCGCGCGCATGATCTGCACTACAGTGTCAAGATCGGCGTGATCGGCGGGTATATCAATAACGACCTCATCATGAATATGGAACACGACGGGCATTCCCGCCGCCTCTAACCGCTCGATAGCACACGCCAAGCAATCACGCGCTATCGCCTGAACGATGTTCTCGACGAGCTTACCGCCGTAGGTTTCGATCTCGCCCCACTTGTTTTTGTCGTTCACACCCATATAAACGATCGAGGGCTTGTTCCACTGATTTACGCCGAGTTTCGGGTTAATATAATACAGCTTACGCCCCGACGGTAAAAGGATCGTCATGCAGTCCGTGCCGGTGCTGTTGTCAAATTCACGAGACAGCAGGACGCACCCTACACCCACGCTGCCACCCTCTGAAATAACCCGCACGGCGGCGTTTTCTATTGCGTACCACAGATCGCGGATACGGCGGTTCGCCTCGCGCCAGCGACTGACTATATCAGGAAGCTCTTCCTCGGACAGCCCCATATTGAGCGCGCCCATTTGAATAAGTGCGCCAACGCTGCCCTGATAGCCTAACGCCAGCTCCGCGACCTTGCCCTTTTGCCGCAATGCATATTCGGGATTGCCTTTCTTGATCTTCTCGATCGGAACGCCGAACATTTGAGATGCTGATGCCTCGTAAATTTTGCCGTGTGTGCGGAATACATCAAGCCGCCACTGTTCGCCTGCAAGCCACGAAATGACCCTCGCCTCAATCGCCGAAAAGTCCGCGTCCACCAAAAGGTTGTTGCGGGATGCTACAAACGAGGTGCGAATAAGCTGTGACAGTGTGTCGGATATGCTGCCGCAGACAAGCCGCAAAGCGTCGGGTTGGTTGTTTATCACCAAATCACGGGCAAGGGACAGTGGCTCGGTGTATGTTCTCGGTAGGTTCTGCACCTGCACTAAACGCCCCGCCCATCTGCCGGTGCGGTTTGCCCCGTAAAACTGCAACAGCCCTCTCACGCGACCATCGGAACACACCGCCGCCTCGATTGCGTCATATTTCTTTGTTGAGGTCTTGCCGAGCTCCTGCCGTATTTCAAGCATACGCTGAACGGCGTCGCTGTTGCCGTCACGGTTCAAAAGGCGGGTCACGGTTTCCTTGTTAAGGGCGGGCAATTCCTCGTCAAGTTCCGCTCCAAGCCAATCTTTCAGCTGCTTCACGCTGTTGGGATTGTCAAGCCCGGATATTTTCATAGCCTCCTCGATAAGAGCTGCGCGCGCATTTTCGCCCATAGTCAGCGCACCCGTTACAAGGTTCATATCGACCATAACGCCGCGGGCATTGATCCGCAGGTCGGTTTCCCACTCTTTCTGCACAAAATCGGGAACAGGAAACGCCGAGAGCCGTTTTTCGATTTCCATCTCGGTCACAACGTCCTGTCGGTTGTATTCCTTAAATAAAGCCCACTTGTCGGGATCATGGTGCGGAAGGTTGCGGGTTCTGCCGCCGTTGGTCTTTGTCGGTCTGCACGGTACGCAGAAATAACGGATCAAGGCTTTGCCGCTGTTCAGCTTTTGCTTGTCTGCAGCGAGTCCTAACGCCTTGCCGGTCGCTTCAAGTCCTGCGGTATATCCGCAGTAAAGACCATGAAACATGGTGCAACGCCATTGATCAACGGGAAGCATACCAAAATACTTTGACAGTCCGCACCACTCGAATGCGGCGTTATATGCGTGTTTAATAAAACCGGGATCGCTTAATGCAGATACCAACCACGGAGGAATAATTTCCCCCGCGGCGATGTCGATAACCTGCACCGGCTCTCCATCAAGCGAATAAGCAAAAAGCAGTATTTGAAAATCGGGGCTTTCAATGTACTTGAACATTCCCGACTTTTTAAGATCGACGCTTGAAAAGGTTTCAAGGTCAATACTCAAATGGTGAGCCATTTTTGCCCCTCCTTAAAATGGATAATCATTCGGGGACGAATAACCGCCAAACGGGTCTGCCGCACTCTGCGGCTGTTGAGCCTGATAATATGCAGGCGCGGCGGGCTGCTGTGCCGTCTGCGGATAAACGGGAGCTGGGGTGGCGGGCTGCTGATAAGCAGGAGCGGAGGCAGGAGCTGCGGCGGGTGCGCCATACGCAGGCAGGGCGGGGTTCTGCGGCTGTACGACTGCATTTCCGACGGTCGCAAAGTCGGAGGCTGCCGAGGCGTTACCCGCCAAAGGCTCACCATCGCGGGTCTTCATAATATTTCCAAGTCCGCAGCCTACACCTTTGTTGCCGCTGTTGGAATATCCGAAAAAGCGGATCGTAACGCGTCCATACATACCACTGTAAATGTCGGACGGAGCAAGCTCGGCGTTGATGTTGTCCATACCAACGACCTGCGGTTTCATTTTGGTGGACGCCGTGATTACCCAGTGACCCTTGCACTCCTCGCCAAACGGAACGCCCGATTGACGAACGCCGTCACCGTCCCAGATAGGGATGCGGGGCTGCGGGGGACGAACGCCGCCCCACACCTTGTTGACAGCTTCCTGCGCCGCCGCCTGAATAGCGGAGTCGATGTCCGCTTTCGTGGCAGCATCGCTTTTGGGAATAAGCAGCGTTACCGAGTATTTAGGCTCGCCGCCCTGCTGTGAAGCGCGGGGTGTTATTACGTTTACATACGACAGGCGAACCTCGCCGGTCAATACTTTCAATGCGTCATTCTGATACATAATCCTTAAATCTCCTTTATTACCTTAAAATTTCGTTGTAAGCGTTTTTAATTTTACCGTAACGCTCTAAAGCGGATTTTGTGCGCTTGACCTCAAGGGCGGCTTTTTTCAATTCTCTTTGTGCAAATAGCAATTCGGCTTTCATTTCCTTTGTTGCCATTGTGCCAAAACAAGCGACTTTACTTTCTGCCGCCCGTGCGGTCTGCTCGATTGTTTTCTTTCCCGCTTCTTTAAGTTCGACCCACATTTTGAGATGCCGTTCCCACGCAGGGAAAAAGCGGTCAAACGTTTCAAATGCGGGCGCGTTTTGGTGGGGGCGTTCGCTCAACAGCTTGAACACTTTGCGTATATTCTTCAACGAACTGCCGTCAAAGAATGTGGGCAGGTATAACGTCATTTGGCACTTATCGTACTGAATTAGAACGCTTTCCGGCATTATGAGGACGCCCCCTGCTGTTCCCCCTGCGCTGCTCCCGAAAAGTCAGCGGCAGCGGTGCTGTATGGTTCGCGCTTGTCCGACATCGGGGCGAGAGTAGGCTTGCCAAGTGGCTTTATAACAAACTGCCCGATCTTTTCCGCAAATTCTTTCTTGCCCATCAATTCCTCAAGCCCCGTAAGAGTTTTTGGTTTGTGCTCATAAACAAGCGACTCGTCATAGCCTGCGGCAATAACGGCGGCGAGGGCGGCATCCTGATCGCTGAACGTTCTGTTACTGCGACCCGCAACGGCTTTCCAGCCCGCTATTTCCTCGCCGTTCAGCAAAGCGTTCAGTGCGTACTCTTCAAGGTCTTTATACCATTGCACAAGGTCCTTTCCGCGAACAAGCAGCTCACCGATTTTGGCGTTAGTAAGCACGTTCCCGCCGCCATGCTGCGCCTTTTCACGGTTCTCCGCGGTCGGCAGCAGACAGCCTTTGAAGTCCTCAAGGGCAGTGTTGACGTCGGCACGGGCGCGGCACTGCGCTTTCCCGCGGCAGAACCGGCAGTGATCGCCGGGTTTAAACTCCCCAAAGCCACTGAAAGCCGTCTGCGCTATCGGCTTGATCGTTTCGCCCCATGCTTTCAACTCGTCGACCGTGATCGTTTCGCTTGACAGTTCGGACTGTATGCGGGGTTGGTCGATCGTCATACGCACCCGCTTTATCATGCCGCCGTAAAACGGCTCATATTTTTTCAACGCACCGAGAGCGTAAAGCCGCATTTGCGGGTTTCCCTCCGCCAATACGGGGACGCCCTTTCCGTGCTTGTAGTCGGTAATGTCAAGCATATCACCGCCGATCATAATGCAGTCGCACGTTCCAAAGCCGTCAGGGACATATTCCGAAAAGTCCACTTTGACCTCGGCGTTTACAAGCGGAGGGATGTCATAGCCCATTGCCTTTTCTGTGAGATGCTCAATGTAAAGATCGCTTGTCCGATCCATCTCATCGGCGTACAAAGGGCCTTTTTTCAGCTTGTTCAACCTCGAATTATATGTACGCGTATTGATTGAGTTGGTGAACTTTTTCAAGACCTTTAACTCGCAAAGCGCGTGCGCCAATCTACCCTCCTCGGCATATTCTGACGTTGTTTCGGGGAACTGCGCCTCAAAGCGCGGGGACGCGGTACACGCCATCCACCGGGCCGCCGAGGACGCAGACAACAAAGCGTGTTCCATAGCCGCCCTCCTATATCTGTGCGCCGAGAGCGCGCAGTTCCGCAGCAAACACCCCATACTGTTCGGGCTTCAACTGATTTACTGACTGTACACCGTACTTAGCGAGCACCGCCAGAGCCTCATTCATCTTACCCGCCTGTGCAAGAGCCGCACCCGCACGGGCAAGCGCGTCAAGCGTGTAAGTCGGTGCGGCGGTAGGCACGGCGGCGGGAACTGCCGCAGGTGCGGTCGCAACGGGTGCGGGAGCTGCTGCGGACACTGGGGGTGCGACGGGAGCGGGCGCAGCACTCGGAACTGTCGCGGCTGCCGCAGGAGCTGCAACGGGGGACTGTGCTATAGGTGCCGTGGGTGCGGGCGCGGTGTTCGCATTAGCCGCTGCCATCTGTGCAAGGTTGGCGAAAAGCTCCGCCGGTGTGTTGCCTTTGATCGTGATTTCGTACATGGATAAAATCCTCCTAAAAAATTATATTCTTACCGCACAGCTCAAAGCTGTACGGACAAGTAACAGACTTGAGTTGGTAGTGGTCAGTCCTCCCACCAACCGTAAATTTTCGCGTAACATTCTGCGCAGTAGCGCAAGCCATAACCTATGTATACGGCTTTCTTGTTGCATTTTCTGCATTTTTTCATTTTAAGCCCTCCCGTTCGGCGTTCTTACGCATTTCCTTGTATGCGTTGTATTTCATTCGGTACTCATAGCTTTTCCCGAAAATGTTCCACGCGGCTTTAACAACGTTAGGCTCAAACGGGCGAATTTTTTCGAGGTCATCAACCGCCTTGTAGGAGATCGGACATCCGCAGCAGCCCGTTCTCGTAAGCCCATAGACCTCGTAAGCATCGGAATATGTAATGCCGTATCGTTCCTTGTACCACGCCTTATCTTTGTCGGTGACGTAGAACAGCGGTCTGAACCTAAATTGTTCATTCCCCGTTTCGTAAAAGCACATCGTGTTGTTTTCGTTATCCATAAACTCAGCACTGCGGGGGACGGAGCGCATTCCGCCTTCGTCTCTGCGCTCGCCTGTGATGATCATTTCATAGTCTTTTTGAGCTTTGTGTGCGACTTGCTTTTTACAGTAATCGCAGCATTTGGCACTGATT
>DKXD01000010.1:0-1466 GCA_002492075.1 Ruminococcaceae bacterium UBA7135
GGATATTCCGGCAAAAGAAGAAGCGCGGGCGGTTCAAAGTTCGCCGAAGAGCCGACCGAGATAACGCTCCCGTTTTTTAACGAGCATTTTGAAAGTACAGCTAAGCTGTTTTACGGCAAGGGAAACTTTGAAGCGCCCGAGTCTATGTCGGAGGCGTGGAGCGATCAGGACGAGGCTACCGTCTGGGGCAAGGTGTTCAAGGTTGACGAACGAACCTCCCGCGACGGAAACACATTTATTTATACTGCATATTTCTCAGATAAAACGTCCTCGCAGATACTTAAAATAATCACCAAAAGCGAAAACGCCGACGCCGTAAAGAAAAACATCTCCAACGGCAAGGCGTTGATAGTGCAGGGCAAATTTGAATTTGATTCGTTCTCTAAGGAACTGAATATTCGTCCAAGCAGTATGGCGCTTTTGAAACTTCATTCCCGCAAGGACAATGCCGAAAAGAAGCGTGTGGAGCTGCACATGCACACAAATATGTCCGATATGGACGCGATAACTCCCGCGGCGGAGCTTATCAAGCAGGCTTATGAGTGGGGACACCCCGCTGTTGCGATAACCGACCACGGCAATCTGCAGGCGTATCCCGAAGCGATGAATACAATTGAAGCAATAAACCGCGACGACGAGAAGATGAAGATGATATACGGTGTTGAAGCGTACTTTGTCAACGACAGCGGAACGCTTGTTTCCGGCTGTGCGGACTATCTTGTTGACGGAGAGATAATCGTATTTGACCTTGAGACTACGGGATTGAATCGAGAGAACGACAGAATAACCGAGATAGGCGCTGTTAAACTCAAGAACCGACAGATAGTTGAGGAGTTCCAAACGTTTGTAAACCCCGAAATTCCTATCTCCGATAAAATCACCGAGATTACCGGTATAACCGATGATATGGTTGCAGACGCACCTAAGGAAAAAGAAGCAGTGGAAACGTTTATCAAGTTTGCGGGTAAGGGAGTGCTTGTCGCGCACAACGCTGATTTTGACACTTCCTTTATCAGAGCGGTTTGCGAGAGACAGGAAATAGAATACAAATTCGCATTTGTTGATACTTTGGATCTTTGCAGAGCAGCAATGCCTAATCTTCGCAATCATAAACTTGATACGGTCGCAAAAGAGTACAAGCTCGGTGACTTCAACCACCACCGCGCAATAGACGATGCAAAAATGCTGGCGGAGATATGGCTAAAGCTGCTTGCAAACACGATGAAGCTCGGCAAGCTTGAAAAGCTTGGTGATTTTAACAGGCTGCTCGGCGGAAAGGACGTCAAGAGCTTGCCAACTTATCACATGATAATTCTTGTACAGAACAAGGTAGGACTTAAAAATTTGTACAAGCTGGTTTCGCTTTCCAACCTCGAGTATTTCTATAAAAAGCCCCGCATACCGCTTTCCGAACTAAAAAAGCACCGCGAGGGACTTATAATTGGCTCGGCTTGCGAGGGGGGGGC
>DKXD01000010.1:1768-2127 GCA_002492075.1 Ruminococcaceae bacterium UBA7135
ATTGGCTCGGCTTGCGAGGCGGGAGAGCTTTTCCGCGCGATACTTGACAACAAGCCCGAGTCGGAGATCGAAAAAATTGCCGAGATTTACGACTATTTTGAGATACAGCCCATTGCCAACAACAAGTTTTTGGTTCGCGAAGGGCGGGTTCCCGACGATGAGGGGCTGCGCAAACTCAATAAGCGTATAGTCGACCTTGCCGATAAGCTGGGAAAACCGTGTGTCGCAACCTGTGACGTTCACTTTAAGGACGCTGAGGACGGCATATTCCGTAAGATACTCCAAGCGGGACAGGGCTACAAGGACGCGGATAACCAAGCGCCGCTCTTTCTGCGAACCACCGACGAAATGCTGGAGGA
>DKXD01000010.1:2455-9940 GCA_002492075.1 Ruminococcaceae bacterium UBA7135
ACCGACGAAATGCTGGAGGAGTTTGCGTATCTTGGCGAAGAAAAGGCATTCGAGGTCGTTGTTACCAACACCAACAAAATAGCCGCTATGATAGACGGCACGGTGCGTCCAATACCCAAGGGAACTTACACTCCTTCGCTTCCGGGCGCGGAACAGGAGCTGCAGGACCTTTGCTGGGGAAGAGCTATGGACTGGTACGGCTATGAGGGAGTTATCCCCGATCTTGTTAAGAACCGTCTTCAAAAGGAGCTTGACGCTATCATCAAGTATGGCTTCTCGGTTTTGTATATGATAGCGCAAAAGCTCGTAAAATTCTCCGAGGACAACGGATATCTGGTAGGCTCGCGTGGTTCGGTAGGCTCGTCGTTTGTGGCGATAATGTCCGGCATTTCCGAGGTCAACCCGCTTTCTCCGCATTATCGCTGCCCGAAATGCCGCTGGAACGAGTTCGTAAGCGAGATCAACGGAGTAAAATACGGTTCCGGCTTTGATCTCCCGCCGAAAGCCTGTCCGAAATGCGGCACGGATATGATAAGAGACGGACACGATATCCCGTTCGAGACATTTCTCGGCTTTAAGGGAGATAAAGCTCCCGATATCGATCTCAACTTTTCGGGTGAGGTTCAGGGAAAAGTTCACAGATACACCGAAGAACTGTTCGGCAAAGATCACGTTTTCAAGGCGGGAACGATTTCCGCAGTCAAGGACAAGACCGCATACGGCTTTGTCAAGAAATATTGCGAGGAGCGCGGGATCGTTTACAACAACGCCGAGACCGAGCGTTTGGCAGTCGGTTGCACAGGTGTTAAGCGTACCACCTCTCAGCACCCGGGCGGAATGGTAGTTGTGCCGAACGACTATGAGGTATACGACTTCACTGCTGTTCAGCACCCCGCCGACAAGACCGAGGGCGATATGATCACCACGCACTTTGACTTCCACGCTCTGCACGATACAATACTAAAGCTTGACGAGCTTGGACACGATGTTCCCACGCTTTACAAGCACTTGGAGAATATGACGGGCTTGAAGATAGCGGATATTCCCACATCCGACCCTGAGGTTTATAAGCTTTTTACGTCTACCGCACCGTTGGGACTTACCAAAGAGGATATAGGCGTTCAGTGCGGCACATGGGGTATTCCGGAGTTCGGCACGCCGTTCGCAATGGGAATGCTGACGGATGCACAGCCAAAGTGCTTTTCCGATCTTTTGCAGATATCGGGTCTGTCGCACGGAACGGACGTCTGGACGGGCAATGCGCAGGATCTAATAAAAAACGGCACTTGCACCATTTCCGACGTTATAGGAACGCGCGACAGCATTATGGTGTACCTTATGCAGAAGGGATTGGAGCCTTCCATGGCGTTCAAGATAATGGAGTTCACACGTAAGGGAAAGGCAAAAAAGGAGTTCAACGACGAGATATATCAGGCGTTCAATGATAATAATGTGCCGCAGTGGTATATAGACAGCTGTTTGAAGATAAAGTATATGTTCCCCAAGGCGCATGCGGCGGCGTATGTCACGGCGGCTGTAAAGCTTGCGTGGTTCAAGATACACAGACCGGCGGAATTTTATGCGGCAACTCTTATAAAGCATACCGAAAATATCGAGCTTGAAACGGTGATGAAGGGAAAGGCTGCGGTAAAGCAGCGATTGAGCGATCTTAAGGCTATCCCGAAGCCGACGGCAAAGGAGGAGGTAAAGGTCGAGGCTTTGCAGCTCGTTCTGGAGCTTATGTGCCGCGGTATAGAGCTTCTTCCCGTGGATGCCCGTAAGTCTAAGGCGACCGCGTATGTGGTTGAGAACGGGGCTATTCGTCTGCCGCTGAATGTCGTTGCGGGCTGCGGCGAAAATGCGGCTGTAAAGCTTAAAGAAGCGATTGAGTCCGACAAAGATCTCAGTATCGACGAGATACAGCAAATAAGCGGCGTAAACGGCTCTGTTATTGATAAACTGAAAGAAATGGGTGCGTTTAGCGGCTTCCATCAATCGGCGCAGTATTCACTGTTCGATATGATGTGATTTGTTGAAAAATTTTATTTAATTCGCTGAAATTCGGGCGACCGCTTGACATTTCAGCGAATTTATGGTACTATATTATAGTAGCTTGTTACTACGTTACTACGCTAAAGCGAACGAGAAAGGGAACAGATTTGAAAGATTTGAATGATAAAAGGGTAAACGATTGGCTCACACCTGAAGGGACGCGTGATCTGCTGTTTGAGGAATGTACCGCGAAACGCGAGATATCCGAGCGCGTGACAAAGCTGTTTGAGAATTACGGCTACTCCGAGGTCATCACTCCAGGACTGGAGTTTTTTGACGTGTTCAACGGAATTGGGCGAACATTTCCGCAGGAAACGATGTATAAGCTTGTGGATGGAAAAAATCGTCTTATGGTTATGCGCCCTGACAGCACACTGCCGATAGCGCGGCTTGCGGCGACAAGACTTCGCGATGAGGAATTGCCGCTAAAATTGTTCTATAACCAAAATATTTTTATGGTAAATCCCAAGGACAGCGGGCGCGACGATGAAATCTCTCAATGCGGGATTGAAATTCTCGGCGGCAAAAGCGACTCTGCGGATTTTGAAGCGTTGGTTCTTGCGGCTAAGGCTCTTGAAACCTGCGATGAGGACTATCGTATCGAAATAGGCGACTACGGTATTTTTAATGAACTTCTGATTAAATATCATTGCGGCTCCGAGCTTGCCGAGAACACGCGAAATTGGATTGAGTCGAAAAATCTTCCTATGCTTGACAGCGTTTACGATAAGATTGCCGAGGAGGATAGGACTTTTGCGGAAGCATTTAAGGCACTGCCACGTTTGTTCGGCGGTTTTGAGGTGTTTGAAAAGGCAAGAGAATTTTTTAAAGGCGAGGCATTTGAAAAAGCAAAAGAGTTCCTTAAAGTCGAGGTTTTGGAGCAGAAGTTGGCAAATCTTGAAAAGCTTTGCCGCAATTTGAGCACTGTAATTCCCGAGGAGAAGATACGCGTTGATCTGGGATTGCTCAACAAAAAAAATTATTACACGGGAATTATTTTCCGCGGCTATGTTGAGGGCTACGGTCAGCCGGCACTTTCGGGCGGTCGTTACGACAAATTGCTCGGTACATTCGGGCGATATGCGGGCGCGGTAGGTTTTGCGGTAAACGTTGAGGCGGTGGCGAGGGTTCTGCTCAAAAAAGATAAATCCGGTTTTGTAAAAACGCCCAACGTGATTGTTTGGAGCGAAAATCCCGCTATGGCTTTAAAGCGTTGCAATGAACTGATCTCCGAGGGATTTACAGCCGTAAATTCCGTTTTGGAGTGCCCGAAATGCACTAAAAAGTACGCGCAAGAGCATAACATAAAGCGCGTTGACATTGTCGATAAAGACGGTAAAGTTACAAGCGAGGAGGTGTGAGCAATGGAGAACAGAAGAGTAAGAATTGCTCTCACCAAAGGGCGCATTGAGGACAAGGCGGTCGGAATACTTGAAAAGATCCGCTTTGACGTAACCGATTTGCGAAACAAGGGCAGACGGCTTATTCTAAACATTCCGAATGAGGATATCGAGGTCGTTCTAGCGAAAGCCGCCGACGTTATCACCTATGTTGAGCACGGCGTGTGTGATCTGGGCGTTGTCGGTGAGGACACAATTATGGAGCACGGCGGCAAGTTTTGCGAGATAGCCGACTTGAATTTCGGAAAGTGCAAATTCGCGCTCGCGGTAAAAAAAGGCACGAACTTTTTCGCGGGCTACGGCGTTAAAACCGTCGCAACAAAATATCCGAATGTTACTCGGAACTATTTTGAGAAGCAGGGAATTGACGTGGATATCGTCAAAATCGAGGGCTCGGTTGAGCTTGCTCCGCTGGTGGGGTTGGCAGACGGGATCGTTGATATAGTCGAAACGGGAACCACTCTTAAAGAAAACGGCTTGGAGGTACAAAAAGATGTAGCGCAGGTCTCCGCGCGGCTTATCGTAAACACCGTAAGTCTGAAATTAAAGCAGGAAAGGATTTTGGAGATCGTGGATTTGATAAAAGGAGTAATCGAATGATAAAGATAATCAAAGCGGACGGCGATGAAAAAAAGTTTCTCGCCGAGGTTGAAAAGCGCGCGGGCGAGGTGAACGCCGAGGTCGAAAAGACCGTCAAGGCAATCTTGGAGGACGTTAAAGCGAACGGCGATAAGGCGGTCAAGGAATACACCGCGAAGTTCGACTGCCCGAACGCGCAGTATTACCGCGTTCCCGATGAGGCGATACAGGACGCTCTCACCGAGGCGAACGAGAAATCCCCCGATTTCGTGAACGCAATGCTGAACGCTGTGGAGAACATCACCGCGTTCCACACTCGTCAAAAGCGCGAGGGCTTTTGCAACACGCAGGAGAACGGTGTTATTATGGGACAGCGCGTTCGCGGATTGGATAAGGTGGGGCTGTACGTTCCGGGCGGTACGGCGGCATATCCGTCGTCGGTGCTGATGAACGCTATACCCGCGAAGATCGCGGGCGTTAAGGAGATTGTTATGGTAACTCCGCCGCTTAAAGACAGCTCGGCGAACAAGGATATTCTCGTTGCCGCCGCTCTTTGCGGAGTAGACAGCATATATCTTGCGGGCGGCGCACAGGCTATCGCGGCACTGGCTTATGGCACAGAGGAGATACCACGCGTGTCTAAAATAGTAGGACCGGGCAACATCTTTGTTGCGACCGCCAAGAAGCTCGTTTACGGCACCGTTGATATAGATATGGTAGCGGGTCCGAGCGAGATACTTGTTATCTCCGATGAAACGGCAAACCCGAAGTACCTCGCCGCCGATCTGATGTCACAGGCGGAGCATGACAAGCTCGCGTCCGCTATTATGGTGACTACAAGTATGGAGATAGCGGAGCAGACGCAAGCCGAGATCGAGCGGCAGAAAGCAGCGCTCTCTCGCAGGGAGATCATTGACGCGTCGCTTGACAACTACGGCGGCATTATTGTATGTGATACTATGGACTATGCAATAGAAATCGCGAACACGATAGCTCCCGAGCACTGCGAGGTCGTAACGAAAAAACCGTTGGAGTACATCGGCAAGCTCGACAATGTAGGTTCGCTGTTCTTGGGACAGTATTCTCCCGAACCGCTCGGCGACTACTACGCGGGACCCAATCACGTTCTCCCGACAAGCGGCACGGCGCGGTTTTATTCGCCGCTTGGCGTGGACAGCTTTATCAAGCGTTCAAGCTACATTTACTACACCAAGGACGCGCTTATCGACGCGGCGGACGACATAATTCTGATAGCGGAGCGCGAAAAGCTTACGGCGCACGCGAATTCCATAAAGGTTCGGAAAGATGGCTAGATTACAGTGCAAATGCGGCGAAACCATGTGGAACGGGCAATCCCCCAACGACATCGAGGTGTGGTGCTACACCGACAGGCAGCTTGACGAGATTTTGGCGAACGACAACATCTCGATATTGGAGCTTGCAGATTTATACAGCTACAACGTCTGGGTCTGTCCGCGCTGCAAAAGGCTTTATGTTTTCGATAGATCCGACCACACTAAGGTGAGATGCATTTATGCGTTGGAAAAAGAGGATTAAATGGATAAGATATGGACTGAAATGCTTGAGGCGGCAAAGGCTGTGCGAAATCCGCGAAAGGTTTCGGATTATGTTGAAGCGGGCGGAGTATCGGCGGCAGTGCTTTCAAAATCCGGAAAGATATATACGGGAGTATGTATCGATACTTGTTCAACTCTTGGAATATGCGCGGAGAGAAACGCGATATTTAATATGATAACGAACGGAGAACAAGAGATGAGCAAGGTTCTCGCAATAATGCCAAACGGTAAAAGCGGCGCTCCATGCGGTGCTTGCAGAGAACTTATGGTACAACTTATGCCCGACAGCTACAAGGACATTGAGATAATGCTTGACTACGAAAAAGAAAAGATCGTCACGCTAGAAGAACTCACTCCGGAGTGGTGGATATAGTCGGTTGACAGTTTATAGTTGAAAGTGTACAGTTAGGAGAACAAAAATGAGCAGAACAGCCAAGATCACAAGGAAAACAAAGGAAACGGATATCTCCGTCCAGTTGAATTTGGACGAGGGAGAGGTAAAAATAAACACGGGAATAGGCTTCTTAGACCACATGCTGACGGCTATGGGAGTACATGGCGGCTTCGGGCTTGAGATAACAGCGAAAGGCGACCTTTACGTTGACGGTCACCACACCGCCGAGGACGTGGGGATAACTCTCGGACAGGCGTTCGCGAAGGCTCTCGGCGACAAGTCGGGAATTATGCGATACGGCTCTGCGTTTATACCGATGGACGAGAGCTTGGGGTTCTGCTCACTCGATGTCAGCGCAAGACCGTTTCTTGTATTCAACGCGGAGTTCACCAATGAACGCGTGGGCGAGTTTGACACCTGTCTTACTGAGGAATTTATGAGAGCGTTCGCGTTCAACGCGGGGATAACGCTGCATTTGCGCGTGGAGTACGGCTCGAACGACCACCACAAGATCGAGTCTCTGTTCAAGGCGCTTGCGTATTCGCTTAAGGCGGCGACGCGCCCTAATTCCGACGGAGCGGCGGTCTCCACAAAAGGTGTGCTGTAATGCGCGGCTATAACGTTATCGCCGTATTCGCTCCCGACAGGCGCACAATGCTGATGTGCAAGCGCGTCAAAGACCCGTATAAGGGGCTTTACAATATGGTGGGCGGAAAAATCGAGAGCGGCGAGGACGGTTACACCGCCGCGTATCGTGAGTTATACGAGGAAACGGGCATAACAAAGGACGATATTCGTATAACGCACCTGATGACGTTTACTTATCCGTTATGCGATGAGTATGTTGAGGTGTACGCGGGCGGCTTGAAGCGTTCTGTTACATTACACGAGGAGAAAAATCCGCTTTTGTGGGTTGACATTTCGGAAAACTTTTTTGATATGGAAAAATTCGCGGGAGAGGGCAATATCGGGCATATTATGGAGCACGTAAAGCTGCACGAAAGAGAGATCTTCGATGAACATATTTGAGATACACGGTATTCGTTACGGGTGGTTTGAGGTCTGCTTTACCCCGCATGATGATAAGCAGGGGTTTCTTCGCAACTCGGATTACCTTGGCTGCGACGCGCCGATGCTGTTCCTTGACGCTCTCGCTGATATTCTCGAAGAGAAATCGAGCGAGGAGTGGCTGTGCTGGCAGGACGAGCCGGGGGCGTATATTCTGCGGCTTTCGTTTGAGGACGAAAAGATCAATGTGCAAATATTTCTTGGCAAGGATTCGCTCGGACTGCCGTATAGAGGCGCGGAGCTTGCGGCTGAACAAAAGGAATTCTATTACAAAAATTCCTTTGAGATAAAGCAGCTGTTGGAGGATGTTCTCGTTTCCTTTTCGCTTTATGAGAACGGAAACGGTCTGGCGCTTTATAACGAGCATTGGGGCGAGTTCCCCGAAAAGGAATATAAGCGGCTGAGAGAATTTGCC
>DKXD01000129.1:0-5735 GCA_002492075.1 Ruminococcaceae bacterium UBA7135
AATATGTTATAATATAATTGTATGTATTTGTAATACTGATTTTAAATATTAGGGAGTACAACATTTATTTTTAATGAGAAATTAGTATAGGGTTGTGGTTATGTTTTCTTTCGCCTCGAATTAGGAGAGGAAAATTGTTTGGAGGAAAAGTGAAACTGAAAAAAATATTGATCATTCCCGTTTGCCTTTTGTGTATGGCACTTTGCGGATGCTCACTCAGCGCTTCAATGGAAAATATGCTTGCTCCGCCGAAGCTCTCCGAGGAGCAGAACGAGATATATCAGGAGCTTATAAACAGCGTGGGGAAAAACGTTAAACTGAAATATCCCAGAAACGGCGATTACCGTTCCGCGTTCGTTATTAAGAATATAGACGACGAGCCGGGCGACGAGGCCTTGGTGTTTTATGAAAGCAAAGACATTCGCTCGGGTGAGAGCGCTTTGCGTATCAAGTTCCTTGACAAATCGAGCGGGAAGTGGGAAACGGTCTATGACCTTGCCTGTCCGGGAAACGAGGTAGACAGCATTGTTTTTGCGGATTTGGGAAGCGATACTCCGAATACCGTTTCGGACAGCGGTGAAACGTCGAATTTAAGCGATCGCGGCGCTTCCGAAATAATACTCAGCTGTACGCTGCTCAATCAGTCAGAGAAAGCGATGCTGGTACTGAAATATAAGGACAGAAGGCCAGTGGAGCTGCTGTCTTCAACGTATTCCTGTATGAGTATCGCCGACCTTAACAAGGACAATCAAAATGAGCTTGTTATCGTGAGCGTCAACAAGGAGATGCAGGCTGCGTCCGCTTCAATGTATACGGACAGCGGTGACGGCTTGGAACTGCTGTCAAATACGCCGCTTTACGGCGGAGCGGCGGATTACATTCGCGTTACCGAGGGCAGGCTTGACGAAAACACTCCGGCGCTGTTTCTCGATTATTCCAAGGGCGGCGGTCAATCGGGCACGGACGTGCTTTACTGCTATGGAAGCCGATTATTCTGCCCGAACAGTATTGGCAATAATCCCGCGGGAGGGCTGATCTCGCGGCAGGTCAACGATTATATGGCTGAGATATACAGCTTTGATATCGATAAGGACGGCTTTGTCGAGATACCTTCCACAACGCCGCTGCCGGGTTATGAAACTCTTACCAAACCGGAGCAGCTTTGCGCTGTGCAGTGGTACACTATTCAAAACGACAATTTTACCTTAAAATCAAACAGTTATTTTTTCGGAAAGTACCGCTTCGCCCTGCTGTTTCCCAACCGTTGGACAGGCGTTGTAACGGCGGTGGCGGATTTTACGAATAACGATATAATCTTTATTTCGTATAATGCTGATGTGGGTCTGAATGTAACCGAAAACAACGAGATAATGCGTATCCATACCGTTGAGAAAAGCAATTCGGAAGCCGTTGAGGCGGCAGCAAATATGAAGAAAATCGGAGAGAGTGAGGAATTGGTGTTCTATTGCACCGTAAACACAAGCGCCGAAACATCAAAGCTTGCGCTGACCGAAAGTGAGCTTAAAGACAGTTTTGTAATATTGTAACATTAATAAGAGTATGTGAAGAAGGTGGCTTATGAAGCGTATTTTAGTTGTCGAGGACGAGAATTCGATAAGGGATTTTGTGGTAATAAACCTTCGCCGAGCGGGTTATGACGTTACCGATGTGGCGAGCGGCGAGGACGCGGTTGCGGAATACGAAAAGCAGGGCGGCAATTTTGACATTGCGCTTTTGGATATTATGATGCCGGGTATGGACGGATTTTCGCTGTGCCGTTGGATTCGCGAGCAGTCAAGTGAGATCGGGATCATAATGCTTTCTGCAAAATCGCAGGAAATGGACAAGGTAAACTGCCTGATGATCGGGGCGGACGATTATGTCACAAAGCCGTTTTCGCCGTCGGAGCTGGTCGCGCGCGTAGATGCCATTTACCGCCGCGTCAGCTTGAACCGTTCTCAGCGCGAGGAGCCTAAGGCGATAACATCGGGACCGTTTACGCTTGATTACCAAAGCCGTATGCTCTACAACAGGGGAAAGCCGATAGACCTTACGCAGATAGAATACCATATATTGGAATTCTTGATGAAGAACAGAAACTCTCCCGTTGACAGAATGTCGCTGTTAAAGCATATCTGGGGCGACAGCTACGTCGGCGAGGATAAGGTGATAGACGTAAATATCAGACGGCTTCGCATGAAGATAGAAGAAGACCCGTCAGTCCCGAAATACATACAGACTGTTTGGGGCTTCGGTTATAAGTGGAACGGATAAACTATGATCGAACGGCGGAATAACCGCATAAAAAAACGTTAATTTTGGTTGGGGATGAAATGGATAACGATTTCAAATCTATGACCTCCCGCCGCGGGCTGGGTCATCGTTCTATATCCGTAAGGTGGATGGTGAACACGCTTTCGGTGGCGGCGGTGCTGCTTGTCGTTGCGAATATATGCATATACTACTTCACAAAGCAGTATTATTACGGCTCGGCGGAGAGCTATGTCGTTTCCGAGGCAAACGCTTCGCAGACTATTTTGGCGCGGCTTTATGAAGACCTTTCGGCGAACTTCTCATCAGAAGTCCGCAATATGGTGGAGGGTTTCAACAAGCAGGATCAGATGGAGCTGATGTCGATAAACAAAAACGGCGAGGTGTCATTGTCATCAAGCGGCTTTTCTCCCGATAAAGAATACTTTATGCCCGATTATGAAAAGGCGCTTCAAAGCGAGGACGGGCTTGGAGTGTATTTCGGGCGCGACGGCGGCGAGAATATACTTGCGGTAACGACTATAATCGCAAAGCCGAGCAGCAATTACAACGCACTGCGCTTTGTAGCATCTCTTGAGCTTATCGATGATCAGATAGGCGGAATAATGCTGGTGACCCTTATTGTCAGCGCGTTTATACTGCTTGTTGTCGCTCTTATGGGAGTATACTTCGTAAAGTCGATATGTGTGCCGCTTGGCAGGATAGGAACCACGGCAAAAAAACTTGCCAAAGGTGATTTTTCCGAACGTATTCCCGTTTCCAGCAACGACGAGATAGGGCAGCTTTCCCGCGCGTTTAACGAAATGGCAAACGAGCTTGAAAATTCCGAGCAGATAAAAAACGATTTTATAAGCTCCGTATCGCATGAGCTGAGAACTCCGCTTACCGCGATAAAGGGGTGGAGCGAGACGCTGGAGGGCGGTTACGATCCCGAAACGTTCCGCAAGGGAATGAAGGTCATCACGGGCGAAACGAAGCGTTTGGAGCAAATGGTGGAGGACTTGCTGGACTTTTCGAGAATACAAAGCGGTCATTTCACCTTGCAGCTTACAACGATCGACCTAATCGCCGAGCTTGAGGACGCGCTGCTTATTTACATAGACAAGGCTAAAAAGGAGAACATCCTGCTGTCTTACAACGAGCCCGAATTTATGTGCGCCGTTGTAGGCGATAAAAACCGTTTAAGACAGGTGTTTATAAACATTATCGATAACTCGCTGAAATACACCGAGCCGGGCGGTTCCATTGAGGTAGTCGCCGAGAAGAACGACAGCGCCGTGATAGTTTCGGTGAGCGATACAGGCGTCGGAATAGCGCCCGAGGATCTTCCCAAGGTCAAGCAGAAGTTCTATAAGGCAAACAAGACCAAGCATGGTTCGGGAATAGGGTTGGCGGTCGCAGACGAGATAATCACAAGGCACGGCGGCACGTTGGATATTGAAAGCGAGCAGGGAAAGGGCACTACCGTAACGATAATGCTGCCGCTGAAAAACAACTGACGGCTGCGGCAAAGTGCACGGTTGATATAAATTTAAGGAGCAAAAATGAGCAAAAATAACCCCTATGATACAGGTAAAAAGACAACGGTCGGCGGACAGGCGCTTATTGAGGGCGTAATGATGAAGGGCGTTTCCGTCGGTGCAATGGCGGTACGTAAAAAGGACGGGGATATCCACGTTGAGGAGTGGGAGCTGCCAACAAAAAAGTGGTTCAACAAAGCGCCGTTTATACGCGGGTGCTTTAATTTCGTGCAGACTCTTAAAGAGGGATATTCATGCATGAATAAGTCGATAGACATCAGCGGAATGGCAGAGGACGACGATGACGAACCGATGACAAAATTCGATATGTGGCTTGATAAGCATGTAGGCGAAAAAGGCGTTACGGTGATAGCGGGCGTGATGTCATTCTTGATGGTGGCGGCGCTTGTGGCGGTGTTCTTCTTTTTGCCGAGCTTTCTGTTCTCGCTGCTGGAGGGCGCGGTCGGCGAGGGCATAGCCCCTTGGAAATCCGCGTTTGAGGGAGTATTAAAGCTGCTGCTGTTTGTGGCGTATATGGCGCTTATCGCGCAAATGAAAACGATGAAGCGCGTATACGAGTATCACGGCGCGGAGCATAAGACCATCGCGTGTTATGAGGCGGGCAGGGAGCTGACCGTCGAGAACGTCAAACCCATGTGCCGATTTCACCCGCGCTGCGGCACCAGCTTCATCATTATCACTCTTTTGGTGAGCATATTGGTTTATTCGCTTGTGCCGATAAACCCCGCCGAGTGGTGGAGCATAGAAAACAAGGCGCTTGGAGCGCTGCTGCGGGTGCTGCTTAAACTCCCGCTGCTGCCGTTAGTGGTGGGAATATCCTATGAGCTTATCAAACTGGCGGGAAGATACTCAAATCCCCTAACAAAGTTCTTCAGCGCTCCGGGATTGTGGATGCAGCGCCTTACTACACGCGAACCCGATGCTTCTCAGATAGAGTGCGCGATAGCCGCTGTGAAGCCGTGTTTGCCAAAGGACGGCGAGGACGATAACTGGTGATGTTACACGAGGTTTATGGGTCGGCTAGGCGAACCTTGGAAAGCGCCGGCATCGAGAACGCGGCTTTTGAAGCGGAGCAGCTTCTGCAAAGCGTCGGTATCGGCAAGCTTACGCTTCTTACCGAGCCGCATACGGAGGTCTCCGATGAAATTGCCCGGGAAATAAATTCGATGGCGGAGCGCAGAATACGCGGCGAGCCTTTGCAATATATTCTCGGCGAGTGGGAGTTTTACGGCTTGCCGTTCAAGGTCGGAAAGGGCGTTCTTATCCCGCGTCAAGATACCGAAACGCTTGTTGACGTTGCGGCGAGGTTTCTTGAAAAACGCGGCGAAAACGAGCGGCGGACGCTTGATTTGTGCGCGGGCAGCGGCTGTATCGGCATTTCGCTTGCGAAAACGGCTGGCGCGGACGCTGTTTGCGTGGAGAAATTCGCAGAGGCGTTCGCGTATCTGGAGAAAAATATCACGCTGAACGGTGTTCGCGTTAAAGCGGTTTTGGGTGATGTTTTCGATAAAAAAGCGGTCGAGGGCGAGTTCGATCTGATAGTTTCCAATCCGCCGTATCTTACCGAGAACGATATGCGCGTGTTGCAAAAAGAAGTGCGTTCCGAGCCGCAAACTGCTCTGTTTGGCGGCAAGGACGGACTGGATTATTACAAGAAAATACTCGGTGTTTATCCCCAAAAGCTGAAGCGCAGCGGAATGTTAGCGGTGGAGATCGGGATACATCAAGAGCGTTTCGTGTGTGATATTTTTAGAGAAAACGGGTTAAAACCGCATACCGAAAATGACCTGTGCAGAGTATGCAGAGTGGTTTATGGCATTAAACAATAGAAAGCGCCGCGCGATAACAGACCGTTCGGGCGGCGAAGTTAAAAGAGTTAATTAAAATTTCGGAGGTAATAAAATGGCAATGTCAAAGAAACAG
>DKXD01000129.1:5983-9832 GCA_002492075.1 Ruminococcaceae bacterium UBA7135
AAATGGCAATGTCAAAGAAACAGCAGGATAAAATGCCCGCAAAATCGGCAGACAAGATTGTAGACCCCACAGAGCGCAAGAAAGCTTTGCAAACCGCTATTGCGCAGATAGAGAAGCAATTTGGCGAGGGCACCATTATGTTTATGGGTGAGAACCGCAGAATGGACGTCGAACACACGTCAACAGGCTCTCTTATGCTGGATCTTGCGCTGGGAATAGGCGGTCTGCCCAAGGGCAGGATCATAGAGGTATACGGCACGGAGAGTTCGGGTAAGACCACGCTTTGTCTGCACGCGGTAGCGGAAGCGCAGAAAGCGGGCGGCACGGCTGCGTTTATCGATGTGGAACACGCGCTCGATCCCGTTTATGCGAGAAAGCTCGGCGTTGATGTGGATAATCTTTTGGTGTCGCAGCCCGATACGGGAGAGCAGGCGCTTGAGATAATCGAAACGCTGGTTCGTTCGGGAGCGATCGATATCGTGGTGTTGGATTCCGTGGCGGCAATGGCAACCAAAGCCGAGATAGACGGCGATATGGGCGACGCGCACGTTGGCGTGCAGGCAAGATTGATGTCACAGGCGATGAGAAAGCTTACCGCTGCGATAAGCAAGACCAACTGTGTTTGCATTTTCATTAACCAAATACGCGAAAAGATCGGAGTTATGTACGGTAATCCCGAGACCACGCCGGGCGGACGCGCACTGAAATTTTACGCGTCGGTGCGTATTGAGGTACGCAAGGGCGAGCCTCTGAAAAACGGCGCCGAGGTGATCGGTAACAGAGTAAAGTGCAAGGTCGTTAAAAACAAGGTAGCGCCGCCGTTCAAGGTCGCGGAATTTGACATGATATTCGGAGAGGGCATCTCGAAAATGGGTGAGATCATCGACTGCGCGGTAGAGTTCGATATTATCAAGAAAAGCGGCTCGTGGTTCAGTTATGACGGTATGAAGATAGGTCAGGGCAAGGATAAGGTAAAAGACTTCCTGCTTGAAAACAAGGAAATATGCGATGAGGTCGAAAAGAAGGTTCGCGATGTATTTGCAAGCAATCAAGATCTGATACCTACGGACGACGGCAGCGACGATGCTTCCGAGGGAGGATCGGAGGAGAATTCCGAGCCTGCGGAGGTTTCCGAGGAAAAGCCGAAAAAGCGCAGCAAAAAGAAATCAACTGGGGAAACCGAGGATGATTTTTCCGAGTTTTCGACAGAGGACGTGGAGTAACGGAGATCGTTTATGAAGATCACAGAGCTTTGCGAATACAAGGGCGATACATGGCAGATAGAGCTGGACGGCGGGCGAAAATTTTACGTCAACGGTTCGATAGTCGGGGAGTTTGAACTTGAAAAGGGGCAGACTGTCACGAGTGCCGAGCTTGCGGAAATAACCGGCGCCGATACTTTGCGAAAGGCGAAAAAACGCGCTTTGTATCTGTTGGGAGAGCGCTTGATGTGCCGCGGCGAGCTGGTTTCCAAACTCACCAAAACATATAATGAGCAGGTCGCCGAGGAGGCGGCGGAGTATGTGTGCGAATTGGGTTATGTCAACGACGAGGAGTATGCGCCCAAGCTTGCCGAATACCTGATAAAGCGCAAGCGTTGGGGCGTGCGGCGGGCGCGTTATGAAATGTTGCGCCGTGGTCTTGACCGCGAACTTGTGGAGAATACACTCGCCGATATTCCCGAAGAAGAGCTTGACGAGGAACTTATGACGCTTATCGGGAAGAAGTACTCACAAAAGGTTCAAGACTATGACGACCGCCGCCGAACTATTGCGGCGCTTGCTCGGCGCGGGTACGATTTCGGCGCGATAAAACGCTGCATAGACGCGTTTGTTGAAAGCTCCGAGGATAACGGCGAATTTGATGAAGTTTATGATAATGACGAGGAATAATAATGAGTGAACAGAGAAGAGTAAAAGTCGCGGTGGTGTCGCTTGGCTGCGCTAAAAACCAAGTAGACGCCGAACAGATGATGGCGAAGCTTGCCGAGGCGGGCTATGCGTTCGTGGAAGAGCCGGGCGTATCGGATATCGTGCTGCTGAATACCTGCGGCTTTATCACCGCGGCTAAAGAAGAAGCTATCGAGTGGTTAAATGAGCTGATAACTCTGAAAAATGAGGGCAAAATAAAGTACATAGTTGTTACGGGTTGCCTTTCGGAGCGTTACCGCGAGGAGTTTGAGCGCGAATACCCCGAGGTGGACGCAATCGTAGGCATTGCCGAATACAGCAATATCGCGGATATTTTTGCTGAGATGAGCAAAAAGCAAGCAGATGAACAAATTTGCCGCTACGGAAAGAAAGAAAACCATTCCATGGAGGGCAAGCGGATAATCTCCACGCTGCCGCATTACGCGTATCTGCGTATAGCGGACGGCTGCGACAACTGCTGCACCTATTGCGCTATCCCGATGATACGCGGGCGTTACAGAAGCCGTCCGATAGAAAATATAGTTGATGAGGCGCGCGGACTTGCGGAGGACGGCGTTAAGGAGCTTATCATTATCGCACAGGATACCACTCGTTACGGGCTTGACTTGTATGGAGAGCTTTCCTTGGCAAAATTGCTGAATGAATTGTGCAAGATAGATAAACTAAAGTGGATAAGGATTCTTTACGCGTACCCCGAACGCGTTACCGATGAGCTGATAGACGCAATGGCACGGCAAGATAAGATAGTGAAGTATCTTGATATTCCGCTTCAGCACTGCGATGGCGCTCTTCTCAAAAAAATGAACCGCCCCGGCGATGAGGAAAGCTACCGTGCTCTCGTGGCGAAACTGCGCGAGCGTATTCCGGGGATAACGCTGCGCACAACGTTTATTACTGGCTTTCCGGGCGAGACGGAGGAGCAGTTTAATCGTCTCGGCGAGTTCGCGCAGGATATGCATTTTGAGCGTATGGGCTGCTTTGCCTACTCCGAGGAGGAGGGAACTATGGCGGCGCAAATGCACGATCAAGTGGACGAGGAGGTCCGTGAACACCGCAAGGAGATACTTGAGGAGCAGCAGGACACGCGCGTCGCGGAAATGTATGATGCTATGATAGGCGGCGAAACGGAAGTCGTTGTTGAGGGCTTTGACCGCTACGCGGAGCTGTATTTCGGGCGTTCGGCGATGTTCGCGCCCGAGATAGACGGGATGATATACTTTACCGCGCCGAATGATAAGCGGCTCGTCATAGGTCAATTTGTACATATCCGTTTCAATGACGTGCTTGACAATAATTTGATAGGCGAAGTGATTTGAAAATCGCCAAAATGGGGTGAATTCAGTGAATTTGGCTAATAAGCTTACGATGTTTCGCGTGATAATCGTGCCGTTTTTTGTGTTCTTTATGTGTTTTTCGGCTATGCCTTACCGTTTCCTGATATCTCTTATCCTGTTCGCTTTGGCGAGCATTACGGATATGTTCGACGGCAAGGTCGCGCGCAAATACAATATGGTCACGAATTTCGGCAAGTTTCTTGACCCTTTAGCCGATAAGATACTTGTCGCGGCGGCGCTTATCTGCTTTGTGGAGCTGGGCTGGACGAGCGCTTGGGTAGTGTTTATCGTTATGGCGAGGGAATTTCTCGTTTCGGGGATACGCCTTGTAGCCGCGACATCCGATAAGAAAGCGGTCATTCCCGCTAATATCTGGGGCAAGCTGAAAACGGCGGTAACTATGGTTTCCATTGTTGCGATACTTATTTTCGGCGTGCTTATTGACGATCTCGGCGTTATCGGCGGGGATTTCCCCGTACAGATAATTCGCGATGCGTTGATGTATCTGTCGGCGCTTCTTACCGTCATTTCGGGAGTTGTATATTGCTATGACTGTCGGGAGTTTATAGACCCGGGAAAATAGT
>DKXD01000032.1:0-3628 GCA_002492075.1 Ruminococcaceae bacterium UBA7135
AAAGCGGACACATTATCTTGCTTTTAATTCCCCGCTTCACGGGGAAGAAAATACAAATTTTGTTTTTTCTATTGAAAACCAACATAACAGAAAACTCCCCGTTTTAAACGGGGAGTTCCTATATCAACAAACAACAAATATCAATTCTCTCACAGCCCGTTCCACATATACTTATTAAGATCAACGGTGTTATCCGCACCGACCTCCACGCCCTCGGCGCGAAGCAGCTTCGCTTGAACGTTTATCCCGCCGAACGCGAACGCGGGCGCAAGACCTCCAAATCGATTCACTACGCGAAAGCATGGTATACCGTCCGGATCGGGATTTGAATGCAAAGCGTAACCTACGACCCTAGACCATTTTGAATTTCCCGCCAACCTTGCTATCTGTCCGTATGTAGCAACCTTACCGTAAGGTATTTTCCGCACTATCTCGTATATTTTCTCAAATGTAGTCATACTTCCCTCTTTTCATTTGTATAGAGTATCCTGCGAAAATCTCCGTCACGCGTGTCCATATCGCCGAGATACATTCGCTCATGCTCCGGAACAGCTTCATACGCTTCTCTCAGATGCTCTTTATAAAAATCGGTCGGTTCAACCAGGTATGCGTGGTACGCGTTTATCGCGTTCTCGTGAGCGTCGGGCTTTCCTTGAACGCGCAGGCTCTTATTGCTAAGCTCGGCAAGTTTGTTTTTTGCGGAAACGACGCGCGAAACTTCCGCAATCACCGTTCCGAGGTCTCCCAAGCTTATCGACTCGTCCTCCCTCGGCTTTGTTGTGAGCGTTTTTTCCTTGAACAGCCGTTCTATCTCCGAAAACTCCAAAAATTCCTCACCCATACCATCTATCGAAAACGTGCCGTCTTTGTAGCAATATATTTCGGTTAAAAGCAGCTTACCGTCCTTTCGCAGAAAAATATGCGCGTTATTGCCCTTCAGCAGCTCGTAACCAAACCTCGCGCCGAGTTTGTATGGCGTCGGCTGCGCTGAAAAGACAACGTGATATTCCTTCCATTTTGCCTTTTCCCTTTGTGTTGTTTTATAAATATTCGCCATTTCGGGATTTATTGAACGTACCGTATCAACGATATGCTCATAATAGCTCTGTTCGGTGTATTTCCATTCCGCCGAGACTATTTTCAGCGAGCAAAGCTCGAACACGCTCAATTCACCGCCATTTGGCACATCAAACATCAGCTTTTTTACAGCGAGCTTTTGCGGTATTTCTTCAAGGTCGATCTTTTCCCAAATGCTGACCGTTCCGTCCTCATAAACCGCCATATCGTGCCAAAAATAGCTGCCGTTTCTTATAATAGCCGGGAGAGTAACGCCCTCCACGCGCTGTTGTCTGTAAACTCTTCCCATAATACCCTCACTTTTCCGTCCAGCCAAGCTCCTTGTAAACCGCTTCATATTCGGATATCAGTTCCCCGCCGAATATCCATACCTCTCGTCTCCACGGATGACCGAGAAAGCCGAACGAAAAGTCCTCTGCAATAAAAAAATAATAATCGCCGTCGGGATAGAACGACGGAAAATAAAAGTTGTAACCGCCGCCCCAATATCGCGTGTCTTCCACCCAAAAATCCTTTTGCTCATCGGGATTGCGCGGGTCATATAGAGAAGCGCTGTGCTGCCAATCAAGCGCGTAAACTCTTCCACCCGCGGGAGTTACACGCGCGAATATTTCTCGGGAAACGCTTTCCATTTTGTCAAGCTGTTCAACGGACATATCCGCTATACCGAAAACGCAGTGCGGCTGCGCTATTGTGAACGGAATGCTCTCGCGCATTCCCGGCTTGAAACCCAGTTCATTGTAAACTCTTCCCCAGACCTCATCGTATTTGGGTGTGTCATCTAAAAGCATATTTCCTCCAATAAAAAAGGGCGCCGCTAAAACGCCGCCCCCATAACTTATCAGCCCGTTTTCTTTACAGGTTTTTTTACAGCCCTATCTGAAGCTTTTGTTCTTGATTTATCACGTTCGATAACAGGTTCTCCCGTACCGTTGACACAGTCAACGGTTATCGTGATCCTTGTGATTGTCGGATCACTCGGAGACGCGAACATTATGTCACGAAGAGTATCCTCAACGATAGAACGCAAGCCGCGCGCACCTGTCTTCGCTTCGATAGCCTTTTTCGCTATCTCGCGCAAAGCTTCCTCTTCAAACTCAAGCTCTATGCCGTCCGCCTTGAACAGCACCTTGTACTGCTTTATAAGAGCGTTTTTGGGTTCGTCGAGTATGCGTACAAGCGCGTCCTCGTCAAGAGCTTCAAGGGGTGTTACTATTGGCAAGCGTCCAATAAGCTCGGGAATAATTCCAAACTTTACCAAATCCTGTGACGATACCTGTTTTAACATATCGGTGCTTTCCTTGTCCTTAGGGCTTTTTACATCTGCTCCAAAGCCCATAGCCGAGCTGGAAACGCGCTGTGCTATCATCTTCTCAATGCCCTCGAAAGCGCCTCCGCAAATGAACAGAATGTTCTTAGTGTTCACCTGCATAAACTCCTGATGCGGGTGCTTTCTGCCGCCCTGCGGAGGAACATTGGATACGGTGCCCTCGATTATTTTCAGCAGCGCCTGCTGAACGCCCTCACCGCTTACATCGCGGGTTATAGAGGTATTTTCGCTGCGGCGGGAAATTTTATCTATCTCATCAATGTATACGATACCGCGCTCCGCAGCCTCAATATCATAATCCGCCGCCTGAACAAGTCTAAGCAGAACGTTTTCTACGTCCTCGCCTACATATCCCGCCTGCGTGAGCGTAGTAGCGTCTGCTATCGCAAAAGGCACGTTCAAAAGCTTTGCAAGCGTCTGCGCAAGCATAGTCTTTCCCACACCCGTAGGACCCAAAAGCAGTACGTTAGACTTTTGAAGTTCGACATCCTCGTCCTCCCCGCTGTTCAAAAACGTGCGCTTATAGTGGTTGTAAACGGAAATAGAAAGAACCTTTTTTGCTTCCTCCTGCCCGATAATATACTCGTCAAGGTATGCCTTTATCTCCTCAGGAGTCATAAGCTCATCGGGATCTGTAAGGAACGCCGAATTTTTTCTTTGTGTCTTTGCAGATTTAGGCGGTTTAATATCACCGTTTTCAAGCAGCATATTATAAGAGGTCAAAATACAATCGCTGCATATCACCGCGCTTTGACCAATGCCGCCATACAGAAGCCGCGTAACTTGATTTTCATTTTTACCGCAAAACGAACATACCATTTTGTAAATGCTCCTTTAAAAAGCCAAATTTGTCAAAACAAATTTTATTTATTCTCTTCGCGTCCGTTAAAGACCTTATCGATAAGACCGTACTGCAAAGCCTCTTCGGCGCTCATAAAGTTATCACGCTCGGTATCTCGGCAGATCGTTTCGTAATCCTTGCCCGTATTGCTGCTCAAAATACGATTTAATCTTTCCTTGGTGCGAAGCAGATAGTTGCTGCGTATCTGGATATCCGTAACCTGCCCCGAAATACCGCCGCCCGATATAAGCGGCTGGTGTATCATGATCTCGCTGTTCGGCAGAGCGATACGCTTACCCTTAGCGCCGCTGGAAAGCAAAAACGCACCCATAGAAGCCGCCATGCCCATGCATATAGTCGAAACGTCGCACTTGATATAC
>DKXD01000032.1:3909-5444 GCA_002492075.1 Ruminococcaceae bacterium UBA7135
CTTGATATACTGCATGGTATCATATATAGCCATACCGTCCGATACCGAACCGCCCGGGCTGTTGATATAAAGGAATATGTCCTTATCGGGGTCTTGACCCTCAAGATACAGAAGCTGCGCCACAACAACGCTTGCCGTTGCTGAGTTCACCTCGTCATGAAGCAAAATTATTCTGTCATTGAGCAATCGTGAGAATATATCATACGACCTCTCGCCGTGACTGCTCTGTTCTACAACATAAGGAATGTAAGCCATAGAAAACTCCTTTCTCCGAAACGCAACATGGGATGCAGAAATTACTCGGTAACTTCCTCAATATTTGCGTTGTCCTTCACAAAGTCTATTGCTTTTTCTATTTTGAGGTCGGTTTTCAGTGTCTTTTCGGGAATAGCGTTCTTGACGTTCTCCACTTCCATCTTGTACTCTTCCGCCAGCTTGTTGTATTCGTTGTTTACATCGTCGTCGGATACCTCAAGATTTTCAAGCTCTGCAATCTTCTCAAGCGCGAGACGAAGCTCTACCTGACGCTTCGCAGGCTCTCTGAAGTTAGCGCGGAACTGCTCTGCGGTCGAGCCTGTGTACTTAAGATAATCGGCAACGGAAATGCGGTTTCTTGCCGACCACTCGCGAACGATCTCGTCAACGCGGCGTTCGTACATTACCTGCGGTATCTCCGCTTTAAGGCTTTCGATGACTTTATCCATAATATCGGAGTCTACCTTGTCGTCCGCCTCTGCCTTATATCTTTCTTCAAGCTTTTCTCTGATATCCGCTTTCAGCTCGTCTACGGTATCTTTGTCGGAAACGTCCTTTACAAGGTCGTCGTCAAGCTCGGGTAACTCCTTTGCCTTGATCTCGTGCAGCTTGCATTTGAACACAGCGTCCTTGCCTTTAAGAGCCTCCGACTGATAGTCCTCGGGGAAGGTTACGTTTACGTCAAACTCATCGTTTACGTTCTTTCCGATGATCTGCTCCTCAAAGCCCGGAATAAAGGTATGCGAACCGATCTCAAGCGGGAATTTCTCACCCTTGCCGCCATCGAACGCAACACCGTCCGTAAAACCCTCAAAGTCAATGATCGCCGTGTCTCCGTCTTGAACAGCTCTGTCATCCACCGTTACCATTCTTGAAACTCTGTCGCGCAGCTTGTCGATCTCCGCGTTCACCGCCTCATCAGTCACAGTCTTGACTGTTTTCTTTACCGCTATACCCTTATAGTCGGAAATTTCCACATTTGGCTTGGTGATAATGTCGGCTTTTATCGAAACGCCGTTCTCCTTGCTGACTTCAACGACTTCGGTATTCTCGATGTTTACGACTTCAAGTCCCGTCTTGTCGATGATATCCTCGATCTTATCGGAATAGAGCGCGTTCACCGCATCCTCATAGAAAACGTTTGCGCCGTAGTGTGTCTCGATCATCTTGCGCGTAGCTTTTCCCTTGCGGAAGCCGGGAATCGTTATTCTGTTCTTCTGCTTGTTGTAAACGACGTTAATCGCCGTATCAAACTCCTCTGCGCTGAACTTTACTTCAAT
>DKXD01000032.1:5747-6153 GCA_002492075.1 Ruminococcaceae bacterium UBA7135
TCTGCGCTGAACTTTACTTCAATAGCGTAAGTATTCGTCGCCGTGTTGTTCTGAGAAATGATTTCCATTTTGATTTTCCTTCCTGATTTTAATTGATTTTTACCGGATCAAAGCCAACACCGTCGGCAGATACCAGCTTATAGTAAATTCCATTGCGTTCTCCGTTGAGAGCGCCCTTTATGCTGCCGCCGTGCAAATGTCCGTAGTAACAGCGCCTAACGCCGTACTTGTGCAGCAGTTCTATTATCGGAGCGTTTTCCTCCGTACCGTATATCGGCGGATAGTGGATAAACGCCACCAGCTCTCCGCCAAGCTTTGCGCCCGCTTGAAGCGACATCTCCAATCTGCCCGCCTCACGGTTGAGTATCTTTTGATCAAATGGTTCACCGTTTTCGCGTATCCAGCC
>DKXD01000032.1:6421-14557 GCA_002492075.1 Ruminococcaceae bacterium UBA7135
CGCGTATCCAGCCGCGCGTACCGCATATTGAAACTCCCTCGGCAAGATATGCGTTGTTGAACAAAAAACTTATTGTGGAAAAACCGTTGTCCGAAACAAACTCCGTGAGCTTATTCATAGTTGCCCACCAAAGATCATGATTGCCTTTCGACAAGATTTTCCTGCCTTTAAGTTCTCTGTCAATAAACTCCAAGTCTTTTTGGGCTTCTTCAAGCTTTAAAGCCCACGAGTGGTCGCCGACCAGCACGACAGTATCATCATCGGTTATCTTGCTGTTCCAGTTTTCAAGCAGACGCTCGGTGTGGTTCTTCCAGCCCGAAAATATATCCATGGGTTTATCAACGCCAAACGACAGATGAAGATCGCCGATAGTGTATATCACTGCGTTCTCCTCTCCGACGTCACTTGTTCAAAAATCCAAGCACGATATCGCCCATTTCCTGCTTCTCCACGGTATTGGTGAAACGTATCGCCTTGCCCTTTGTTGCAGCAAGTGGCGCAGGCATTTTGGTATCGGTCGCCGCTTCAAGCTTTGCAATAAGCTCAAACTCGTCCTCGGGCTGAGCGCCGCCGTCCACCGCGTCAAATACGGCTCTTCCGAATTTATAAGGATTTGCCGTGGAAGCAATTATCGTCTTTGTCGTATCGCCCGTTTTCGCCTTGTAATCGTCATATACCTTAACAGCCACCGCCGTGTGCGTATCAAGCAGGTAATGCTCTTCGTTGAATGTCTTGCGTATCTCCGCTTTAGTCTCGCTATCGTCACAGCAGCCCGCGCAGAACAGCTCGCCAAGCTTTGCCTTGACCGACTCATTGACCTCGTATCTTCCCGAGTTTTTCAGCGAATCGAACCACTCGTTTATCAGCTTATCGTCACAGCCCGTGAGATGATAAAGCAGTCTTTCGAGGTTCGACGAGATAAGTATATCCATCGACGGCGAGATAGTGGTATAAAATTGTCTGTTTCTGTCGTAAACACCCGTGTTAATGAAGTCGGTCAGAACGTTGTTTGAATTGGACGCGCAGATAAGTTTGTTTACGGGAATTCCCATAAGCTTTGCGTAATACGCCGCGAGAATGTTTCCGAAGTTGCCCGTGGGAACAACGACATTCACCTTTTCGCCGTACTCGATCTCTTTATCCTTAATAAGCTGCGCGTAAGCCGAAACATAGTAGACTATTTGCGGCGCGAGACGACCCCAGTTTATGGAGTTGGCGCTGGAAAGCAAGATGTTCTTTGCCGCGAGCTTTTGCTCTATGTCCTTGTCGGTAAATATCGCCTTAACGCCGTTCTGACAATCGTCGAAATTTCCCTTGACAGCACAGACATTGACATTCGCACCGTCCTGCGTGGTCATCTGACGCTTTTGCATGGGAGATACGCCGTCCTCGGGATAAAATACCGAAATCGACGTTCCCGGAACGTCCTTAAATCCCTCCAAAGCCGCCTTGCCTGTGTCTCCCGAGGTCGCGACCAGAATGGAGATATGCTTTCCGTCGACAGTCTTTTTAGCAGAGGTCGTCAGCAGATACGGCAGAATTTGCAGCGCCATATCTTTAAACGCGCAGGTAGGTCCATGCCACAGTTCAAGAACGTATCTTCCCTCTTTGAGCTTTTTGATCTCCGCTATATTATTTGTATCGAAATTCTTATCGTTGTAAGCTCCCTCAACGCAATAGCGCAGTTCCTCTTTCGTAAAATCAGTAAGGAACTTGGAGAACACGTCAAACGCTCTATCAACGTAGGGCTTATCGCAAAACGACAGAATTTCCTCTTTCGTAAGCTTTGGAATACTTTCTGGAACGTACAAGCCGCCCTCGTCCGACAACCCCTTAACTATCGCGTGAGCGCTTGTTACTTTAAGCGCCGAATTTCTTGTGCTTGTATAATTCATATACACGCTTCCTTTCAGTTTGCAGTATAAACGCCCTCGGTATCAAATGCATTCTCAAAAAAATTGATATCGGATACCTTGGGAACAGTGCCGACGGTAAGCCAAACCTCGGCTATATCATATCGAACATACGGATATTTTTGCAGTATCTCGGGGTTTTCGGTGAGATACGCGTCCGCCGTCAATATTATCTTTCGTTTTTTGATGAAATTTACCGCCTCAACTCCGCGCACCAATGTGCCGAGTTTCCGCGTTTTCACCTCGGTAAACACTATGTTGTTTCCAATGGCTGAAATTATATCCACCTCGCCGACCCGCTTGTGATAATTTCTGGCGATTATCGTGTGTCCGCGCTTTTTAAGCTCCTCACACACCGCGTCCTCGCCCAATTTTCCTTTAGCTTGTTTGTCCATTTTTATCCTTGTCGGCAAGAAATTTTTTTAGAAACGATCTACGGTGAATAGCGCAGATCCCATGTTCCTTTATTGCTGCGTAATGCGCTTTTGTGCCGTAGCCCTTATGCTTCTCAAAGCCGTATTCGGGGTACTTTTCGGCGAATGAGCACATCTCCTTGTCACGCTCTACTTTCGCGAGTATGCTTGCCGCCGCGATCGCCTCGGACTTCGCGTCTCCGCCGATAACGTTTTTCAGTACTCCGTCAAACTTATTTTCCGAATTGAACGGATCATTAAGCTCGGGCAATACGTCTCCATCCACGAGGACGATCTCAGGCTTTATACACAAGGTGTCAAACGCCCGCGCCATCGCAAGCAGATCAGCCGAAAGAATATCAGTTTCGTCTATCTCCGAAACTAACGCGCACGAAACGCTTACCGCCAACGCCTTGTCCCAAATCTCCTCATAAAGCGCTTCACGCTTTTTCGGCGTAAGCTTTTTACTGTCGTTCAAACCCTCTATCGGATTTTCGGGGTCGAGAATTACCGCCGCAGCATAAACAGGTCCGGCGATAGGACCTCTGCCAGCTTCGTCAATTCCGCAGACAACGCCGAATTTATCAAAAACGGCTTTGTCAAATTCACGCAGAGACAGTCCATCAAGCGGAACGCCGTCTATTCTCAATTGAGTTGCGGAGCTTTTCTTATGTTTGCTTTGATATGCCATTTTCAGATCCCTTTCGGCGGCTCATCCAAGGTTATTCTGCCTATTTTGCCGCCGCGAAACTCGTCGAGCAAAGCCGCAGCCGCACGTTCAACGTCGGGTTCTCCGCCCGATATCAACATACCGCGCTTTTGCGCTATTCCAACAAGCACATCGCCCTCGCCCGATATTTTATAACGAGCCTTGATAAGCTCGGGGTAATCTTTCAGAAGAATTTCCCCCAAAGAACGCGCAAGCGCTGCTGTGTCAACGACCTCGTCTTTTACAGCACCCGTAAACGCAAGATTTTGCGCCACGTTCTTGTCATCGAACTTAGGCCAAAGTATTCCGGGCATATCCAGCAGCTCAATATCTTTATCAATAGAAACCCACTGCTTTCCCCTTGTAACTCCCGGGCGATCCCCGACCTTAGTTTTCTTGGAGTTCGCCATTCGGTTGATAAACGACGATTTTCCCACATTCGGGATACCCACGACCATAAGCCGCAGCGCCTTGCCTATCATTCCGCGAGCCTTTCGGCGCTCGATAATACCACTCAGCAGCCGCTTGACGGTCGGAAGAAATTTATTTAACCCTTTCCCGCTTCGGCAGTCGCATACGATAACGCTGATACCTCGGCTCTCGTAATAACGTTTCCATACCATCGTCGCCTTTTCATCGGCAACATCGCACTTGTTCATTATCATAATTCGCGGTTTATTTCCCACAAGCTCGCCCAAAATCGGATTTCTGCTGCTTTCTGGTATTCGCGCGTCGGTAACTTCCACCACGGCGTCGACCATTTTGAGGTCGGCTTCGATAAGCCGCCGCGTCTTGGTCATATGCCCGGGAAACCACTGAATATTTTGTGCTTCACCCATAATAACGATCTATTTACAGCCACTTAAAGCTGCTGAACGGAGCATAGCGTACAAACGCCTTACCCATAATATAGTTGGTATCAATACACCCAACATCCTCGATGTTCCTGCTATCATTGGAGTTATTGCGATTATCTCCCATCACGAACACGCAATGTTCGGGAACGATATAATCCTTGTTGCTTTCTATCCAACCCATGTAATGATCTCGAATGGGTTCTTTGATATAATCCTCTTTTAACGCCTCTCCGTTAAGATATACAATGCCGTTGTCGAAATCAATGCGAATGGTATCGCCCTCTTTTGCAATAACACGCTTTATAATCGTTTCACCATATATATTCGTGCCCTGCAAACGCAGCTTGTCAGCCTCCACTACAACAATATCGCCATAGTCCGGCGTATACATAAAATTAGTGGCTATAACCTTATCCTTGTTCATCAATGTATTATTCATAGAATTACCGGAAACGGTTATCGAACGGAAAAAGAACAGGTTAAGCACCAAAACAGCGATTATTGAATACACAAACCAAGTTGTCCAGCTTAGAACATTTGAAAAAGGCTTGCCAACTTCTTCAGTGGATTCGTTATCAGTTTCTGAGTTTTTTTTCTCGGCAGTCAAGCTCTCCGCTGCAAATTCATTGTCTTCAGCGGGGATTTCCTCCCGCTTTTCACTTTCCTCGTTAAACTCTTTCACAGCAATTCTCTTTTCTTACAAAGTTATCCCCAAAAACTCCCCGCCAAAGCGAGGAATTCGGGGGATCAAAAATTAAACCTTGGACTTTACCTTTGCAGCCTTGCCCACTCTGTCACGCAGATAGTAAAGCTTCGCTCTGCGAACCTTACCGTTTCTTACAACGTCAACGTGGTCAACAGACGGTGAGTGTATAGGGAACACTCTTTCAACGCCGCAGCCGTGCGCTACGCGTCTAACCGTAAAGGTCTCGTTGATGCCGCCATGCTTCTTAGAGATAACGGTGCCCTCGAACATCTGGATACGGCTCTTTTCGCCCTCCTTGATGCTTACATATACCTTTACATAATCACCGATCTCGATCTCGGGAGCAGCTTCCTTCATGCTGCTCTGCTCAATAAGCTTTAATGCGTCCATTTTTTCCTCCTGCACTTTTCGGATATTCTTGAGTCCGGCCTTTCCGGGCAGTATATTTTTTCGCCGCGGGTCTTTTCCCGCGCTCTCAGAGGACTATCCGTTTTTAATGTTTGAGAACCCGTACTGTAAAACAGGCTCCGCGCATTAACACACGCCGAAACGCCAAGGGCCTTGATAGAGCGCCTTTTTCCGAAAAAGACACCGAATTTTGGGCATAGCTATTCCAACGGATACTAAATGCCTTTTTATTATAACACTATCTGTAGAAAAAATCAAGGGCTTTTTATCAAAATATAACATTTTTTTCAAGAAAGTCAAAAAATCAGCTAGAAATTAAGGTTATTTAAGTAATCTTTGTCATATTTAAGTAAATCTTCGTGCGAAAAATCCTTAGCCGAACATGTGAACTCAAAAGCTCGTTCGCGAACGCTCTCGTCTTCAAGGAACGCTATCACTCCCTGCTCTACCGCACCGCGGCAAAACGCCGCGCCCACAAACCGTTCCGGTATCGCGCCGAGTTCCATAAGAGCGCGAAATCCTCCCGCAGAAGAAAACGGCTCGCCCGAAAAGAACATCTGCACATCCGTGCGCGGCAAAAGCTCAAATGCCGCGGCGGTAAACGCCTTGTCCGCCTGTATCGCGCGGACGTCGCTTTGTGACACAAAGAAGTCCTCTCCTATATAATAGAGGTCGCGATCGAGCATTATCCCATCCTCGTCGAGTATTCCTGCGCGCTTCATCTCCGCTGCGGACATCAGCGCGCCGCACGGAGAGACCCCTATGCTTTCACAGTCTCCAACGACCTCATACGCTCGTGTGCCGTCAGGCTCTTGACGAACGAGGTCTATAGCGCCGTTTTCGGCAGGCATACCGCTTTCCAAAGCCGTTCCGTCAAACGAACCAAGCAGAGGAAAAGCAGCGCAGTGAAGCTCTCCGTTCGTTTTGTGAGCCATGCACAGCGATTTCCCGAAATCCGCTGCCGTCCAGTCCGTTTCGGCAGGCAGAGTGAGCAAAAAAGCCGTAAACCGTCCGCTTATCCCCGCAGATATATAAGGTATAAATAGCAGCTCGCATTCTTCGGACAACCCGACAGCAACAGTGTCAAGCACCTGCTCCAGCGCCGTCTCGATATGAACGGGCGCGGCTATCCCCATTTTCTTGACGGCGGCGGGCTTTATAGAAAACTTCCGCAAAGAAGTAACAACAAGCTTTCCAAGCTCCTTTGCTGTTGTTTGAGCGGTAAGCTCCGCGCCGAACACCACCGAGCGCGAGTAGCGGCGCTCCAGCGCAAGATCATAGCACACTACCGTTATTGAATTTGCCGTTATATCACACGCCAAAGCAAGCTCGGCGCTGCGTTCGGCGCGGTATTTTTCATGCAGAATGTGTTTTTCGGAAATCATACACTTCCTCCTCCGCCATATTAAGGCTCTTTAACATATTTCATTATATCATCGTAAATAGCACTGTAGCCGTCATAGTTGATATGCAGTCCCTCAATTGTATACTTGGCTTTCAGTCTTCCCTTATCATCCTTAAGATTTCGGCTGATATCGATATAGCGCTGTCCGTGACGCTCAGCAAGTTTCTTCACCTCTGCATTCGCGGCGTTTATTTTCTCATTCGAGCGGATTTTAAGGCACTCTTTCATATTCTCAGCTGCGGCTTCGTAATTTACCGGATAATACGCCATAAGATATATTCTTGTTTTCGGCAGAGCAGTTTCTATTTTAGATATGATTTTGTCATAAGTTTCCATAAGCTGTGATATTGGTATACTGCTGTCGCTCAGATCGTTAGTACCAATATTGATAAAGACCTTTGAGGGCGCAAGTTCAATAACGCATACGTCAAGAACCTCCAGCAGTTCCCGAGATACGAACCCTCCGACGCCTCTGTTATATATAATAGTATCATCGCCGTGAAGCTCCAGCAATTTGTTTATCGGGAACATCTCCATAAGCGACGAACCTGTAAACACCGTTTGTCCGGGTTTTACAGATCGATTTTCTTCTCTGTACCTTTCGACCTTCATTTCCTTATCCGTCATAAAAAACCTCCATTTAGCGTACCAACAATTTAACAAATTTGTTTTATCCGCTTTCCCGGCTGACCGGGAAAAGGCAATCAAATCAACACTTTCTTAATTATAACACGTTTTTTTATATTTTGCAATATTTTTTCAAAAACCCCTTGACAAATTGAAATTGATGTGGTAAAATAAATATGCTGTTCTAAAGACAGCAGGTGGAACTTGGATTCTATAATGAGCGTTTCGCTCGCCTGCCGAGGAATTGATAGATCAATATATCTATTCTGCCTTTCTGTCTTTTACGTACGGAAAGGTTTTTGTTTTGGGCAGCTAAAATTCTATAAGGAGGAAAATAACATGCCCAGTGAGTCTGTACTTGCTCAAAAGCAACAATTCGTTGCCGATCTTGCCGAAAAGCTGAAAAACGCAGCAGGCGGAGTTCTTGTAGACTACAAGGGAATCACCGTTGAGGACGACACCAAGCTCAGAAAAGAGCTTCGTGAAGCGGGCGTTGATTACTTTGTCGTAAAGAACAAGCTGCTGAAGCGTGCTTGTGACATTGCGGGTCTTGAGGGGCTTGACGATGTTCTTGTGGGAACAACGGCAGTGGCTCTCTCTGCGGAGGACATCATCGTTGCTCCGAAGATTTTGCACAAGAAAGCTGAGAGTTCCGAAGGCAAATTCAGCATCAAGAAAGGCTTTGTTGACGGACAGGTCATCTCTAAGGAAGAAGTCGAGAAATACGCAAAGCTTCCGAGCAAAGAGACACTGCTCTCGCAGCTTGTTTTCATGCTGCAAAGCCCCATTCAGCGCTTCGCTATCGCGATCAACGAGATCGCGAAGAAAAACGACGGCGAACAGAGCGCATAATGCTCTTGCCGCTTGAACGCGCGGCATAGTCCGCTGCAAAACTAAATTCAACATATTTATGGAGGTAAATAAAATGGCTGATATTACTAAAATCATTGACGAAGTAAAAGAGCTTACTGTTATTGAGCTTAACGATCTCGTAAAGGCTCTTGAGGAAGAGTTCGGCGTATCCGCTGCTGCCATGGCCGCTCCTGCCGCCGCCGCTGCCGCTCCCGCTGAGGAGAAGACCGATTTCGACGTGGTCCT
>DKXD01000032.1:14790-15008 GCA_002492075.1 Ruminococcaceae bacterium UBA7135
GAGTTCGGCGTATCCGCTGCTGCTGTTGCTGCAGCTCCCGCTGCAGGCGCTACAGGTGCTGGCGCAGGCGCTGCCGAGAAGAGCGAATTTGATATCGTTCTTACTTCCTTTGGTGATGCTAAAATGGCTGTTATCAAGGCTGTTAAGGACATCTGCGGTCTTGGACTTAAAGAGGCTAAGGAACTTGTTGAGGCTGCTCCTAAGGCTCTCAAGGAAGG
>DKXD01000053.1:0-3756 GCA_002492075.1 Ruminococcaceae bacterium UBA7135
CCCCCGCCTCGGCGAATTTTGCGGCGCAGCCGAGCGCCGCAAAATTCGCTTGGGCTAGCCGCCGCCTGTTATTTCAGCGCCGCGAGCGCCTTTTGAAGGGTTTCGTGATTTTCGACGTTGACGTTCACGACGCCTTTAAGGGTCTTGCGGACAAGTCCCATAAGAACGTGCCCCGGACCAAGTTCGACAAACGCTTCAACTCCGTCGGACTGCATAGCGTTAAGCTCGCTTGCGAATTTGACGGGCGAACAGATGTGAGCGGCGAGATAGGAGGGCATATCTGAGAAGTCGGAGAGCTTTGCGCCGTAAAGGTTGGAGTAAAAATCGCAGTTCGGTGCGGAAAAAGAAAGGTCAGCTATTTGCGATTTGAATTCATCTGCCGCCGATTTCATAAGCTTTGTGTGGAACGCCGCCGAAACCGCCAGCTTAACACAGCGCTTGCCCTGCTCGGCGAACTTCGCCATGGCTTCGTCGATGGCTGCGGATTCGCCGGCAATGACGGTCTGAACGGGGGAGTTGTAGTTCGCGGGGGCAACATAGCCGTTTACGCTGCCGCATATCTCGTCTATCAAAGCGTCGTCCGCGCCCACAACAGCCGCCATCGCGCCGTTTAAGTTCTCCGCAGCCTTAGCCATAGCCGCGCTGCGCAGCTTTATCGCCGTGAACGCGTCCTCAAGGGATAGCATACCCGACGCGTACATAGCCGCGTATTCGCCTAAAGAGTGCCCTGCCACCGCGCCGCAGTCTGCTCCCTCTTCGCGTATCGCGGTGAGAGCCAGAAGCGAGGTCGTGAAAATGGCGGGCTGTGATAAGCGAGTTTGCGCAAGCTCTTCGGGAGAGCTGTCCGTCAGCTTGCCCAGCAGGTCAAAGCCCATAATGTCCGAGCCGCATTCGAGGATCGGCTTGCACGCCGAGTATTTGTCGGCAAGCTCCGCGCCCATGCCCGGGTATTGCGAGCCTTGCCCCGAAAAAAGAAACGCCGTTTTCATAAAAGAAATACCTCCAAGATAAAAATTCTGTGATAATTTAACAAAGTGGTTGACAAATTCCCGAAAATAGGTTAAAATATATATTGGTATATTTTGGTGTGAGCCGATTTGCCGGTTCGGTTGGGAAATATGTCCCACGTTCTATTATACAATATTTGCAAAATAAAATCAAGGAGTTTTTTAATGAACGGTATAGAGATTTTGGGAACGGGCAGTTATGTTCCCGAATTTGTGGCAGATAACGATAAATTCTCGGAGATACTCGACACATCGGACGAGTGGATATTTCCGCGCACGGGTATAAAACAGCGCCATATAGCGACCGATATCCCGAACTACTATATGGGAGCGCAGGCGGCGAAAAACGCTCTCGAAAACGCGAGGTTTTCCGCGGAGGACGTCGATTTGATAATAGTTTCGACCTGTACGCCCGATTTCTTTTATCCGGCAATGAGCTGCCTTATCCAGAAGCTGATCGGCGCGAAAAACGCCGCGTGTTTTGACGTGAACAGCGCCTGCACGGGCTTCATCACCTCTCTTGACATAGCGCACAGCTCCCTTGCGGCGGGCAAGCACAAGAATGTTCTGATAGTCTCCAGCGAGAAGCTGTCGCAGCAGGTCGATTATACCGACCGCGCGTCGAGCATATTGTTCGGGGACGCGGCGGGAGCGGTTCTTGTAACAAAAAGCGATAAGCCGTTCTATTCGTATATGGGAGCGGAGGGCGACGAGTTTGAGGCGCTCTACTGCAAGGCAAACTACAACGCGAACTGCCCGTGGTACGGCAATATAAACGAGTTCTATAAAAACCGTTTCGATACTCCGCAAAAGCAGAATTATCTTGTACAAGACGGCAAGGCGGTGTATAAGTTCGCGGTAAACGCCATGGCGAACGCCGTGAAGAACGCCGTGAAAGGGCATTATGACATATCCGAGCTTGATTTGGTGATACCGCACCAGGCGAACCTGCGAATAATCGAAAAGGCAACGGAGCTTTTGGGAATACCGTCCGAGAAGGTCTACACCAACATAGAGCATATGGGCAACGTATCCAGCGCCTGCATACCGATAGCTCTCGACGAATTGAAAAAAGCGGGACGCATAGTCCCCGGAATGAAGCTGTGCTTTGTCGGATTCGGCGCGGGGCTGACCTACGGCGCGGCTGTAATGGAGGTGTGACGGCATAATTTGCCGATATCTGCCAATAATGTGAATTAGCGGAGCAAGGAGCGGCTGTGCGGCTTTGCGGAAAGGCGGGATTATTGTGAGTACAAGAGAAATAGCAATAAGCATTATAGATAGTATGACCGAGGAAGAATTGAACGAGTTCGTTCTGAGGTATAAATCGGAAAGAGAACAGAGTGCGAAAAAAACAAATGATTTATCCGAAAAACGCCAAGCGTTTCTTGAGATACAAAAAATGAGAAAAAAAGTGCCCGATGATTTTGATTATAAAAAGGAACTCGCGGAATACAGGGATGAGAGGTACGGAAATTGAAGGTGCTTATCGATACTAACGTTATCCTTGATAATTTGTTGGAGCGAGCGCCCGATACGGAATATGCCGATAGAATATTTGACCTTTGCTCGTCGGAGCAATTAAAAGGATATGTCGCAGCGCACTCGATTTTAAACGCGTATTATATTATGAGAAAGCATTTTCCCGATGAAGAAAGGCGACGGGCGCTGCTGGATATTTGTAAGATGGTTTTGATAGTGGGCGCTGACGAAAAAATGATCGTAGACGCGCTGGAATATGATGATTTCCGCGACTTTGAGGACTGTGTTGTGGCAAAATGTGCCGAAAGCTGCAAAGCGGACTATATTATCACGCGCAACGTCAAGGACTTTGCGGAAAGCAGCGTAAGGGCGATAACGCCCGAAGAATTTTTGGAGCTTGGAAAGGAAAAAACAGAATGAGTAAGACAGCATTGATAACGGGTTCTGCGAGAGGAATAGGCGCGGCGATAGCGCTTCGGCTTGCAAAGGACGGGTTCGGCATCGCGCTGAACGACATCAGCGAAAAGAGCTTTGAAAACAACGACATCATGGAGAAGATAACCGCTTTGGGTGTTCGGTGCGAAAAGTATATCGCGGATGTTTCCGACCACGAACAGTGCGCGGCGCTTGCCAAGAAGGTCAAGGCGGATTTCGGCACGATAGACGTGCTGGTAAATAACGCGGGCATTACGCGCGACGGTCTGCTGCTGAAAATGAGCGAGGAAAACTACGACGATGTGATAAGGATAAACCAGAAGTCGGTGTTTAATATGACAAAGCACGTCGGCGCGGTGATGTTGAGGCAGAAGAGCGGACGGATAGTCAATCTCGCGTCGGTGGCGGGTCTTTACGGCAACCCCGGGCAGATGAACTATTCGGCGAGCAAGGGCGCGATAATCTCCATGACGAAAACATCGGCTAAGGAGCTTGGTTCGCGCGGGATAACCGTGAACGCGGTCGCTCCGGGATTTATAAAGACGCCTATGACCGATAAGCTCACCGAGGAGCAGCGCAATGCGATGTTGGCGCAGATAGCGATGAAGCGCTACGGAGAGCCGGAAGAGGTCGCAAATGTGGTAGCGTTCCTTTGCAGCGATGACGCGAGCTATGTCACGGGACAGGTGATAGAGATAAGCGGCGGACTGTCCATGTAGTTTATAGTTGATAGTTGTTGGGCGGCGCAGTCGGGCGCGTTCGACTAAAAGCAACGCAAGGGCAGCGTGTAAAATTTGCGAAAGCGAGCGACGTTTGCCGCAGCGAAGCGGAG
>DKXD01000053.1:4113-7754 GCA_002492075.1 Ruminococcaceae bacterium UBA7135
CGCACGGTTCGCAAATTTTAAATTGAGATAAGGAGAAAATATGGGAGAGAACAGAAGAGTTGTAATAACGGGAATGGGATGTCTAACGCCTTGCGGAAACTCGCCCGAGGAGCTTTGGGCAAGCCTTATGGCGGGAAAGCACGGGTTCGAGCTGGATAGCTGGTTTCCCGAAGAACCCGATGTCAAGGGAATTGTGGCGCGGGTGAAGAACTTCGATCCGTCGGAGCTGTTCGATAAGAAGGAGCAGCGCAGAAACGATGTTATAGTGCAGTATGCGGTGTATTGCGCGGAGCAGGCGCTGAAAGACGCCGGCACGGAGTTTAAGGACATGAACCCGTTCAAGGTGGGGTGCGTTATCGGCAGCGGAATAGGCGGCATACGAACCACGGACGAGGAAATGCGGACGTACAGAGAAAAGGGAAACAAGCGCGTTTCGGTGTTTACGATAACGAAGATGATAGGAAATATGGCGGCGGGCGAGGTCGCTATAAGAACGGGATTTAAGGGGTCGAACTTCTGCGTTACCACGGCTTGCGCCAGCGGTACGCAGTCGATAGGCGAGGCGTTTCGTTCGATAAAGTACGGCTATCTCGACGCGGCGATAGCGGGCGGCACGGAGTGCGCGGATATCGGGTTCTGCTACGCGAGCTTCAATAATATGAAGGCTCTCACAAGGTCTCAGGACGTCGACAGAGCGTCCATTCCGTTCGACGCGGAGCGAAGCGGATTTGTGTTGGGCAGCGGCTGCGGCTTGGTGGTGCTTGAGGAGTACGAGCACGCGAAGGCTCGCGGAGCGAAAATGTACGCGGAAATATGCGGGTACGGCTCGACGTGCGACGCTCACCACGAGACAAGCCCCGACCCCGAGGGCGTGGGCGGCGCGAAGGCTATGGAGTTCGCGGTAAAGGAAGCGGGTATCGACCCGGGCGAGGTAAATTATATCAACGCGCACGGCACGGGAACTCACATGAACGACGCGACCGAAACAAAATCGATAAAGCTGACGTTCGGCGAGCACGCGAAGAATATCGCGGTGAACTCCACGAAGTCCATGACGGGACACCTGCTGGGAGCGGCGGGCGGCGTCGAGGCGATAGTGACTGCCTTGTCGATAAAGAACAGCAAGATACACAAGACGCTGGGCTACAAGGTTCCCGACCCCGAGTGCGATCTGGATTATGTCACCGAGGGCGCGAGGGAGCTTAAAATAACGGCGGCGCTGTCGAACTCGCTGGGGTTCGGCGGACATAACGGGTGCATTTGCCTGAAGCCCGTTGACTGAGGGAATTGGAGGATGGATATGAGCTTTAAAAACAGTAAAGAACCACAGCAGATAGAAGACACCGTGGAATGTGTAGCGGCACTTGCGCAGATACTCAAGGAGAACGACCTCGGGCGTATCAAGGTAAGCACCGTGGACGATATAGAAATAGTTATCGAGGCGAAGCAGTTCGCGCCGCCTATGGGGGCAATGCCTCCTATGGGAGCGATGCCGCCTATGGGCGCTGTGCCCGCTGCTCCCGCGGACAAGAAGCCCGCCGAGACTCCCGAAAAAGGAAACTATATAACAAGTCCGATAATCGGAACGTTTTATTCTTCGCCAAGCCCCGAAAAGCCGAGCTTTGTTAAGGTCGGCGATACGGTGAACGCGGGCGACGTGGTGTGCATAATCGAAAGCATGAAGCTGATGAACGAGATAAACTGCGAGTTCTCGGGCAGGGTAGCGGAGATATACGTAAACAACGGCGAAAGCGTCGAGTTCGGACAGAAGCTGATGAGGATAGAATGATGATGTTAAATCAAGAGCAGATAAAGGAAATAATTCCCCATCGCGATCCGTTTTTGCTGATCGACGAGGTGACGGAGCTGGAGCCGGGCGTTTCGGTGACGGCGAAGAAGTACTTAAAGCCCGACGAGTATTGGTTTAAGGGGCATTTCCCCGGTCAACCCGTAACTCCCGGAGTGCTGATGATAGAAATGCTGGCGCAGGCGGGCGCGGTATGCGCGCTGTCACTGCCCGAAAACAAGGGGAAGATCGCTTTTTTCGCGGGGATAGACAAGGCAAGGTTCAGAGGGCAGGTGCTGCCCGGCGACACTCTGGAGCTTAACGTCGTTATGACGGACAAAAAGGGTGCGATAGGCTTCGGCAAGGCAGTGGCAAAGGTGAACGGAAAGAAGGTTGTCACCGCGGAGATAAGCTTCGCGATAGCGGAGCCTAAATCGGAGGGCTGATACAAAACGGCGCTGTATATGCGTGAGTTTGGGGTTCTTTTAGATTAAGGAGCGTGATTTTATGGGTGATGTGTGGAAAACCATTTTAAGAGCGGGTCACGATATCGGCAGAGAGGTCGGCGACGCGGCAAGGCGGGGCGCGGACAGAGCGCGTCAGCTTGCCGACGAGGAGCGTCGGCGCAAGGACGAGCGCGAGCGCCGCGAGTACGAGCAGCGTATGCGCCAAGAGGAGCAGGAGCGCCGCCGCAAGGAAGAGGAAGACCGCCGCAAATACGAGCAGGAGCAGCGCGAACGTCAGAACAGACAGTATTCGGGCGGGCAGAACTCGGCTCTTGAAGCGGAGCGCATAAAGCTGGAGCAGGAGAAGCTGGCTCTGGAGCGCGAGCGCATTGAACTTGAACGCGCAAGGATACAGGCGGAGCGCGATAAATTAAAGCGCAATTAAAAATTCGGGCAGCGCCGATAAAGCGGCGTTTCCCTTGTGCGAGCCAATCGGCTTTTACATTCCCAAATATATATCAACGGAGCGTATGGAAGATGTTCAACAAGATACTTATCGCCAATCGCGGCGAGATAGCAATACGGATAATGAGGGCTTGCAGAGAGCTTGGGATAAAGACGGCGGCGGTGTATTCCACGGCGGACAAGGCGGCTTTGCACGCGCAGATCGCGGACGAGGCGGTCTGCATAGGTCCCGCGCCCTCTAAGGACAGCTATCTCAATACAAAGGCAATAATCGCGGCGTGTGAGGTGACGGGGGCGGACGCTCTGCACCCGGGGTTCGGGTTCTTGTCGGAGAACGCGGATTTCGCGCGGCTGTGCGAAAAGTGCGGGATAACGTTTATTGGTCCCACTCCCGAAACTATGGAGGGTATGGGTGACAAGGCAAGTGCCCGCAAGACTATGATAGAAGCGGGAGTGCCTGTTATACCGGGTTCGGACGGCGTTGTTGCGGATATAAACGAGGCAAAGCGCGTATGCAATGAGATCGGCTATCCTGTTATGGTAAAGGCGACTGCCGGCGGCGGCGGACGCGGTATCAGAATGGTGGAGAATGAGCGCGAGCTTGAAGCGAAGTTCGCCGAGGCGCAGGCGGAGGCGCTTGCGTGCTTCGGAAACGGCGGGCTGTATATCGAGAAGTTCGTCGTGAACCCGCGTCACATTGAGGTTCAGCTTTTGGCGGACAATTACGGCAACGTTGTACATTTGGGCGAGCGCGACTGCTCTTTGCAAAGGAGAAACCAGAAGGTCCTCGAGGAAAGCCCCAGCCCCATTATGACCGACGATCTGCGCGAAAGAATGGGCGCGGCGGCGGTCGCGGCGGCTAAGGCGAGCGGCTACCGCAACGCGGGAACTATCGAATTCCTTGTTGATAAAGATAAAAACTTCTATTTTATGGAGATGAACAC
>DKXD01000053.1:8033-8202 GCA_002492075.1 Ruminococcaceae bacterium UBA7135
CTTCTATTTTATGGAGATGAACACGCGCATACAGGTCGAACATCCCGTGACGGAGTTCGTTACGGGAATAGACCTTGTAAAGGCGCAGATACGCATTGCGGGCGGCGAAAAGCTGTGGTTTTCGCAGGACGACGTGAAAGTGACGGGTCACGCGATAGAGTGCCGCATA
>DKXD01000053.1:8513-8921 GCA_002492075.1 Ruminococcaceae bacterium UBA7135
GGTCACGCGATAGAGTGCCGCATAAACGCCGAGGATCCGTGTCACGGGTTCAGACCCTGTCCCGGGAAAATAAACTCGATACACGTTCCGGGCGGGTTCAACGTGCGTATAGACAGCGCCGCTTACGCGGGCTATGAGATACCGCCGCAGTACGACAGCATGATAGCGAAGCTGATCGTTAAGGGTGAGGACAGAGCGGAGGCTATTTCCAAAATGCGCGTGGCGCTTTCGGAGTTTATCATAGACGGCGTGGAAACCAATGTCGACTTCCATCTGAGATTGTTGCGCAATGAGTTTTTCGAGCGCGGCGAGTTTGACAACGGATTTCTGAACCGCACCGATATTATGAAAGACGGCTGACGGCGGCGCAAGGGCAACGCAGTAAAGGCTCGTTCAATAAAAAGCAGC
>DKXD01000004.1:0-16269 GCA_002492075.1 Ruminococcaceae bacterium UBA7135
TTGCTGATTTTCAAACGTTCCTGTAAGCTAAACTATAATTTTCCTACATTCTAAGCGCTTCGGCAGGCTTCATTTTCGCGGCTTTTACCGCCGGGTACGCGCCGAACACCGCGCCTATGACCGCCGCCGCTCCCGCCGAAACAAGCAGCGACTTCACGTTCACCAAAAACGCCGTGCCAGCTATCGCGCAGCCTATAAACGACGTAAGCAGCCCGAACGCTATCCCCGCCGCCGAGCCGATAAGCGTCATTATTACGCTTTCGGAAAGGAATTCGGCGCAGATATCGCGGCTTTTCGCGCCTATGGCTTTTTTGATGCCTATTTCGCGGGTGCGTTCGCCGACGCTCATCATCATGGTAGTCATCACGGAAATGCCCGAGACCACCAGCGATATTCCCGCCACAAGCGACAGCGCGGTCGTCACGATATTCATAATGTCGTCGAGCTGCCCTTTCTGCGCCAGCAGATTGTTACATTCGTAGCCGTCCTTGCAGCCGTGAAGCTCGTCGAGCCTGTCCGTCACGCGACGAACGATCGCGCTGTCAGAGTTCGGGTCGGAAAGCTTAACGGCTATCTTGTCGTAGGTCGTCCGCCCGCACAGACTTTGCATGGTCGTTATCGGTATATACATGAAGTTCGGCATTATGTTCGCCAGCATATTTTGCAGCGACGACAGCCCGGACTTCGCCACCCCGACTATTTCAAACTCGTGGAACTTGCCCCCGAGGAACATTTTCAGCTTTTTCCCGACGATGTTGCTGCGCCCGTAGCTTTCAAGCGCGAACGCTTCGTCGATAACGCAGACCTTTGCGCGGGCGGCGGTGTCGGCGTTGTTGATAAGCCTGCCATGCTCCGCCTCCAGAGATATCAGCTTGTCGGCGGACTTGTCCACGCCCCAGACGTAAGAATCCAGACGGCGGTCTATCATCTTCGCCTCGGTGACGCTTGCCATAAGCGGCATAACATCATTTACTCCGCTTATTTTGCTTACCTCTGTTACATCGTTTTCGGTGAGCGTTGCGGAAACGGAGTTTTCGGCGGTCTGAACCAACAGAGTATCAACTCCCATTGTCATCAGCGTCGAGCTTACCTCCGCCGTGCCCGCCGCGCCCACCGTGGATATCAGCACCACCGCGAAAACCCCCACCGCTATTCCCGCCATTGTGAGCAGAGAGCGTGTTTTGCTGCGGAATATGTTTTTAAGCGATTTCGTAATTGTCATATTTGACCTCGTATTATTTCCGTTCGGTTTGCAGATAAAGTGTTTCTCATTTTCTCCCCCGCGAAGCGAGGGAGAAAAGCTCTTTAACTGTCAGTCACTATTCGCTTTGTTCTTCAATTCGGATATAGCTTTTGTTTACTATTTTGTCGGGCTCTTTAAAAATGACGTCGTTCGGCGTCACTCCCGATATCACTTCCGCGCCGTCGGCAAACTCCGCGCCCGTGGCAATGCTTCGGCGCACGGAGCCGCCGTTTTCGTAAACGCAAACGTATTCGCCGTCGTCGTCCTGTCCTATCGCCGAATACGGCACGACGCATATTTCGCGCGGGTCTTCAAGAGCTATCTCCACGTCCGCGGAAAGCCCTGATTTCAGGCGCTCATCGGGCGCGTCGGGAGTTACCGTCACGTCCACGACTGTTTCCAGAACCGCGCCGCTGTATTGGTCGCGGGCGGTCTGCGCGATATCGGTGACGGTGCCGTAAAACGTCTCGTCGGGGTATGCCGCGAGAGTTATCAGCGCCTTTTGCCCCATTGACACTTTGGCGATATCAAGCTCGCTTATCGCCGCCGTGACGCTGAGTTCTCCGCTTTGGGAAACGCTTGCTATGCTGCTGCCGCTTTGGATTGCCGTGCCGCTCGGGGCTGTCGAGATAACGCGCCCCGCGCAGTCGCCGGTTATTTTTTCCGGGATCATCGCGATAGCCGTTTCCAGATTTGACGCGGGTATCGCAAGCATACGAACCTGCCCCAGACTTTCGATAAGAGCCGCCGAGGACTTTCTGTCTACAGTCGCTATCTCGTCTCCGACCGCCACCTCGTCGCCCACTTTCACCGAGAATTTCTCAATCACCAGCGGCAGCGAAGACGTTATCTCGCGCTGACCGAGATACGCAAACGAGCCGCTTCCGTTTACCGTTTCGCGGTACTCGCGCACTTCGGCGCGGAGAGTTTGCGCCGCGGGCGCGGAACTTTCCACCGCGCGGGGAACGATCACCGAAACGCTCACCGCCGCCGCTATGGAAGCAGCCGATAATATCACCGTCAATTTCTTCAATCAATCATACCCTTTCGGAAAAACTACTCTTTTAGTATTGTAAGGATAACCGCCGTTTATTCTCTCAAAAAGAAAATATTTCCCGAAATATCAACTGCATACATCTCCAGAAATTCAGCCGAGGAATTTCTTCCTTGCATACTATCTCCGAACGGAATACCTCCGCGCCGTCCAGCGTCACAAGATACTCTCCCATAAACTGCCCCTTTTTTACGGGAGCCGCACACTCTTCGACAAACGTGTATTCATACTCCACGTCCGCCGCTCTGCCCTTGCGGATAACGCATTCCGCGCCCTGTTCTTTTATGATCGGTGTGGTTTCTTCAAGAACCCCGTGCGTTATCGGTATGGTTTTGATCTGTGTCAGATCGACTTCGGGCGTGAACTTTTCAAATGAGTTGAAGCCATAATCCAACAGCTCTTTTGCGGAAGAAAAGCGCTCGTCATCGTCCGCACAGCCGAGCGTCACCGCAACAAGCCGCATATCCCCTCGTTCGGCACAGACCGTAAGGCAGCAGCCCGCGTTGTCGGTAGTGCCGGTTTTCCCGCCGAGTATCCCGTTATACGAGCGTATCAGCTTGTTGGTGTTCACAAGCTGCGTTTCGCCTCCGCGCAGATAATCCAGCCAAGTCAGCAGCCAGCCGCGGTATACGTCGTGCTTCATCAGCTCCGCCGTTACTATGGCGATATCGCGCGCCGTTGAATAGTGTCCGCTGTCGTCGAAGCCCACACAGTTTGTGTAGCGCGTATCAGTCATTTCAAGCTCCGCGGCGCGTTCGTTCATACGCTTCACAAACTGCGCCTCGCTGCCCGCCGAATGTTCCGCCAGCGCAATGCACGCGTCGTTCGCCGAGGAGACTATCACCGCCTCCAGCAACTCCGCCGCCGACATCTCCTCGCCGGGTTCCAGCCAGATAACGCTGCCCTCGGCGCTTGAGGCATACGAGGACGCCTTTACTTTATCCTCAAGCGACAGCTTTCCCGCGTCGATATCCTCCGCCCACAGCAGCAGGCACATTGTCTTCGTGACGGAAGCCATAGGCAGCTTTTGGTCGGCGTTCTGCGAATAGATCACCTGCCCCGTTTGCGTTTCGTAAAGCATTTTCGCTTTCGCGGAAGACACGTCCTCGGCGTATGTGGGCTGTGTGCAGACGATCAATATCGTCATAAATATCGCCGCACAGGATAATATACATATCAATTTTTTCAAAGATTTCATAAAAATCACTCCTTATAACTTAAAGTAGTTTTTCCAAAAGTTGTGTTTATATGCCGTGCGGATATGATGTGTAAATTATGGCAAAAAACGCGCCCCAATCTCTCGGGGCGCGAAAAAAATATATGAAGAAATTACTTTCTCTTTTTGGATATCACGATAACCGCGCCTGCCGCCAGAACAACGGGAGCTATCGCGAGGGCGATACCCGTGGGCTTCTGGTCGCTGTTCGAGGGCTTTTCGGCGTTCATTTTGATGTATACTTTTGCTGTGATATCAGCCGTGCCGTCCTTTGCGATAAGCTTTACAAAAGGCTTCTCTTTCGACATCAGCGAGGTATCGAGCGTCCACGCGGTATTCCAGATACCGTCGTCCTCCGCTCTTGCGGCGGTTTCTTCACCAAGCGTTTTCGTGCTGCCGTCGGCGGCGGTGTACTGAACGGAGAACAGCTTATCCGAGGCGAACTCTATCTTCTCCGCCTGCCCCCACGTCCAGCCGCTGTCGCCGAAGATCTGCTTTTCAAGAGCCGCGCCCGAAAGACCGTCCTTGCTGTCAACGCCCTTGAGCGTTGCGGCTATCGTTTCCTGCTTACCCTCGGTGTCGGACGTTTTGTCCGTGTCGCCGGGTACTCCGGTGCTTGGGGTCGGCTCGCTTTCAACTGAATCGTTAAATGTGATACTTGCATTTTGAAAATATTCTAAGCAGTTATCAACGATATATACTTCGTCCCACTCTTCCTTTGTGCCGTTAAAAATCACATTTTTAAGCGATGTACAATCTCTAAAAGCACCATAATATATACCTTTTATACTTTGGGGAAGCGTAATCGTTTCAAGAGAAGTGCATCCGCTAAACAAACCATCAGATATTGCTTCTAACCCGTTCAATATTGTCACACTTTTAAGCGAAGAACATCCACTGAAAACAACCTCTGCAATTTCTGTTGCACTTCCGGGTATCGTCACGCTTTCAAGCGACTTGCAGCCACCAAAAGCACCATAACGTATTATTGTTACTCTTTCGGGTATTGTAACGCTTTCAAGTGACTTGCATCCACTAAAAGCGTTAAATCCTATTTCTGTTACACTGTTCGGTATCGTTACACTTGTAAGTGAAGTGCAATCCATAAAAGCGTGATGACCTATTGTTGTCACACTATCCGGTATTTTTACGCTTGAAGTCGCAGCAGCATCAATAACCGGACTATTGCGACCATTAATTTCCATTGCTACAATTGTTATTACAGGTTTTCCGTCCAAGGTTGCGGGAAATTCAATCTCGGTATCAGTACCGTTATACTTTGTTATGCTAACGGTTTTACCGTCCTCATTCACAATGTACATCCAATCTCCCTCTGTTTTAACCTCCGTTTCGCTCGCGCTTGCCGTAACCGAAAGCGCATTGCTCGCCGCGCCCGCCAAAGGCGCGGAAACCGCCAGCACCGCCGCCAAAACCGCGGCGGCCATTTTCCTCATTTTCATGATTTTTTCCTCCTATAAAATAAAAAAGTGCGCAGCCGAAGCCACGCACTGAAAAATGCAAAGCTCCGATTGCTGCGACACAACTCGTTTCCCAAAGTTTTCAAGGTATACGAAATAGAGCATGCACTTTTACCTATAGGCAAAAGTGTACACCTAAACTTTGAGAATTATTCAGTTGTGTCGCATTTTCATTATATCACACGTTCCGAAATTTGTCAATATGTTTTTGCAACAAAAAAATCCCCCGAAAAACGGGGGATTAACTATCAACTATACGCCTTCAGCCGTCAATTGATCAAGCCGTTTGAGAGCTTCAAGACACATTCTTCCGTTATGATACGGGCATTTCCACGGATCCACAACACTGCGGCTGGGATCGGGTTTTCCGCTGTCATCGGCAGCCCAGATCCACTCTCCGCCGGAGCGTTTGTCAACTATGTTGTTCATGATGTAGCTCCAGATGTTTTCCGCGATGTCAACATATTCATGCCCGCCGTAGCCGTGTTGATACGCGTTCAGAAATCCCACGACGGATTCCGCCTGTACCCACCAGATACGCAGGCGATTTACAACGCCGTTGTCGCACTCGTTCAGCAGCGAGCCGCTCTCCTTGTCATACGCCGTTTTTGCGATATGCGCGACTATGCGCTTGTTCATATCATGGAACTTCGCCGCGTACTCTTCGTCGCCGATGATATCAACGGCGCGGTCTATAAGCCATGTTGCCTCGATATCGTGACCGTAACTGTAAACGCTGCCGATCTCATTAAGCTCTCTGTCAAAGAACACGAACAGCTTGTCGTTATCTTTATCGAATATCTTGTCATAAGTGATGTCAAGCTGGAACTTCAGCCGCTCCAGCACCTTGGGCGACTTGTCGGCAAGATACAGCTCGGTATACGCTTCCATAAGGTGGAGCGTGGTGTTCATCGTTTTATCCGCCATAAGTCCGTTTTCGGAAAGCTCGTCGTTCGCAAGTTCCTTTGACCAATCGCGTGAGAGCTTCTCTTTATAGGCAACGTCGTCCGCGTGGTGCTTTTCCACCAATTCCATTACATCATACGCAGTTTTCAGCGCGTTTTTGTCGCCGCTCGCGCGGTAATAGCTTGAAAGCGCGTAGATAAAGAAAGCCTGGCAGTAGCTGTGCTTCATATCGTCAAGCACGGTACCGTCGTGATTCATCGCCCAGTAAACCCCGCCGTATTGCTTATCATAGCACTTTTCCGTAAGGAACTCGTAGGCGTGTTTGGCGTTATCCAGCAGCGCGGGGTCTTTAAGCGCGATATAGGCGTTGGAATAGAACCACAGTATCCTTGAGTGGAGAATAACACCCTTTTCGCCCTTTTTGTCAACATTCAGATCTTTATTGACCTGTCCGTACCAACCGCCGAACTCATCATCGCGCAAGCTGTTCCAGAACGGGATAATGTGTCCCAGAAGTTCGTCCTTTATTTCTTTTGTCATCATAAATAAAATAGCCCTCTCTTTTTTTATCTGAATAATCGCTGATTTTATCCGTATTCTTTCGCTCCGTTTGCGCGAACAGAAAAGATCAAACAAGCGTTTGCCTAAATTATCTTTACTTCTCACACACTTTATTCTCCCCCATTCTTTGGGGGAGAATAAGATGTATAATAAGTTAATTATCTCTTCGCCTTTTTAGCCTTTTTTTCCGCGCGTGCCGCGCTTCTGTAAGGCGTTTGCTTGCCGCCCGCGTTGGGAGCATCGGGACGCATCACCTGCTCGCGCTGCGGCGCCTGCATACGCACGGGCATAGTCAGCACGAGCTTCACGGTGTCCTCGCGGATAGCCGCTATCATCTCGTCGAACATATTAAATCCCTCAAAACGATACTCCTCAACGGGGTTGCGCTGCGCATAGCCGCGAAGTCCGATACCGTTTTTAAGCTCGTCCATAGCGTCGATATGATCCATCCAATAGCGATCGACCGTTTTCAGCAGACAAACACGTTCAAGCTCGCGCATATTTTCCGCGCCAAACTCGTCCTCACGCAATTTGTAAAGGAGCTCGCCGCGCTTCTGGATAAGATCGATAATATCCTTTTGATCGATGTCATTAAGATCGTCTATGGAATAACGCAGATCGGTATCCATAAGATAAACGTTCATATACTGCGAACGCAGACCGTCCAGGTTCCAGTTTTCCGCTACCGAATCGGAGCAGTATGTCTTGACGTTCGCGTCGATATCCTGCTTCATCATCTGGATAACGTTATCGTGAATATCCTCGCCGTCAAGCACTTTTCTGCGCTGAGAGTATATCGTTTCGCGCATTTGCGACATAACGTCGTCGAAATCGAGGACGTGTTTTCTTATCGCGAAGTTGTTGCCTTCTATCTTGCGCTGAGCGCTTTCTATCGCTTTGGACAGGAACCCGACTTCAAGCGGGATATCCTCCTCGAAATTCATGCGTTCCATAATAAGACGCACCCTGTCGCCGCCGAACAATCTCATAAGATCATCCTCCAGCGAGATATAAAAACAGCTTTCCCCGGGGTCGCCCTGACGCCCCGCGCGCCCTCTTAACTGGTTGTCGATGCGGCGGGATTCGTGGCGTTCCGTGCCGATGATGAACAGCCCGCCCGCCTCGCGAACCTCGTCCGCCTCGGGAGCTATCTGCTCGTCATATTTTTTGATAAGCGACTGATATTTTTCGCGCGCCGCGATGATCTCCTGATCATCGGTCTCGGCGAAGCTTCTCGCGTTTTCAATAAGCTCCTCGGAATATTCGAGCTTCTTCATCTCCGCGACCGCGAGGAACTCCGAGTTGCCGCCAAGCTTTATATCCGTGCCGCGCCCCGCCATATTCGTAGCGATGGTCACCGCGCCTTTTTTGCCTGCCTGCGCCACTATCTCCGCCTCGCGTTCGTGGTTTTTCGCGTTGAGGACCTCATGCTTTATCCCGCGCGCTTTCAGCAGCTTTGAAAGCTGTTCGGACTTTTCGATAGTTACCGTACCCACAAGCACGGGCTGTCCTTTCGCGTGACATTCCTCCACTTGATCGCACACCGCACGCAGCTTGCCTTGTACATTTTTGTATATCTTGTCGTGGTTATCGTTGCGGATAACGGGCTTGTTGGTGGGTATCTCGATAACGTCCAGCGAATATATCTGACGGAACTCGTCCTCTTCCGTCATTGCCGTACCGGTCATTCCCGAGAGCTTCTTGTAAAGACGGAAGAAGTTCTGGAATGTGATAGTAGCGAGCGTTTTGCTCTCGCGGTTGACCTTTACGCCCTCTTTCGCTTCGATAGCCTGGTGCAGACCTTGGTTATAACGCCGTCCGAACATCAAACGCCCCGTAAACTCATCAACGATGATTATTTCACCGTCCTTGATAACGTAGTCCACATCGCGCTTCATAATCCCGTTCGCGCGTATCGCTTGATTTATGTGGTGGAGCAGCGTCATGTTCTCGGGATCCATAAGGTTCTCGACGTTGAAATACTTCTCCGCTTTCTCAACGCCCGCGGGCAAAAGGTTGCAGGTCTTTTCCTTTTCGTCAACAAGATAGTCGCCGGTGAAGTCCTTGTCGTACTCCTCCTTGGTGTCTATCTCAACCACCTTATCCATTTTAAGCGTTTTGGCAAATCTATCCGCGCGTTCGTACATATCCGTGGACTTGTCGCCTTGACCGGATATGATAAGCGGCGTTCTCGCCTCGTCTATCAGTATCGAGTCCACCTCGTCGACAATGGCGAAGTTAGGCTCGCGCTGAACAAGGTCTTTCTTGTAAATGCACATATTATCGCGCAGATAATCGAAGCCCAGCTCGTTATTTGTGGCGTAGGTGATATCGCAGGCGTAAGCGGCGCGGCGCTGATCATTGTCAAGGTCGTGAGAGATAAGTCCGACAGTAAGCCCCAAAAAGCGGTGCACTTTCGACATCCACTCGCTGTCGCGCTTGGCAAGGTAGTCGTTACACGTTACGATATGCACGCCCTTGCCCGTAAGAGCGTTTAGATAAGCGGGAAGCGTTGCCACGAACGTTTTACCCTCGCCTGTTTTCATCTCGGCGATACGTCCTTGGTGCAGCACGATACCGCCGATTATCTGCACGGGGTAGTGCTTTATCCCGATAACGCGCGAGCTTGCCTCTCGGCATACCGCGAACGCGTCCGGCAGAATATCGTCAAGCGTTTCGCCTTTGGCAAGCCGCTCTTTTAGCAGATCGGTCTGACTTTTCAGTTCCTTGTCACTCATTGCCTGATACTTGGGTTCAAGGTCGAGGACAGCCTGCTTTATCGGCTCTATGCGCTTTAATTCTCTTGACGAATATGTTCCGAAAATGGATTTTATAATTCCCATAGTGAAGACCTTTCTTTTGTAAATCACAAATATACATATACATTATACACCCTTTGCCCGTGTTTGTCAACATAAAAATTTCGGAAATCGCGCCAAATGTGCCAAAAAATCGGAGAACTAGTCAAAAACGGTCCCGATCATCGATATATCAAGCAATACATAATGATATGCAAAACACGTTTGCGCATATTTCACAAAAAAATTATACAATTTATGAAAAAATCTAATTAAATTATTGAAAAAAACATTGTAAAATGCTATAATATAATAATAATTGTGTGCATTTATAGTAAACGACTTAAACAATTGCTCATTCTCCTTTTGAGAGTGGCATAAATACAAAGGTTGCATCGACTAAATTGTGAAACTCTCTGTCGTTTGCTATAATAAGAAAACAGTCCGCTGCGCATCGGAAGGAATTGTTGTAATGTTCAAAAACAGAATAAAAGCGGCGGCTTTTTCGTTAACGGTGCTGATCATCTCGCTTACGCTGCCGTTAAACAACGCGTTTGCTTCATCATCGTCAAAAGCGCGAACATATAGAATAGGCGCCAACGCTTTGTATGGCATAAGCAAAACGGAAGACGGATATTCGGGATTGGCATACAGCTACTTAAATGCCATTTCAAGATATAACAACGATAAGTATATATACGTCGAGGGCACGGCGCAGGAGCTTTTTGAAAAGCTGAAAGACGGCGAAATAGACGCCATTCCCTGCGTTACCGAAGCGGAACGTGATATGTACGAGCGCCTTTTGGGCGGAGAGAACGGCTCTCTGTTCAAAAAGGTGGGCAGCTCGCTCTTTTTGCAGTTTAACGCGGTGTACACCTATGATAATGGGGCGTTCGCCGATACCGCTTATAATGACGTTTCCACTATTCGCCGCATGAAGATCGGCTACCTTGCCGAAAACGAGCAAAGCTACTTTAAGGACGGCAAGTGCTATTACAGCGAGATAGAGGGCGCGTCTTTCGTTGCGTACAAAACCGAAACGACGCTGCGCAGCGACTTCATATCGGGGAAGATAGACGCGGTAATGAAGGATTGCCTGCGCTCGTGGGGAGATGAGACTATCGTTTATCGGTCTCCCGTCGGATCCGGCTTTTTCATAACAAGATCATCGGATACAGAGTTGGAGACAAAGCTGGCAAACGGTCTGAATTCGCTGTTCACCGATTACCCGACGTTTTACGGCGATATATATGAGCGTTATGTGTCGAATTACGGTTCGCAAAAGTTCGCTTACAGCACAGAGGCAAGCGAGTTCAAGAAAAATCACCCGGAAATAACAGTGGGCTTTAATCTTCAAAGCGACACTATGGGCTGTTACGATACCAAAAGCAACACATTAAGCGGTATGCCCGGAGCGATAATGGAAGATTTTTCCGAAAAAACGGGTATTTCAGTAAAGCTTACCGCATACTCCGACCTTACGGAATGTATGAGCGCGCTGAGAGCCGGCAAAGTTGATATGGTCTATGGCGGCGTACATTCCGATGACCCCGCCATAAAACCAAGTGTTCGGATATCGTCTCCCGCGGTAAACGCTCCGCTTGTAATAGCGGGCAAAAACGAGACCGACCTTAACGGTTTTATGACGATCGCGGTGGTCGGCGGCGACGTTGAAGCCCAAAGCGCTGTTGTACGTTCTTTTCCCAACGCGAACATCGTCCGCGCCGAATCCGTAAGAGAAGCGTGCAGAATGACGTTAAACGGCGACTGCAACGCGGCGTGCGTTTCGGGTTATGACGCGATATATCTGAAAAACAGCGGCTATCCCAAGCTGGAAGTGCTGCGGGTGTTCCCCGTTTGTTCCACAGAATGCTTTGCAATGCGGCAGAACGACAGAGGTCTCAGCGAGATCACAGATAATACGCTTCTTCAGCTAAACAGCTCCGACATCATCACAAGCGTTTACAATATAATTAACGTTATTGAGGATACCGAATCCGGCCGGGGCTTTATCCCTCCCATACTCATTATTATATTGGCGGGAGCCGCGGTAATCGCCGCCGGCGTTGTGGTGATAGTAATGCTGGAAACAAGACGCCGCGCCGAACTTGACCCTCTCACGGGAGGAGCGACAAAGCAGACGTTTATCGCAAAATCGCAGAAGTTGGTGAAAAAATCGGGCAATACAAAACGGGCGTTGGCGGTATTTGATATCGACAAGTTCAAGTTCATCAACGACCGCCTCGGATATGAGGAAGGCAACCGTATGCTTGAACGTATGTTCAAAACGCTTGGCGACCACATGGAAAACGGCGAAACCTACGCGCGGCTTTCCGACGACAACTTCGCGTGCTGCATAACCGATGCTTCCGACAGCGATATAACGAACCGCCTAAATGGCGTTTTTGAAGAGTTTGAGAGAAGAAATTCGCTGTTCGTTTCGTACCCCGTGCTGTTCAGCGCTGGCGTATGCAGATTGGATCAATGCACGGACAATTACGGCTCGATAGATTTCAATATCGCTATCGACCGCTGCAATATCGCGAAAAGAACGATAAAAGGCGAACATACAAACGCCATAGCGTTCTATGACGGCAAGATACGCGAAAAAACCCTGCGCGAAAAGGATTTTGAAAACGTTATGACCTCGGCGCTGGAAAACCACGAGTTTTTGTGCTATATCCAGCCGAAATATGGCACGAAGTCGCGGAGAATAGAGGGTGGCGAGGCGCTTATCCGCTGGAAAAGCTCGGATTTCGGGTTCGTGTTCCCCGATGAGTTTATCCCGCTTGCCGAGAAAAACGGATTTGTTATCGAACTGGACTTTTTTATTTTGGAAGAGGTCTGTAAGGCAATGCGCCGCTGGCTGGACGCGGGTTATAAGCCCGTGCCGATCTCGGTAAATCAGTCGCGCGCGCACATGTCGCACGACGATTATATCTGGAGACTGCGCGAGATCGTCGATAAATACGCCATACCCTATGAATATATAGAGCTGGAGATCACGGAGACGATATTTACGGACAACGCCGAGCTTCTTCTAAAAATAGTACAGAAGCTGCACGACATCGGTTTCCAGCTTTCGATAGACGATTTCGGCTCCGGGTATTCTTCGCTGAATATGTTGAAGGATATCCCGGCGGACGTGGTGAAAATAGACCGCGAGTTCTTTAACGGCACGGTAAATTCCGACAAGGGGCGCGCTGTTATTTCAACGGTGGTGGATCTCGCGAAGAAGCTGCGTATGCACGTTATTTCCGAGGGAGTTGAAACGATCGATCAGGTGGAATTTCTTGATGAAATAAACTGCGATCTGATACAGGGATATTATTTTGCAAAGCCTATGCCGCTCAAGGATTTTGAGACGCTTTGGTTCGACGAGATGAACGCGATTGAAGCTAAAAAGGCTCAGGGTGACGGTCATTCTTTTTCAAATGGGTAATAATGACTAAAAACTAATTCACAATTGTCCAAAACAGAGCCTTGCTTTTGTGCATAACCGACAAAATTAAACAACCGCTTGACAATATGATTGTAATAAGTTATAATTATATTATGCAGGCGGTTGATTTTTTACAAAAAATCGACCGCACAGAAAAAATATTATACTGATTCTCAATAAAAGAGTACAAAATTCATCTTCTCCCCCACGAAGCGGAGGAGAAAGGATAAGATAAATATGTCTGCATTTAACGAGAAATCAGTATTGGCGGTAGAGCAAAAAACATAACGATCACTCAAAACAAAGAACCGAATTTCGCTTGGTTCTGTTTTGACACTGTTTACGGGTAGGGGTGAGGAGATGTCCGATAATTTAGCGTTAATGGAAGAGCTTACGCGAGTAAGGCAAGAACTCAAAAAGATGAAGGTGGCTCTTCGCGCGGAGGAGCTTAGGACGAAGATATCGTCGGAGTATACTAATTTCGGACTTTGGGAATACGATATTTCCACGGATATATGCTATCAATACAAGAAACTTAGCGGACGGTATGAGAACAACCTGGAACCTATCGTGCATTTCCGCGATTCCGTAATAAGCTGGGGACTTGTCAAGACCGACGATCTCCCCGTGTTCAATCATTTCTGTGACGCTATGCGCGCGGGGGAAAGAGAAGTCGGCTGCGAAGTGCGTATCGTCAACGATGACTGCGAAATGGTGTGGATACGCTATGAGGGCAGAACTGTCTATGACGACGACGGCAACCCTGTAAAGGTTGTGGGGCGCACACTGGATATCACGCAGGAAAAAGGCGGCACCGGCGACGAGACCAACAAGGGCAAGGACGCGCTGACGGATATGTATACTCCCGCGCTGTTCCGCGATTTTGTTGAGGAAAAGCGCAGCGGTCGAAACAGATACAACAACGCGGCGCTGCTGTCCGTGGGAATAGATAAATTTCCGGAAATAATAGCGCGGCATGGCGCGGAATACGGAGATTATGTTCAGAAAACGGTCGGCAAGATATTGGCGGAGATATGCGATACTGTGCGTGAAAGTCTTGCAACGCGTGTTCGCGACGGCGAGTTCTTGCTGTATCTTGAGTTTACCGAGGAAAGCGTGATAGACGACACCGCCCGCCGTATCATTGATATGGTGCGCGATTTTATCTATGACGGAGAGCCTGTCACGGCAAGTGTGGGCATTTCTATGTTCAAAACGGGCAGTAAGCCCGATGATGTATACGCGGAGGCTTACGCAGCCTTGACGGAAGCGGTCAAAAGCGGCGGGACGTGCTTTATGCACTATACCATGGCTATGTCTATGGGCTTGTATGACCGCCCCGTCGATTTCAGCACCAACAGCGACATGCTCAGTATGTCAGGCAACGCCGCTAAAGTATACAATCTTCTGATAAGAGCGTTTTGCAGCCCCAAGGAGCGAAACGCTATGGTAAAGGAAGCTTTTAAGGCGGCGGGGCAATGTATAGGTGCTTCGGGCATAGTTATATTCACTAAAGAAGAAGAGGGCTTCAAGCGCTCGGTGATATACAGCTCTTTCGACCAAACGGACGGAGAGGGTCCCGGACTTGAGATGCGCTGCTCGGAAGAGGGGCTTGCGGCGGCGTTTGGCAAGGAAAACGCCATTCGCGTGCTTGATTCCGCAAACAAATATAAAGGTCTGCACCTTATAAACGGCGCGGTCTGCGCGGAATGCCGGGCTATACGCATAAATGAACATATTTCGGCGTTTTTCGCCGTGGTGTTCGACAGCCGATTTGAACTGAGCCGTCAAGACATTCAAATGATAAATGTACTTGAGAGCGCGCTGTCGAATATGCACAGATCATATAAGGAGAATATTGACGAAACGATACGTCAGCGCCTTCGCACAACAGCTATAAGCGCTCACCGCATGGAAGGCTTTTCGATAATCCCCGGAGAGTTCATCGTTGAGGAAGTCGGCGACAATGCTGCGGAGCATTACGGGCTGTGCAGCGGGGACGTCTGCTATGCGAAAATACGCGGACTTGACAAACCGTGCGACAACTGCCCCGCCGTTCAATTGGACACGGACGGTTCGATGTTTGCGTCAACTGCTTACTATAATGAGGGCGAGCGCAGATGGCTGGATATCGCCGCCTCCGTCGACAGAAACGTAAACGGAGATAAGCGCTATATCATCAGCTATACCGATATCACAGACTGCCTTGGAAAAATACAGATGACCGACCAGCTCACCGGACTTATGACGTTCAATGTGTTCACTGCCGAAGCTCTGCGCTTGACCGCCGCTCCCGACGGCGACGTGGGATTTTTCATGATAGTGATGAACGTTGCCGATTTCGCAAGGATAAATGAGGAAAAGGGCTATGAAACAGGCAACGATATTTTGATAATGATGGCGAATATTCTGCAAAAATGCACAGGCGCGGACGAGCTTGTTTGCCGCGCGGATAATTCAAGATTTGCCGCGATGTTCAGAAGCGCAAGCTCATCCGAGCTGGAGCCGAGAATGAACCTTTTGATGAATAGTATGCAAAAGCAGATATATGAAAAGCTTCAGGTGCATATTTACCTGCTGACCGGCGTATGCTGCATGGGTGATGAACACATCGGCGTAATGAGCGCCATTGATCGTGCGATTACCGCTCAAAAGACTGTTTATGACAGAGTGTATTACAGCGAAAATCTCATGGTATTTTATGACGGGGTAATGCGCGAAAAGATCAAAGAGCGCCGATTTATAGAAGAGCACATGAACGAGGCGCTTGATAACGACGAATTCTGCACCTATTATCAGCCCAAGGTGAATATCGAAACGGGCAAGGTAGTCGGGGCGGAGGCGTTGGTGCGCTGGATACGTCCGAACGGCGAGATGATATCTCCGGGCAAGTTCGTGCCGATATTCGAGGAAAACGGATTTGTAACGAAAATGGATTTCGCTATCTACCGCCACGCGATCGCGGATATCGCAAAGTGGCTTCGCAAGGGCTTGGAGGTTCCGCTGATATCGCTTAACGTTTCGCGGCGGCACTTGGCGGACGATGATTTTTGCGAGAAATTCAACGCCTTGGTGGACGGCATAGGCGTGCCGCATGACTACATAGAGCTTGAGATAACCGAAAGCCTGCTTACGGAAAACCTCGACAAGCTTGTTAAAATGGCAACGAACTTCAAGGATCGCGGATATCGCATTTCGATAGACGATTTCGGCTCGGGGTACAGTTCGCTGAACCTCATCACTATGCTCCCGTTTGATACTTTGAAGATAGACGGCGGATTTTTCCTGCGCAACGATCTTACCGACAAAAACAAAAAAGTTATCACATCGGTGGTGTCGCTGGCAAAAAGCCTTAACCTCGAAACGGTCTCCGAAGGCGTTGAAACACAGGTTCAAGTGGACTTCCTCAAGGCTCTTGGCTGCGATATGATACAGGGCTTCTTCTACTACAAGCCTATGCCCGGCGTGGATTTTGAGCAGCTTATCTCTGCGCAGCCAATAAAATAAATGCAAACCGCCGATTTCCGATCGGCGGTTTTGGGGATGATAATATAAAAATTTTCTCCCCACA
>DKXD01000004.1:16541-18967 GCA_002492075.1 Ruminococcaceae bacterium UBA7135
TAATATAAAAATTTTCTCCCCACCGCGAAGCGGGGGAGAAAATGAGATAATGCGTCTGCTTTTAAAAAGAAACTCGCAAATTCGGTTTTGCGGAGGCGGGAAATTTACATTATGACAAAGAAAATGTTCGATTTCGACAAGCTGGACGACGGCTGGGAGCTTGCGAAATACAACTACAACGATGATCCGCGCATAACGTCGATCGAGATACCCGAAAAATACAAGTTTAAAAAAGTGAAAAGCATAGGCGCGAAAGCGTTCAGCTCCGCAAGCTTTTTGAAGTCGGTCGCCGTGCCCGATACGGTAACCAATATCGGCGCCGCGGCATTTGAATACTGCGAACAGCTTGAAGAAACAGTTCTTCCGAGCTCTCTGAAAATAATCGACTACAATACGTTCAAATTCTGCGGTTCTCTGCGAAAAATAGAGCTTCCCGCAAAAGTCGCCGTTATACGTTCGTTTGCGTTTTCCAAATGTACCTCTCTCGAAAAAATAACGCTCCCCGAAATGCTTTGCGTTATTTATAACGGCGCGTTCGAGGATTGCGCGGGGCTGCGTGAGGTGTGCTTTCCCGATTCCGAGGTAACTATCCTCGGCAAGGCTTTCAAGAATTGTCCGAGCCTTTCTTCAGAGACCGCGATGTATTCCCTCATCGGCGCGAACGATCTTAATAAGCCGTTTGCGGGCAGCGCGGAGTTTGAATGGGACGTCGCTCTGCGCGAGGACGTTTTCAAACTCGCGTGCGAATACGGCAGCTACGAGAACATAAACAAATCAGAGCTTTTCAAACAGCTTATCGACAGAAATCTTATCGACTATATGCCGCTCGCCGAGAATATGCTTAACGAAAACATTCTGAACGAGCTTGTGGATTACGCCGCGGCGCAAAACAAAACCGAGTTCACCGCGCGTTTGCTGAACAGCAAAAACGGCGCGGAAAACTCGGATATTGAGGGTATCATAGACGCGCGGTTCAGCCTTTAAGATCGCGTTTGTCGTAAACAGCTATCGAGACGAGCCAAGACAGCGCGTAGATAACGACGGCGGACGCGAATATTATCAAAACGGGAAGCTCGGTCAAATCGGGAATTTCGCCCTCGGGAATGAAACTCATAATTCCCGCGCCCAGAGCACACATTGAAATAAGATAGATAATGCGTCCTTTTTCCGTGCCGAACTTAAAGCAAATCGGCAGACAAAGCGCGGGCATTATAAGCGAGACAACAAATATTCCGCCTACCATCATCGCCGCGTCGGAAAGCGGTATTGCTGCGCCGTCCATAACTTTATTTCGCACAAGTACAGCCGAGAATATCAAAATCGAAGCCGCCGCCTGAACCAGTAAGCCGAAAAGATATTTCACCGAAACAAGCTGCGCCGCGCTGTACGGAAGAGCGCCGCTGTAATGCGTCCACTTGAATTTCTCATCAAATCCAAGCATCGTAATGGGCAGCACACCCGATATTATCAGGGGAAAAATCAAAAACGCGAGGTTCTCTTTTGAAACGAACGAAACCGCTATGAATACTATATCAATAAGAAAGCTCATCTTATAATATTTTACCGCCATATAAAATTCTTTTAAAAGCAAGCCTTTCATGATTATCTTCTCCTTTCGCCGCTTAACGCGGAGAAATATTGTAATATTTGTTTTTTCTCTTCCTCGCTGCGCGGGGAAGAGAAAGCCAAATCAGATGTTCTCATTCGCCGTATGAACGAACAACTCCTCTATCGAAACGGGGCTTATTTCCGTGCCATGCGGAACGGCGCTTCTTCTGACGATAGCCTCCACGCCGTAGGGCGTTATTTTTTTGTGCTTTATCGCGGATTGATCAAGCTCGGAGAGCCGCTGCTCGGTGCAGTGGATCATTCCGTATTCCGAGAGCAAAACGTCCTTTTCCTCAAACAGGATAAGCCGTCCCTTGTGCAGAAACGCGATGTAGTCGCATATCTTTTCGAGATCGCTTACGATATGCGAGGACAGCAGGACGGAATGTTCCTCGTCGCGTGTAAAGTCGTTCAGAATATCCAAAACCTCGTCGCGCACGAGCGGGTCAAGACCGCTTGTCGCCTCGTCGAGGAGCAGCAGCTTCGCGTTGTGCGACATCGCCACGGCAAGCCCGACCTTCATTTTGTTTCCGCGCGAGAGCTTCCCGAACGGCTTGCCCGACGGTACGTCGAGCCTTTTCAAAAGCGCGTCGTAATCTCCGGCGTTCCAATTTCTGAATGTGCCGCGCATAATTTTTCCGATCTGACGCGTGGTCAGGCAATCGGGAATACCCACGTTATCGAAAACTGTGCCCACGTCCTCTTTAATAAGACGTATCTCCTTTGAGTTATCGCGCCCGAGTATCTTCACCGAGCCGCCGTCGCGCTTTATCATATCGAGAACGAGCTTTATGGTCGTGGATTTTCCCGCGCCGTTT
>DKXD01000004.1:19261-19850 GCA_002492075.1 Ruminococcaceae bacterium UBA7135
ATTTTCCCGCGCCGTTTTCCCCGATAAGCCCGAGAATACAGCCGCCCGGAAGCGTGAGGTTCAACCCATCCAGCTTAAAGTCTTTGTATTCCTTGGTAAGTCCCGTAATTTCGAGAGCGTTAGTCATTTTTCTGCCTCCAATGCAAATTTTATTATTTTCAGAAGTTCCTCGCCGCTCATTTCGCAAGCCGCGGCAAGCTCGATAATAGCGTCGATATGCTCCTCTATTTTTTTGAGGTTCGTTTCGCGGATAAGCTCCAGATTTTTCGGCGCGACATAGCAACCCTTAGCCTGTATCGTATAGATAAAGCCCTCTTTTTCAAGCTCTTCATAAGCGCGTTTTGTGGTGATAAAGCTTATCTTCAGGTCCTTTGCAAGCCCGCGGATAGACGGCAGCATTTCGTTTTCTTTAAGCTCGCCGCTTATTATCTGCTGTTTGATCTGCGAGTATATCTGGTCGTATATCGGTGTGTTGCTTTTTACATCTATGAATATATTCATCGGTTTCTCCGTTCGCTGACTGTATATGTTCTGTATATATTATATTATACACAGTTTATACAGTTTTGTCAAGTACTTTTTAAAAATT
>DKXD01000004.1:20102-20400 GCA_002492075.1 Ruminococcaceae bacterium UBA7135
TTTGTCAAGTACTTTTTAAAAATTATGTAATTTTTTCGGAAATGGCTTTGCAATGAGTTTTTCACGGTTTTAACAGGGTTTTCAACAGAAAAAAAGCCTGTACAATGCAAAATTGGGGAGAATATGCCGAAATTGTTGAAAACTCTTCACTCAGACAAGGTTTTCAACTGAATTTAACCGCTTTTCAACAGGTTTTACAGTTGAAAATGTGGAATATTTGGGTGGTTTTTCAACGGAGCGTATATAAAATCCGCGCCGAGCTTTAAGACTCGGCGCGGAAAGTTTTGCGGATAAAATT